>NYTG01000004.1 GCA_002683395.1 Halieaceae bacterium | reverse complement strand
CTCGCTGTTCCTGCCTGGTCCAGCGGCCACCCAGCACATGGCTGATCATGGCGCTAGGGTGATTAAAGTTGAGAATCCTAGAGCGCCCGAGCCGACGCGGTCGGCCGAGGCCTTTCCCTGGCAGCAAGGCGGCGAAACGGTCATGTTTCGCAATACCCAGCGCGGCAAAGAGAGCATTGCGCTCGACCTGAAAACCGAAGCGGGCAAAAAAGCGCTGCTTGCACTGGCACAAGAAGTCGACGTAGTGGTGGAAGCGTTTCGCCCTGGCGTGGCAGAGCGACTTGGGATTGATTACGCCAGCTTGTCCGCAAGCAACCCGGGGCTAATTTATTGCTCCATTTCCGCTTTCGGTCAGACCGGGCCCTGGCGCGACCGCCCTGCTCACGATACGGCGACCGTCGCCGCCGCGGGTATCCTTGATGTGACTCGGTCTCCCGAGGGCGACTCAGGTCCGGCCATTATCGGCGTCCCGATCGCCGACATGCTTTCAGCCTATCTCGCCCTCTCCGGCATTCTAATGGCGCTTCACCGCAGAAACACAACAGGCCAAGGCGATTTTATTGACATCAGCATGTTTGAGGCAGTGCTCGCGGCCAGCCCCAACATTTTGGGCCCCGTATTTGGCGGAAACCAGCCACCTGAGCGCCTTGAAGAGCGCACTCATGGTGGTAACGCGATGCTTAACATCTACGAAACCGCTGATCAGCAGTACATTGCCCTGGGAGGTGGCGAGCACAAGTTCGTCGAGGCTTTATTCACAGGGCTCGAACGGCCCGAATTTATCGTCAGCGTAACAGGCCCCGCTGGTCAAGGGCATTGGCCAGCTATTGAGTTCTTGCGTGACACGTTCAGAACCCGCTCCAGGAACCAATGGGAGCACTGGTTCGCAGGTCGAGATATCTGCTGGAGCCCGGTGGTCAGCTTAAAAGAAGCCTGGGAGAGCGAGCATGTTCAGGCAAGAGCCATGCGTTGGCACGACGATGCCGGAAATGATCACATCGGCACACCCCTCAAATTTGCGTCTGAACCCGCCAAAATTGACGCCACCTTGCCCAAGATCGGCGAAAATACAGTGGATATTCTCGAAAAATTAGACTTGACCAAAGCGCAACGTGAGGAGATATTGGATAGCCTGACGTAATTGTACGGACATCAGATTAACGTAGTTGGTTAACTCGACTAATCCAATCACCGACCTAGACAGTAGGTTGTAAGTAATATGCATTACTTGAGCCATTTCCCGAGGGCTTATCGGAGGATCCATGAGTATAAGAAACCCTAATAGAAGTAGACCCGCGACTATGAAACAACATCTATCCGCGGCGCTAGCCGGGCTGACTGCCGTAGCGGGCGGATTAGCATTACCAAACTTCGCTGTTGCCCAGCTTGAAGAGGTGGTCGTCACCGCTCGAGCGAGGACGGAATCCCTTCAAGACGTTCCCAGCACGGTAACGGCTTTCACCTCAGGGCAGATAAAGGACATGGGCATCCAACGGGCCGAAGATTTCATTTCTCAAACTCCCGGCGTGAGCTTCGTGAATACCGTTGAGACGGGCGACTCGTCGGTGTCGATCAGGGGCATCAACGGCGCACGCGATGCGGAGACCAATTTTGCTCTGATTATTGATGGCATTCTCCACATTAACACCTACGCCTTTAACCGAGAGTATGCAGATCTAGAACAGATCGAAATTCTCAAGGGTCCGCAGGGTGCGCTGTATGGCCGATCGGCTGCCGCAGGCGCCGTTATCATGTCCACTAAAAGGCCGACAGAAGAATTTGAAGCCACGGTTCGAGCAGGCTTTGCAGAGGACAATACTTACACCGGACTTGCGAGCATAGCCGGGCCACTTGGCGATAACGTTGCAGGCCGACTCACCGTTGATTACCGCACCACAGACGGCTTTTACAGCAACTCATTTTTGAATGACAGTGTNGTAGACGACGCAAAAAATCATGCAGTTCAGGCTCGAATCGTTTTCGATCCTACTGACAGACTCTCTATTGACACGAAGTTACGTAAGGGCAGCTCTGAAGCCGCGGCGATTACCTTCAACGCGGCCTTTCAGTTACCCCCATTCTTGGGCTTTGGTACACCGGGCGTGGAATCGTTTTATCAAGACGTTAACTCACACGAGTTTATCTTTGCGGGTAATGTNCGNCCGATCAACGAGCAAGACGTACTAGAGTTTTCGGTCAAAGCAGATTTCGAAATGGACTGGGCTACGTTAAGTGCGTGGACCTTTTTTAGTGACACTGAGGACACTTTCATAGCAGACGGTACGTCTGGTGCTTTTGGCTTCTACGGTGGCACCGCTGCCTGTATTAATTCACTTGATGCCTTAACCCCGTCCTACACGCCGAATGTGCCGGGCGGTGTCACCGCGCTTCCCGCACCCACTTTCATCTTCGGTTCTGCCCCTGGCGCGCAGGTTTTGCCACCTTATAGCCCTAGCACGTGCGACGGCTATCAATATCAGGAACGATTCCAGAAAGACCTGAGCTTTCAAGTTCAGCTGACATCAAGCGCGGACCAGCGTTTGCGGTGGCAAACCGGGGTTTATTTCCTCGACATCGAGCGCTACCAAGCCGTTTCACAGTTACGTGACGACGGCACTAACTGGCCTAATCCTGCGGGCAACGTACCGACTTCGATTTACAATCAGTTCACGGATGCCATGGTTAATGACACTTTCGATACCACGGTATTCGCAGTGTTCGGCTCCATCAACTACGACCTGACTGAATCGATGGAGCTTTCTGTTGCGCTGCGCTACGACAGCGAAGAGCGGGAAGTTACCAACGGTGTACCTTCTCCTGCTGATGGCGCGCTGTCTAACTACATCGATTATTGCGGTGGGCAGTGCACTTTAAACGGCCAACCTCTCGCAGGCTCGCCACTCAACCCGGGATTCGTCAATTTTGATGACTTTACCGTCAGCTCGCGTATCGCCGGAAATAGTAAGACGTTTGATCAGGTGCAGCCCAAAGTGAGCTTGACGTGGGACGTGACCGACGACACAACCCTTTACGGTAGTTGGGGCGTAGGCTTTAAGGCGGGGGGATTTAACAATTCCGGCGCCAGCTCTATCGTCGATTTCTATCTTGTAGACAATGGCGGCGCTCTGGTGGCACCCCCAGACGTCATCCGAGAAGAGACCTCCAGCTCATTTGAGCTCGGATTTAGGTCATCGTTGCTCAACGGCAACTTGCAGCTAAACGGTGCCGTTTTCCAAACCGATGTAGACGACATGCAGTTCTTCGAATTTTTCGTCGGACCGTTCGGACTCCTGCGAACAGCGGAGAACATAGACGAAGTGTCGTTGCAAGGTTATGAGCTCAGTGCAGCGTGGGCCGTCACAGATAACCTGCGGTTTGATATCGGTTATTCAGAAGTCGACGGCGAGATTGATAAGAATAACCTCCGCCCCTATACCGCGGGCAACGACGTGCCTAACAATCCAGAATTTACGGCAAACGCAGCCATTCAGTACACGCTGCCCATTGCCGGTGGGGAGATTTTTGGCCGCCTAGAATATTCTTACCAAGGCGATACTTGGTACCACACGGTCCAAGATGACATCGTCCCGGCGACGCTATTTGGCGGTCCACCCGCGAACTACGGACAAACCAATGGCCAAGGCGGCACTATGGTTGACGGTTATGGCCTGACTAACTTGCGATTAGGTGTTCGTGGGGAGAATTGGAGTGTGACGGCATTCGCTCGAAACCTCACCGATGAAGAGTTTGTGGCAGAGGTTATTCTCGCTCCGGAATTCGGTGGGGGTTTTGTAGCGCCGGGCACACAACGACGTGCAGGCGTAGAATTGGAGTATCGCTTCTAATCGAGCTAAGACAAAAAGGCGGGGCTCAAATGCCCCGCCTTTTTTTTGCTTACCAGTTCAGCTTCGCCTTAACATTGCGGTTAGAAGACTCGGGGGCCGCGAGCTAAGAAAGTCAGCTCACAAACTGATAGTGGTTCCGCCATCAACAGCAATTACCTGTCCCGTTAAATAGCGCGCCTTATCGGATAATAGGAAGACCGCCACATCAGCAATATCCTCAGGGTTGCCGACGCGCCCCAATGGCACTGTCTCTGCGAAAGCGGCAAGCCCCTCTTCGCCGAGCGAATTGACGGGATCTAGCGTCTGTGCCGAACGAATAACGCCCGGAGCAATGCCGTTAACCCTGATGCCATCCCCTGCAAACTCGAGCGCCGCAGAACGAACCATCCCCATCACGCCTCCTTTGCTCGCCACGTAAGGAATATGCTCGGACCATCCCAAAACTGCGCCGACAATAGAGGACAAACACACGATGGCACCGGCGCCATTTTCCTGCATTCCCGGGATAGCCGCTCGCATGACGCGCATCATACCTTTCAAATTGACATTCATCGTTTCATCCCAAGCAGCGTCCTCAAGAGTTCCGAGTGGCAGCGTGCGCGCAATACCCGCGTTGAGAACAAGCGCCGATATCGCACCGTATTGGTCTTGGATTTTTTCTACAACGGCATTAGCCGCTGCCGTATCGGTTACGTCCAGGGCATGAAACTCAGCCGCCCCTCCCCGCTCTATAATCTCAGTCACGACACCGTGCCCTTCCTCTGGCAGCACGTCGGTCACCATCACGTGATAGCCGNCATTCGCCAAAGCCAAGGCCGTCGCGCGCCCGAGTCCGATACCTGCTCCTGTCACCAACGCCACCTGANCACTCATTNCATCTACCTCCCGAAAGTAGGAACTAAGGAGACTNAACGGTGCACCGTCATTGCCAAAAGAGCAACTAATTCAGCATGGCTGGCTTCTAGGCCGCATCAACGCGGCTTGCGCGGGGGGAGGTGGCCTTTTCAAGACCGAGATTGGCTGGGAGGGCCGACTAAGCTATATTCTAACCACGCGTTTTAAAACAATTAAAAAGGATTGCTTCCATGTCAATTGCTTACAAGGAACAGCAGGTTCACGAGGCTCTGCCAGCNACCAGCCATGATGAGTTAGCACGCCAGCATTTTGTTCGATCGTTTAAAGANCACCTNGTGACTCACCTGCACCCCGGNCTGAAAACAGCCTATGAGAAGCGTGCCAAGGGCAAGTTTCTAAAGGCGCANCAGCGAGANCCTGAAACCATTCAAGAAGTGGGGCAGGTCATGAGCCAGGACCCCCACTATCAGGCATGGAGCTCCTTATTGCGCACGAGTCAGGAAATGATGTGGTCGGCGGCACAAATCCCCGTGCAACGCGCTATTCAGGACCTCGCCAAGCAAGCTGCTGAGACTCCAGCCGTTGGAAGCCTCCGCCTCGATCCCGACTTGGAAATTCCTGCATACCACACTGCGGTCGATATACATTGCCAACCCGGTGGCTACCACACCGAATATATTGACAATGATGTCGCACAGGGCGCGATTTATGACCGTGCCGTCTACATTTACGCCATGGGGCAGATGGGCGTTAATAACGCCGACATGGGAGATAGCACGGTAGCGTGGCTTAAGCAGGAACATCCAGAATTTAAGCCTACCCGCATTCTGGACATGGGCTGCGCAGTGGGCCACAGCACGCTTCCCTATGTCAGCGGATTCGAGGACGCAGAGGTTCATGCCATTGATGTTGCAGCCCCCATGCTCCGCTACGCACACGCGCGCGCTTCATCCAAAAATCTGGCCGTCCACTTTTCTCAGCAAAATGCTGAATTCACTGACTTCGAGGATGAGTCCTTTGATCTGGTCGTTTCACATATTTTGCTCCACGAAACCTCATCAGCTGCAATAAAGAGGGTTATCAAAGAGTGCCACAGAGTGCTAAAGCCCGGTGGCATGATGTTGCATGTCGAAACGCCACCCTATGAGGGCATGGAGCCCTTCGATACGTTCATTTTTGATTGGGATAGTGAAAACAACAATGAGCCGTTCTGGCGTAAGAGCCACCAGCTGGATCTTGATGCCTTAGCGCGAGATTCTGGGTTTCAGTCCCACACGCCTCTCCAGATTATGGTTCCCAGCGCCTTTCAAGAGACACAGCGGAGCAATACCTTTCAGGGTGGAGACTTTGGCGGCGGGGGCGTTTGGTTTGTCTATGGATGTCAGAAATGATCGGACAAGACCATGACATTATGTTGCAGCGAAAAGCGAAGGGTAAACGTCCGTTTTACTTTAGCGACCCTGACGTTGACCGCTTGCTCTCAATGATTATGGCTTTGACAGGCGAGTTGTCTGTCACAAGGGACCGGCTTGATACGTTGGAGCGAGTTGCCGCGGGAAAGGGACTATTCTCTGGTGACGACATAGAAGGCTACGAGCTCAGTGATGCCGANATGGAAGCNAGNGCNGCGCGNCANCAAACCCTNTTTCANGAAGTNACGCGNATCATNGTGGGNGANCTTGAAGATCTNGAAANNGNNGACGANGAANNCTATANCGCGNTNGTNGATCAGGTAGANAACGACGGTTAAGCGCTTAGTTCAGNCCTNCAGCTCNAGCGCCGGGAGCACCTCCGACCCGAAGCGCTCAATGCCGCTGACAAAGTCGGGCCAACTGAACAGCATGCCGTCTATTCCTGTCCGATTAACGATGGCCTCGATTCGAGCCACCACCGTATCCGGCGCCCCATAAATGACGGGGATTCCCATAAAGGCCATGTTGCCTGTTTCAACATCTTGATTCAGCGCCGCTTTGAGTTGTTCAGCCGTGCCATCTGCATTGGTATCGAGGTCNGCACTGGCAAGAATATTGCTGATGGCGCCCTGATCAGCACCGGCAATGATGGCATCGACCTCGGCCCGCGCCTGCTGATCGCTATCTGCCACGATCAGATGAAACANGGCATAAATACCCACATCCCTTTTTGTCTCTATCGCCTTGGCGCGAATATCGGCAACAGAGCCCACCAGCTTATCTTCACTCGTTAGAACGAACTGATGATCAGCATACTCTGCAACAAACTGCCGACCTGCAGGAGAGGCACCCGCGCACACCAATGGAATTTCTCTGTTGGGGGTCGGTAATACAGAGCAATCGTCAAGTTGAAAATACCGACCATCCCAACTCGCTCGGCCCTCACGCCACAGCGCCTGCAGAATTTGCACGTACTCCGCGGCATAGTCGTAGCGGCTCTGATAGTGCTCGTCACCCGGCCACATCCCCATCTGGGCGTACTCGGGCCGATTCCAACCGGTAACGATATTTAGCCCACAACGTCCATTGCTAATATCATCGATGGTCGCAATCATTCGAGCGACGACAGCCGGATGTTGACTGAGAATAGAAATCGAAGGAAACAGACCAATTTTCTCGGTATTGGCCGCCAGCCCTGCCATGAGAGTGAACGATTCTAGACAACTGTCCCAATAACCTGTCTCACCCCCAAAGCCCCGGAACTTCATCATCGACAATACGAAATCAAGCCCGTATTTTTCTGCCGCCAGCGATATCTCCAAGTTATGTTGATAGGTGGGCTCGTAGACCGGACTCCCGGCCGAGGGGATATAGCCATTGCTGCCGTTAGGAAGAAAAACGCCGAATTTCATAAGCAAAACTCCTTAACCTGGCCTGTGCAAGCGGATGGCACTGCGCCGCCCTGCTCTGGCTACGACACACCCTGTATCGCGCCAAATAACTCAAAAGACACACCAGAAGTATCAGCTAACCCGAGACAGATTAACAGTATCCGACCCATCGTTGACGCCAATCGGAAGGTAGGCAAACGCAAGCAGGAAAGCGCCAGCCAGACGGCAGCGAGCACCCTGAATGCCTGCACTGCAGAGCGGGGGTTTGGCCATCTCTCCACAAAAGGGTGGCAGCTCGATACGGTGGTCGTGCGCTTTTGGCGGGGACATTGATACCAGAGATGCTGCGCTTCACCGATGCGATTTCAGGCATACCAAGAGCGGTTAGGGCGCCCAATAATCCACTGCCTCGCCATTACTTTGCTGATTACGCGCANCTTGTGGCATAGGGATATGCGCGAGCGATGTGGCCCGTGCGGTCAGACAAACGAAGATAATCACCACCCATTCCTTACCTGCCGGCAAAAATAAGCCGGGCTGAACCCGGCTGTTTTATCGATTTAATGTGGTGCCCGGTATCAGCCGCGCGCCATTTTTACGCGGCCCTTCGCTTTCGGCTGTTGCTCCAAAAACTTCAGTGCCCAGGCCTGAAACTCAGGCTGCCGCGGCGCATCAAGCCCCGTTTCCTTCTTGCAGCGCTTCTTCAGCTCGGCAATGTCGCCACCGCGGTCAAACATCTTGACCTTGCCACGCGACTTCGCCATGCGCGCTCGCAGAGCCTTCGTTTTCTTCTCGTCTACCGTGAGGTCTGCGGTCATCACCACCCCGTAACGCTTGGCGCCCTCAGCCGACACCAGGCCCGCTCGCACGTCAAATTCAACGCGCTCGGTCTCTCGCTTGAGGGGATCACCACAGCCTCCCCCACCCCACGTGTTGAAGTAGAGAATATCCCCGGCGCTCACCGCAATGCGGTCGCACTTACTGGGCATCCGCTCTTCGCTGCCATCGACCCGCTTGAGGATCTTTTCTGATCGGCGTCCCGGCAAACCGCCGTTCACGCCCCAAGGGTAGGTGAGCCACCGGTCGTCATGGATCGAGATCGTCCCCGGCTCCAAAAAGCAGTAACCCATGCGCAATCCATTTCCACCGCGGTTATAGCCGGCACCACCACTGTCTGTAATGGTCTCATAGGCTTCGATCCGCAGCGGGAAGTAGCTCTCGAGGAACTCGTTCGGTACGTTGGTAAAGCTGGGCCACAGCGAGTGGCCATCTGGCCCGTCTCCCGAAGGCTTCCCGGGAATACCGCCAAAGCCGATTGAATACAGCTGATACCACTCGCCATTCTTGTCATAGCCCGAGTACATAAAGTGAGGACTGTCGGAGAAACCGGCACCGGCGAGGAAATCAGGGTCTCCCTGACCCAACAAACCACCCAGCACATCAAAAATACGCCCCAGTGCGTGGGTTCGACACGACAATGCCGCCGGCTCACGTGGCTTCAACAAGGTCCCTTCCGGAATATGAACTTCCATCAGGTCATAGAACCCGTCGTTGAACATAATCTGGGGGTCAAACACCATGATCATGTAGACCCCGCAGAACATCTTGAACATCTCCTCATTGAGGTAGAAGTTAATCGAGCTAATCGACTGCGGGTCAGTGCCATCAAAGTCGAAAATGACTTTGTCTTTATCCCGCCACATGGAGCACTTAATTCGATAAGGGCCCATCCCTAAGCCGTCATCGCAAATATAATCTTCGAAGTACTGCTTTTTCTCGGGAACCGTATCTTTAATCAGCTTAGCCATGGCGCGCTTATTGCGTGCCAGAAGCTCGTCTAACGCCGAGTAATACTCGTCGTCACCAAACCGCTCTGCCATCTCGATCACTCGCTTTTCGGCCGTCCGCATTGCCGCCACCAGTGCGTTGAAGTCACTGCGGTTCCACGTCGGCATGCGGCTGTTATGCAAAATGAGGTCAAGCACGTCTGTCTGCAGCTCGTCATTTTTGAATATCTTGAGCGGCGGCACGCGAATGCCCTCCTCAAAAATTTCTCGAGCATCAGTGGGCAAACTACCCGGCACCTTGCCCCCCACATCAGTCATGTGACCAAACATGGCGGCATAAGCAATCAGGCGGCCGTCTTTGAAAATCGGTCGCAGCAGCAACCAATCGTTGATGTGGCTAATGGCGCCATTACAGGCATAGGGGTCGGTGGTGAGGAACAGGTCTCCCTCTTCGATGGTGCCGTCATAGGCTTCCTTGAAGCCATGAATAAAGCTACCGAACTGGCCGACCACCATCTTGCCCTCGAGATTAGCAATCATCGGGAACATGTCATTTTGCTCCCGGATACCCGGTGACATTGCCGTCCTGAAGACCACAGCGTCCATTTCGTATCGGGCATTCATCATCGCGTTTTCGATGATGTCGAGGGTAATCGGATCGATATCCTTACGCTTGAATTTCTTGGTGTTGGTTTCAACAATCGTTGCAGACATTTTTATCTCCCCTCGCTCAAGCTGACGGTGCAATCAGGATGTTGCCGAACTTATCGACGTTACCGGTGTGTCCGGAAAGGATGACCGTGGTCGAATCCATCTCCAGCACGATCGCGGGACCGTCAATTTTATTGCCGGCTTTCAGTTCATCCCTGCGGTAAAGGTTTGCTTGCATATCCTTACCGTCCATGAAGACCTTTGAAGTGCCAATTTTGGCCGCCGCAACCGGCGTGCGACTCCCGGAGCCAGTGACTTTTTTAGCATCAATTTCTGCGCTTTTACCTTGCGCCACCGCGCGGACATTGACGATTTCCTTGTCTGCTTCGAGCGCAAAGGTAAACAGCTGCCGGTGCATCTCGTCAAAGGGGTCCCCGATAATCGACAGGCCTTTGGACTTCAACTTTTTGAGGTCAAAATCGACCGTCAGCGTCAGGCCCTGCCCCGAGTAACGGATATCAGCCTGATAGGTCACGGAGCGATGCGCTTTCGGCACACCCTCCTTTTCTAACGTCTTCAGCGCCTTATTGGCTAGCTGCTGATAGGTTTTAGCAAGCTCTGCGGGCGAGATGTTGGCAAAACGTCGAATGAAAGTGCGTGACGCCTCATCGCGAACACGAGTAGTCGCATCACCGTAGGCACACAACACACCCGGACCTGGCGGGATAATCACGGGCCAGCTGTTCATGAGCTTACCGAGGGCATTAGCGTGAAGCGGCCCGGCCCCGCCAAAGCCAATCAGAGCAAAATCTCTGGGGTCAAAGCCCTGCTCTACTGACACCAGGCGCAGCGCGCCGTACATGTTTTCATTCACGATATCGATGATGCCCGCAGCGGCGCGCTTGACGGAGATGCCCAAAGCGTCTGCCACTGGCTTGATCGCTTTTTCAGCACGATCTTTACGGATCTCCATATCGCCACCCAGACGCACCTCACTTGGCAGATAACCGAGTACAACATTGGCGTCTGTGACCGTCGGGAGATCACCCCCCTTGTTATAAGCAGCGGGACCGGGCTCGGCGCCGGCACTCTCGGGGCCTACCCGAAGCGCTCCAGTGAGCTCCGGCACGTGTGCAATTGAACCACCACCGGCACCGACGGTGCGCACATCAACCGATGAAGCACGCACAGTCACATCACCTACCGTGGTCTCACGACGCAACTGCGCCTTGTTATTCTGCACCAGCGCCACATCCGTTGAGGTGCCACCCATGTCGAAGGTCAGCAGGTTTTCAAACCCCGCCTGCTTTGCGACCCAAACCGCTCCCGATACTCCGCCCGCCGGGCCACTCATTAGCAGATTCACCGGTAATGACTGCGCCACCTTTGCCGAGGCCATTCCGCCATCAGAGCGCAGAATATGAAGCTTCACATCTTTCATCTTGGCTTTGAGCTTGCGCTCAAGGTTCTTCACATACGCAGCCACTTTCGGTCGCACGTAGGAGTTGGCAACCGTCGTAATCGTCCGCTCGTACTCCTGCATTTCAGGTACGACGTTATAAGACAGCGACACGGGAATTCCCGGCAGTACCTGCTTGGCAACTTTCTCCACCTCTCTCTCATGTGCCGGATTGGCATAGGAATTCACCAAAGAGATGGTCAGCGCCTCAATATTTTCTTTTTTCAGTTTCTTAAGCTCCCGGGTCAGCCCGGCTTTGTTGAGCTTTCGCACCACGGAACCGTCAGCCGCCATTCGCTCATCCGCTTCGATCGTGCAAGACAGCGGCGCCAGGGGCTCACTTTTGTTGTAGATCACCCAGCCGCCCAGACCGCCCGGCACGTAGGAGCGCGCGATTTGCAGCACCTGCCGGTAGCCTTTGGTCGTCACCAATCCAACTTTAGCGCCCGATCCCGTGAGCACGGTATTAGTGGCCACAGTGGTGCCGTGCATGACCTGTGAGATTTCGCTGGGGTCTACCCCGGCATTTTCACAGACCCGCGCGACGCCATTCATCACGCCTATCGAGGAATCTGCAGGTGTGCTGGGGACTTTTGCGGTGTGAATGGAGCCCGATTTCTCGTCAACGAGAATCAGGTCGGTAAATGTGCCGCCAACGTCGACACCAAGACGATAAGGCATGCTGGCCTCCTCTTGTTATGGATCTTGTTTTGATCTCATCGCGAACTGCGCTCTCCGGAAAGTCCGCCTAGGCCTCTCAGCCTCGCTCGAAACAATTGACCGGACATTTGCTACAATCTCGCTCTCCATGTCACGATGCACCAATCTGCACACAGGTGCAAGGTATCATCCGTTTCCCATCTGAAATTCTCCGGAGCACATTATGATGAAACCCCTTGCTGGCATCCGCATACTGGCCATTGAACAATTCGGCGCGGGTCCCTATGGCTCAATGTACCTGGCAGAGTTAGGGGCCGAAGTGATCAAAATTGAAAATAGAGCGACCGGTGGTGACCCCTCTAGACAGTCAGGGTCGGTGACTTTAGCCGAGGATGATAGCGCCTATTTTCAGGCGTTCAATCTCGCTAAAAAAAGCGTCACGCTGAATCTCAAAAGTGACGAAGGTCGGTCGCTCTTTCATGATTTAGTTCGCAAGAGCGATGTCGTCTGGAACAACTTGCGCGGCAGCCAGCCCGCCAAGATGGGGCTCGACTACAAAACGTTGAAAGAGGTTAAGGCCGATATTATCTGCACTCATATCTCCGCCTATGGCCGGGACAATGATCGTGCTGAGTGGCCGGGGTATGACTACCTCATGCAGGCCGAGTGCGGCTTTCTCTCTGTTACCGGTGAACCCGGCACCCCTCCCTCTCGATTTGGGCTATCAATGATCGACTTTATGACGGGCGTGGTCGCGGCACTGGGGTGTGTTGCGGCCCTGCTGGCGCGCACGAATCAGGGTGGCCGAGACGTCGATATCAGTCTGTTTGATGTGGCACTGCATCAGCTCACGTATCCCGGCACGTGGTACTTAAACCACGGCATTGAAACCGGTCGCGTCGCGCGCTCAGCGCATCCGTACAACACGCCAGTGCAACTCTTCAAAACCCGGGACGGCTGGATCTTCATCATGTGCATGACCGATAAGTTCTGGCAACTCTTGGTCGAACGAACACAGCACCCTGAACTTGCCGACGACCCACGTTTTAACTCCATGGCGGCGCGCGCGGAAAATCGGGATGCACTGACGGCAGCGCTCGACGACATTTTTGAGACTGAAGAGACCGATCACTGGTTTGCCCTGCTGCAAACCCATATCCCGGTGGCGCCGGTTTACGATTTGCCGAATGCCCTCAATAACCCCTTTGTGGAATCGATTGGCATGATGCAGACCATGCCTCATCGGGAATTTGGCGAATACCGCGGGTTGAGCAACCCGATCAAGATCGACAACCAGCGCCTCGACACGCAGTGTGGCGCGGGTCTGGGTGCAGACAACGCCACGATTTTAGGGGACGAGCTAGGTGTGGAGAATCTGCAGGATCTGGCAGAGCGAGGCGTCATTTAAGACGCCTCAGAGACGGTTCCACTGACGAGACGGTTAGTGCCTGCCAAGAAAGTCGAACAGAATCTGGCAGAACGCAATCTTTTCGTCCTTACCTGCGACCACATGAGCCACCTCATCCATGGTGACACCCACTGCGTTCGGGAGCCCTTCTTCCAGAGGCAGGGTGGTCCGAGGCCCGGTAACAATGTCTTCGCCCGCATGAATCACCAACGTGGGCGCCTCGATGTCGGCGAGATGCGGTCGGATGTCGTGGCCGAGGCAGGCCTCGACAAAACGCAGATGGGCGGGCACGCGGCCTTCGAGTGCGCCCCAGACGCCACCACTGCCGAGTAGCTTCTCGCGGTTGGCGTTGTAATAGTCCGGCCGGAACGATAGTGACGCGACCATCGACTGAAATGCGAGAAAGCCAGCATGCTCATGCATGTCACCAAACGCGCGCAGCTGGTCCGCCAGCATGGGATCCGCCCAAGTCCAACACCCCATATTGACCATGCATCGCACTAAGTCAGGACGCTTCACCGCCACCCACTGGCCGATGCAGGCACCAATGCCTACCAGCCCGACAAAGTACACCGACTTCATATTCAGGTGGTCCAACAACCCTATGATGTCGTCAGCATGTAACTGGGTCGATGCGGGTACAGAGAAATCGTCATTTGATTCCCCGATACCTCGGTAATCGATGATCACGGTAGAGAACTGATCGGTCATTCCTCTCGCCAGATAATGATGGCGCCCGTGACAGAACGTATCCCAGCCACCGATATAAACGGCCGGGGGGCCCTCTCCATGAACTTCGTAATACATGTCGTGGCCGTTGATGTGGGCAATAGGCATAGCGGAGCTCCTACTCAAAAATGCAGTTTAGTGTGTGCTGGTCTCAGAGCGTGTTGATATGGTCCAGCACGCTTTGCAGATCGGTGACATCGGCATAGCGGCGGCCAACGTCTCGTAAATTACTGGCGTGCGCTTCCTCATCCTGGTCACCGCAGCAATCCGCCGGCACGATAGTGCGATAACCCGCCGAGAAGCTGTCGACCACCGACGCGCGAACACATCCCGAGGTAGTGCAACCGGTAATAATCGTAGTGTCGATACAGTGCGTGACCAACCAGGGCTTCAGCGGCGTTTCATAAAAGATGGACGGAGCGGTCTTGATGAACTGAAAAATATAGTCGTCGTCACGAATACGCGGATCCAATTCAGTACAGGGATGACCGTGATAAAAACTGCCATCGTAGAGAGAATCGATCTTCCAATACGTCATCTCGTCAGGCCCACCCCAGGAGACTGCGCAAGATGCGGCGGGAATCCGCTTTGCTTTGCAGGCCGCCAGCAGTATCGACGTGTTGTCGACCGCTCGCTGCACGTGATCACTGCGTCCTAGAGGGTTGCTGGCGTCTGTGAACCCTTGCTGAAAGTCCACCATGATGAGTGCGGGCCGCTCTCCAAAACCGATATCCCTTTGCCCATATCCTGCTTCTGCAAATTTATCCATTGGCTCCCCGCCTTGATCGTGGCCACCACGCAGCCCACGCAATATGACTTAGAATGTACGAACAATTCAAGGAAAGCGATTTCACCATGAGCCAGCCCAGCTTTATTGATCATTTCAGCCAGCAATTCACGCTTCAACCCACCCGGACCGCCCTGCTGATCATCGATATGCAAAATGCGACGGGGAATCGCGAGATGGGTCTAGGGAAACTACTTGCAGAACAGGGCAATAGCGAATCGGCGCAATATCGTTTCGATCGCATCGATAATCTGCTGATCCCTAATATCCAGAAGTTGATCGGCGGATTTAGAGCCGCAGGCGCGCATATTATCTGGATCACTTATGGCGCCAACGCGGCCGATGCCAGCGACGCACCGCGCCATATTGCACCGATTATTAAAGCCACCAACAACATTGCCGGCCAACCCGAACACGAAGTAGTCGATGCGCTCAAACCCGGACCGGGCGATCTGGTTTTGAACAAAACGACTCAGGGTGCCTTTCGCTCCACCGCCCTCGACAGCTCTCTGCGCGCTCTGGGGGTGGATACTGTCGTGTCCACCGGCGTCTCAACCAATAACTGTGTCGCCATGACCTCGATGGAAGCCTGTGACTTACAGTATCGGGTTGTTGTTACGAGTGATGCCACCGGAACGGATAGCGACGAGATGCAGGAAGCCACCCTGACCATGCTGCGTCGGCTTTGGGCGAGAGTGCTCTCCACAGAGGAAGTCCTCACAGAGCTCACTGCGGGGGGCGATGCCTCCTGAGCATTCGCCAGCCACCCAGCATTACGGGCGGTGTCCTCGTTGCCGTTGGCGCGATTCTGCTGGCTGCCAAGGGACTGTTCGCCAAAAGCCTGTACGAAATGGGACTCAGCTTTCATGATGTCGCTGCGATCCGCTCGGTGCTTGCGGTACCCGGCTTCGCGCTGTTGGCCTGGCTATACCGCAGCCGTTCCGCCCCAGATCTCGTCATCACTCGGCGCGATATCGGGCTCGCGATCTTTGCTGGCATCCTCTGCTATTACCTTGGCGCACTCGCTAACTTTTATGCGCTGACCATCATCGACGCCAGCGTCGAGCGGCCTCTGCTGTTTGCTTATCCGATCTTTGTTGTGTTGATCAAGATGGCGATCGAGCGGAAAGCGCCCAGCCCACGGGTGATTCTGGCATTGATACTGACGTCACTGGGCGTCTTGCTTGTCACCGGCGCTCTGAACACTACCCTCACGGATAGTGAGTGGATAGGGATGGGGTGGATCCTGTTCTGCTCTGTCAGTATCGCGATTTACTTTCTCATCAGCGGGGACTTAACACAGCGGCTTGGTAGCGGGCTGTTTACCCTCATTGCCATGGGCTCTGCCGCAGCCGGCCTTGCCGGACACTATCAATGGGTGGCGGGTTGGCAACACATCGATCTGTCTGCCACGGCCTGGTATACGTTGTCAGCGCTGATTGTCTTTTCGACTGTTTTGCCGCTGTTCTTAATGGCGGAGGGTGTGCGGCGAATTGGGCCGTCGCGGGCCTCACTGATCAGCACGCTGGGCCCTCCTGCGACCGCCTTGATGGCCTACGAGCTCACCGGAGAGATTCTGGCCGCCGCTCAGTGGCTGGGGATCGCTTTGGTGATAGTGGGAGTGCTGGCGCTGGAAATGGGGCGTTCCCGACAGGGTTGAGCGCTTTTTACGTCCTTCAGTTGGTATTTATGCTAAATGTCCGTACAATTCTATTTTTCTTCTTTGGATCAGTGGTATGTACGCGACACGCCCCCTCAGCCACACTTTTGGCGCCGAAGTGCTTGACTGTCAGGTGTCTGGGTCACCCAGCGGACAGGATATTATTGCTATTCGCGAACTGTGGGCCGAACACAAACTCCTCCTGTTCAGGAACCAGTCCTTTGACGAGGCCGCGCTCGTCGGCTTCAGCAGTAAGTTTGGCGACCTGGAAATCCACGTGCGCGAGGAGTATCTCTCCCCCGAGCACCCCGAAATTTTGTATGTCTCTAATATTGAGCAAGAAGGACGCCGCATCGGCATCCTATCGGATACTGAGGTGGGCTGGCATTACGACCAAATTTATTTGCCAAAGCCTGCTGTGGGCTCGCTACTGATGGCCGATACTCTCCCTCCAGAGGGCGGCAACACCGAGTTTGCTGACATGAGCGCGGCCTGGACCGCGCTGCCTGAGCAAACCCGCGCAAAGCTTGATGGGTGTCTGGCCAACCAGTCTTACGAGGCCTTCAATCAGGCTTACAGCGTGCCCACAAACAATAAGCAGAAAGCGCGGTCACCCGACATTCATCAGCCCATCGTGCGCACGCATCCGGTGACGGGCCGCAAAGCCCTGTACCTTTGCCCCGGCATGACAACCGACATTGTCGGCTGGGATCCACAAGAGAGCGCAGACATGCTGGCATTTCTCTTTGATTGGACGACTCGGCCTGAATTCGTTTACTCGCACGCCTGGCAGCCCGGAGACGCATTGATGTGGGACAACGCCTGCACCATGCACCGCAGGGATCCGTTTGATCCCCAACACCCACGACTGATGAAGCGAACGACTATTCTGCCGCCAGCAGAGCGCGCAATTCCGTTCTAAGTATTAGACGCGGTAACGTCTAGCCGCCAGCCCGACGTCAGGCGTCTTCGCTGCTGTCGGGTTCAGCCGGAGGCTGACATCCGGTTGCACAGCATTGGCCGGGCTGCTTTTGCCGACTCGGAGCACCGGAAGAGCCCGTTTCAGCGACTCCCCGATCTAACAGCCGCTCAACCAGAGCGCGACGTTCCTCAATGGGATATCGCCTGAAAATCTCACGCTTCATCGCNTGTGGTGACCCGCCACCATGCAGACTGATCACAGAATACCAGCCTCCGGTTGACGAAGCCGAAATGTCCCCCATGAATCGCGCTACCTGCGCACGTTGCTCATAGGGAATGTCGGCGCGACCCGCCATTAAGGTCGCCAAATCGCCCGAAGTTGCCGGGTTGTGGTCCTCATCGGGGCCGGGCAGTGCCACAATCAGACCGCCCGATACCTCGTGCGCGATGCGATGCATGTCATAGATCTGCGTCGCGAGAAGCAGTTTGCCCACATTTGAAAAAACGGGCTCTGGCATCCATGAGCCACAGGGGTCCTGAATGCCATATACGGACGCCGCGACGCCACAGGCGAAAAATCCCTCCACCAGCTTAATGAGTTCCGCCATGCTGTCGCGCAAGTGCGGCACCGTCTCCATGTCGAGGCCATTGGCTTCGGTCATCAAGGCACCGGCACCAATCAGCAAATCACCGAAACCCGCTCGGGCACCAATGCAGCTGTGTCGGTGGTGGTTGGCATAAGACGTAACCAGGTGCTCGGTGTACTCATGCTCTCCTGCAAAGAAAACCTGATCCCATGGCACGAACACCTGATCGAAGTGGCACACCGCCACACTCTGGCCATATTTTGAGCTGAACTCGGCCTCTGCCTCTCCGGGACGACCCGCCGGTCGCGAAATAATGGTCAGTCCCTTCGCGTCAATAGGCACGGCGCAACAGATCGCAAAGTCTGCATCTTCCTTGCGCATAGTGCGACAAGGCATGACCAACAGCTCATGCATATAAGGGCCGCCGGTGACAATTGCTTTAACACCCGANATGACAACACCCTCGGCACTGCGCTTGNTGATATGAACATAACTGTCCCTGACAGCCTGGTCCCCTGGTCGCTTGCTCCGATCACCTTTGCCATCGGTCATCGCGACCCCCAGCGTCAGGTCCTCGTCCTGAATACGATGCAAGTAAGACAGAAAGCGCTCGTGTTGTTCGCCTCCGGTGTCCTCAGACATCTGCCATGTGGCTTGGTATATCGCGTTTAAGGCATCGTGGGTCAGGTAACGCTGGGCGCACCCACTTTCCCGGCAAACGAGACGCACGGCCTCCAACTTGGAAAGCAGGTCTTCGGAATGGCGATTAATGTGCAGCATCCGATTGATGGTTTTGCCAGAGGTCCCCTGCTCAGCCAACATGAGGCCGCCATACTCCGGTTTCTGGGCAAAGTCGTAGGTGACACCCACCGCCCTGACCCCGGGCTTCAGGCGCGGATCATCCGCCACCGACTCTACCAAGTCGCCATCGACATAGACCGTAGGGTTGTACTCACGAAGGCTCGCTTCGTAATCGGCCGCACTCATGATTCGGCCACCCGCTTTCATCAACATCACTTGCTCCCGGGGCACTCAGCCCGCGCTGTTGGCTTCAGTCCGCAACAGTGCCATCAAGCCTGTCACGTTATTCACTTCATCGAGCTGCATCAGCATGTCCCACGTTGCTAAGGCTGATTCATTCGAAATTGTTAGGCCGCAATTGGCCAAAAACTTCTCTCGCACCTGGTCTGCAGATAACAGCTGACCCTCTGCACCCCGATTGACGGTCAAAAAGTGCTCAAGGCGTGTGCCATCCTTGAGGGTAAGACTGACCCCTCCTGAAAAGGCCTCTGGATAATGCGATCGTTCGTCGTGAGCGCAGTCAACGCGCTGCGCAAGCGCCAGCACTTCGGCATCGAGCCGCGCTTCGTCTTCCAGATCGGCCAGGCCAAATTGGCCCTTACACAAGGCGGTGGCAACCGCATAAGGCACGCTGAACTTGGCGTCATATTCGCTTTGGGGAACCCGCTTACTCTCGATCGGGTTTACCACCACTCCGAACTGGCGCTCATCCAATAAGACGGTGACCGATTCGATCTTATCAGGGGTCAACGCGTGTTGCTGTTTGAGCTCTAGCGCTGCATCCACTGGCGCATGATTAAAGTGGCAGATCGGGTAAGGCTTGATGGCAACGGATCTCAGCGCCCATTCCTTGAAAAGTTGCTCCGAGATCGTGTCGGTCTCCACCGACGTACCCGGGGCATAGAGCGCATAAAAACCAAACCGCCCCCCATAAGCCTCACCCGGCCCTTCAAACCCCGAGACACCCAGCGCGGCCGCCTGAAGCGCCGCAGAGGCCGCCCACCCGGGATGCAGTCGCTTGGTCCAACTCCCGTCATCGAGGAACGCCATGCTGCCACTGCTAAAACTCAGCGCCACACCTTGAGTCCGCACCAGCGCGTCGCTATCCCCTCCCATCAGTCGCGCTGCCGCCACTGACGCACCGAATACCCCGACCACACCGGTTGGGTGAAAACCAACCTGCTGAAAGACCCCTCCTGCCTGAGTTCCCAACATGGCATCAATTTCGATCGCCATGAGCGTGGACAACAGTAAATCGGCACCCGTTAACTGGTTTTGCTCAGCTAGCGCCAATGCTGCCGGGAATGCGCTGGCGGAACAGTGCACCACGGACGCCAGATGGGTGTCGTCATAGTCAAGCCCGTGAATCAACAACCCGTTCATCAGTGCCGCATCTCTGAGCGCCACCGTGTTCGATTGCCCCACGATAGTCGAAGCTCCCGCACTACCCAGCAAGCTGAGGGATTCAAGCGATTTGGTCGCGAAGTCATAGTGGCGCGAGGCAAACGCGATCCCGATGGCATCTGCCAGACAAAGTTTGAGATAGTCCCAGACGTCCGGAGGAACATCGCTCCGCTGAAGTGACAGCGCGCGATCCGCAATCGCACGGCTCAGCGGCGCGGTCTTTTGATTGAGATGTGATGCCTGCATCGGACACTCCACAAATGTCCGGACATGATACACCAACCGCTGCGTGATTCCGACTCAGTGCGGCGGGATTAAGTGCAGGCGATGTCGCCTTGCAAGCCTCGAGAGGGGGACCTGACGAGTGATTCAGGCCTGCAATTTATCGGCCAGCGCCAAAATCCGCTGGCTTTTATAGACGATCGGATAGTCAATAAAGTAGCCGTCGAGTTGGATAGACGCCGAACCCTCGGCCTCTGCCGCCTCAAAAGCCGCCACCACTGCGCGCGCGTGAGCGATTTCGTCTGGCGAGGGCGTAAACACTTCGTGGGTGAGGGGTATCTGATTGGGGTGGATACATAATTTACCGCCGAACCCAAACTGCTTGCCGTGCCGGGCCGATTGCAAAAATCGCGCGTCATCCTTTATTTGCAGCACCACCGTATCGATAGGCGGCTCAAGATCGCCGAGCCTCGACGCATGCGAGAGTTTCGCTCTGGCATAAGCCAACACTGCCTCGTCGGCGTTCCACTCATAATTCAGGTCCAACGTGTAATCGCCGCCACCGAAGGCCATGCGCTTAATGCGGCTCTCCGCTGTCGCAATCTTTCTTGCTGACGCTACCCCCGCCGCTGTCTCAATGATCGGCATCAGATCCAGGCCACCCACTGCCATGCCCTGCTCTGTCTCCGCCGCGGCCAGCAGCCTCTCGAGCTGATTGAGACAGGAGCGGGACTCCACCTTGGGCAGCACAATACCGTCGAGCCAGGGTCCCACTGTCGCTTTGATATCTTCCTCGCAATAAGGGGTATCGATGCTGTTCACGCGAACATAATGCCGGGTGCAACTCTGTGGGCGCGCACTGAAAGCCTCGACAACACATTGCCTCGCCGCGGGTTTCTCACTGATCGCTACCGCATCCTCAAGATCGAGAATGACCGCATCAGCGCCCACCTCAAAAACCTTCTCCACCCGGCGCGCATGATTGGCCGGCGTAAACAAGAAACTGCGCACAGGGGTCACATCAGTGTCGGTCATATCAATTGCTCCAGGACCAGTGATCAGCTGTCTGCCAGCCGCGAGTAAATTCAAAGGTATAGCTGAAATTGCTGGCGGGATGTTCCGAGATGGAGACTTCAAAAATACGCCCACCCCTACCCTGATAAAACCGACTTACACTCAGCGACGGTGACCCCGCCTCAACGCCGAGCACCTCTGCCTTTTGCTCCGACAGCACGCCCGCCGTAAGACGAATGGTGATGTTCTCGATCGACTCCTTGAACGTCTCGGCAATCATTTCGTAAACCGGTCGAGAACCTCCTCCCAGCCTCTGAGCGATCGAGCCATACTCTGGAATCACGTACACGTCGGCCCAGCATATCGGCAGACCCTCAGGACCTAATGTCCGCAAACCCGAAATCCGGACCCATTCATCCCCTGCCTGACAGCCCAGCTCCCGCGCGAGTGCCTTGTCGGCCTCGATTCGATCGTCAGACAGCAGTCGAAATAAACTACTGTCGGGGTAGCTAAACAGCTCAGAGGGAGAACGCACCATTTGAACGAAGGCGGGTGAAGCCTCTGTGGAGAGCACCAGCGTGCCCCTGCCTCGCTGTCTTTTGACCAGACCCATATCCTCGAGAACACGGAGGGCCTCGCGAATGGTGTGCCGACTCGCCTCGAAGCGATCGATCAGGTCCAACTCGCCAGGCAAAAATGTGCCGACGGGAAACTTGCCCTCGCGAATACCTGCCAACAGGTTATCGGATATCTGACGGTAAAGCGGTATACGAGATCCGGCTTGCGAATCCTTTCCTCCACCCTTTTTTGCTTGGTCAGCTTGCATGACAGGTCTGAACCCCCCAGACTTCAATTGTCCATACATTTTAGATGGATCTCGGACCACCACAACCCATGTCTCACAATCCAGCAGGTACCTGATCATGGCCAAAACCAGTGCAAAAGCGCGCTACGCGCAGCAAAAGGGTCGCCTTTACGAAGATTTTGGAGTGGGGGATATCTATCACCACCTACCGGGTAGAACGATCTCTCAGCATGACAATGCCTGGTTCACCCTGCTGACGATGAACACACACCCTCTTCACTTCGACGAGGAGTACGCAGCAGAGACCGAATTCGGCCGACCATTGGTCGCAAGCCCTCTGACCGTGGCGATCGTTGTAGGCATGAGCGTCTCAGATGTAAGCGAGGCGGCGATTGCTAACCTGGGGTGGAAAGAAATCAAGCTGCCCGCGCCGGTCTTTCCCGGCGATACCCTGTACGCCAATACCGAGGTATTGGGTAAGCGCGAGTCGCGGTCCCGACCCAATGCCGGCATTGTCAGCGTGCTAACGCGAGGGATTAATCAGGACGATACCGAAGTCTGCGTCTTTGAACGTCAGATCCTGGTCCCGAAACGCGATCCCGCGTAAGTCCATTCTTCAGGAGATCATCCATGAACCACGACGCCTCGGTCGAACAACAGATTCTGGCCACCATCGACAAATGGGTGGAGCGAGAACTCCGGCCGATTGCCAGAGAATATGATCAAGCCGACGAGTACCCCACCGATTTGGTGGAGCAAATGAAGGAACTGGGGCTCTTCGGTGCGACGATCTCTGAAGAATATGGCGGTCTCGGATTGAGCGCCTCGACCTATGCGCGCATTGTGTCGCGTATCTGCGAGGTTTGGATGGCACCCTCGGGCATCTTTAACTCGCACCTCATCATGGCCAGCTGTGTGGAGCGCGGCGGCACTCAAGCGCAGAAAGAGCATTTTTTGCCCAAATTTGCCTCGGGTGAACTGCGCGGCGGTATTGGCCTGACGGAGCCAGATGCCAGATCCGACCTGCAGGGTATTCGTCTGGCGGCCAAAAAAGACGGGGACGACTACCTCCTCAACGGCACCAAAACCTGGATCTCCAACGGCATCAAAGGCAATTGTCTTGCAGTACTGACCAAGACTGATCCCAGTGCCTCACCTCCCCACCGTGGGATGAGCCTGTTTGTGTGCGAAAAAGGCGATGGCTTTAGCGTGGGTAAAAAACTAAAAAAGCTGGGATACCGTTCCATTGACAGCGCAGAGCTGATTTTTGAAGATTTTCGCGTATCGGCAGACAACCTGGTGGGCGGCGAGGAAGGCAGGGGGTTTCAGCAAGTAGCCGGCGGCTTGGAGCTGGGACGGATCAATATCGCTGCGCGTGGTGCTGGCATGGCTAAAGGTGCGACCAAGATGGCACTTCACTATGCTATGGAGCGTAAAACCTTTGGTAAGGCGATTGCCGAACATCAAGCCATCCAGCTGAAACTCGCTGAAATGTCGACCCGCGCCGCCGCCGCTGAGCTGTTGGTGAGCCAGGCTGCTGCAAAATATGATCATCAAGAGCGGTGTGATTTAGAGGCCGGACAGGCCAAGTTTTTTGCCTCCGAGGCCGCCGTACAGAACAGTCTGGACGCGATGAGAGTATTCGGCGGCTATAGCTATTCACCAGAATATGAAATCGAGCGCTTCTATCGCGACGCACCCTTACTGTGTATTGGCGAGGGCACCAATGAGATACAGCGCATGATCATCGCCAAGCAAATGGTAGCCAGAGCGAGCTAAGCCAAGACCTGCGCTGATCAGTCGAGAACCGTCATGAACTCGCGGGCATCGAGCCGCTCGGTGCGGTAAGTGTTGACGAGAGCATCGGGATCCGCGTAGCCCAAAGACAGGCCGCACACCAACATCTGCTCAGCCGGCGCCTCCAGAATAGGCATGACACTGTCGTGGTAGGGGCAAAACGCCGCCTGTGCGCAGGT
Source organism: Halieaceae bacterium (assembly GCA_002683395.1). GTDB lineage: Bacteria > Pseudomonadota > Gammaproteobacteria > Pseudomonadales > Halieaceae > Luminiphilus. Next base: position 61,730 of record NYTG01000004.1, on the reverse strand, counting down.
TTCCATGCCCAATTCTCGGGCCGCCAACATAAAGGATTGCAAAAACATCCCGTAGTCGACCCAGCTCCCCTGCTCCATGTCGCGATCAATGGTAAAAAACAGCGCCACGGGGGCGCCAAAGAACTGATAATTTTGCACGCGGTAGTTTTTGACCGCCTGAGCGTCTTGCCGCTCTATTCCCAGCAGTCCGTATAAGCCAAAGCCCGTCTGTCGCCGCCGACCAATATAGGGCTCACGCCATTCGCGGGGGTAATAGTGATACTCGTAAGCGCCCTCATCACCGGCCAGGTAGCGCTTGGAACACGCTTCGGTAATGCGGTCCTTGCGACCACCACGAACAATGTAGACATGCCAGGGCTGAATATTCGATCCCGACGGCGCGCGACCCGCAATGGTCAGAAGCGCTTCAATCTGCTCGTCGCTGACCGGGCTGTCAGACAGGAAAGCACGAATACTCTGCCGTCCGACAATCGCCTCAGACACTCTCACACTGTTACCTCAAGCGCATTGCTTGGATAGCCAGGTGTGGGCCCTGCCACCCTGAGGCGCACCGATCATCTCGCTGAGTAACGCCACCGCGTCGAGCAGCTTCGGCATATTGAGGTCGGTTGTGTAACCAATTGATTCGCACAGCATTGCCACGTCTTCCGTGGCGACATTGCCCTTTGCCCCCGGCGCAAAGGGACAGCCTCCCAGACCACCCGCGGAGGAATCAAACTGACGAACCCCCGCTAATAAGGCCGCATAGACATTGGCCAGACCCATGGCTCGGGTGTCATGAAAATGACAGCCAAGCAACTCGGGGCCATACCGGTCTACCAGCTTTTGCATCATTGATTGCACCGCAGCCGGATTAGCCGCGCCGATCGTATCGGCAATAACAAGCCGTGCGGGTTTGTGCGCCATCAATCGCGCCACCTGGTCGAGTACGAGCGCCTCAGACACCGCACCCTCATAGGGACATTCGAAAGCCACCGCCAGATACGCGTGAATCGCCACGCCCTCTGTAGCGGCCCGGTCCAGAATTTCCTCCCCCATCACAAAGGTGTCTTCCAGGCTTTTGCGGATGTTGTTCTGATTCATTTCTTCAGTGGCGGCCAAGGCGATCGCGTGGCTCCGAATACCGGCCCGGACTGCAAGCTCATAGCCTTTCATATTGGGCACCAGTGCACTGTAAGCGAGGTCAGCGACGGGCAAATTAGCGGCAATCTCGTCTGTGCCCGCCATTTGCGGCACTGCCTTAGGAGAAACAAAAGATCCGATTTCCAGTTCGGGCACACCCGCGTCAGCGAGCGCAGCTAAAAGGGCGATGCGTTGTTCAACGGTCAAATGTTTGGGCTGCGCCTGCAAGCCGTCACGGGCCGCAACCTCTTTGATGATCACCTTCTCTGACATTTCTCTCTCCTTGCGGGATGCCGTGCGAGATCCCTTTACAACCTGCCGATCGGGGCGCCGAGTGTAGCCTTACTGGACGCCCACCACCACTGCAGCCGTGCTGAGGTGGTTAGTCAGCGGTCAGTTTTCTAGCTGCTTCGGCAATCGATTCGGCATCCACTTTAAAGTGCGCCCGCAAATCCTCGCGCCGCTCGCTCATACCGAAACCATCCGTACCCAAGGCCACAAAAGGACCGGGCAACCAGCTGGCAATCATACGAGGTAAGGCGCGAACATAATCCGTAGCAGCGACAGTCGGTACGCCCGATTCCGAGAAGAGCTCGTTCAGCCACGCTGCTTCGACATGCCCGGAGAGGGTTGATTGCTCCGCGCGCTCAGCGTCTCGAGCCAGCTCGACGTAGCTGGTAATGCTATACACCGCAACGGCGTAGCCGTCTGCCCGAAGACGCGAGGCGGCCTCCATGACTTCAAAGAGTATGGTCCCTGACCCCAGCAAATTGACACGTCGACCCTTGCCAGAGGCCGGTTCCAGCAAATAGCCACCGCGAATCACACCTTCATCAAGATCGGCATGCGCCGGACGCGGCGGCATGGGTACCGCCTCGTTGTACATCATGAGATAAAAAAGCTCATCGTGATCTTCGATGAACATGCGCTGGATGCCGTAGCGCACGAGAATCGCAAGCTCCCAGGAAAATGCGGGATCGTAAGTCCGTACCGAGGGCACTGTGCTGGCAAGAACGGGGGAATGCCCGTCCTGATGCTGAAGGCCCTCTCCGTTGAGTGTGGTGCGACCCGCCGTACCACCGAGTAGAAAGCCTCTCGCCATCATGTCGGCAGAGGCCCAGATCATATCGCCGACGCGCTGAAAGCCGAACATAGAATAAAAAATGTAGAAGGGAATGGTCGGCACCGCAAAGGTGGCGTAGGCCGTGCCGGCAGCAATGAAAGAAGCAATCGCGCCCGCTTCACAGATTCCCTCCTGAAGAATCTGGCCGTCAATCGCCTCGCGATAGCTGTTTAGTGCCTCGGCATCGACCGGGGGATAACGCTGGCCATCAGGAGAATAAATGCCGGCCACTTTAAACAGTGCGTCCATACCAAAAGTGCGCGCCTCATCTGGCACAATCGGAACAATGTACTGCCCCACTGCCTTATCTCTCAGGAGCTTGGTTAACAACCGCACCATCGCAGTGGTGGTCGACAGGGTGCGCGATTCGCTGCCCGCGTTGAAGCTATCGAAAATGTCTGCATCCGGTGGGCTCAGACTTGAAGGTGGCACCTCACGCTTGGGCAGATAGCCGCCCAATGCTTCCCTGCGAGTGCGCAAATAGCTCATTTCTTCGCTGTCTTCGGCTGGCCGATAAAACTCGGCCCGGGCAATGGCCTGATCGTCGAGGGGGATGCCCCAGCCACGGGCGCAGGCGATCCGCTCCTCGGTAGACAGGTCTTTTTTCTGGTGCGCCGTGTTGCGACCCTGAAGCGCCGAACCCATGCCGTCGCCTTTTACCGTCTTCACGAGGATAACCGTGGGCCGATCCTCGCTTTCACAGGCCCGGCGATAGGCCGCATAAAGCTTCTTCGGATCTTGGCCGCCACGCTTGATCTGCGCCACCTCTGCGTCAGTGAGGGTATTCATGAGCTGCTCTAGACGGGGGTCGCCATGGACCCAATGCTCGCGCTGCTCGTCTCCAGGCAAAATAGAATAGCGCTGGTAATCGCCATCGAGGCACTCCTCCATACGATGCCGCAAAACGCCCTCGTGATCCGCCGCAAGCAAAACATCCCAGCCGCTACCCCATATCACCTTTAGCACCTGCCAATCCGCACCGCGAAAAGCCCGTTCCAGCTCTTGAATGATCTTGCCGTTACCGCGAACAGGGCCATCTAATCGTTGTAAGTTGCAGTTAACAACGATCACCAGGTTATCGAGCCGCTCACGCGCCGCAATATTGATCGTGCCCAGCACCTCAGGCTCATCCGCTTCACCGTCGCCAATAAAGCACCAGATGCGCGCGTCGTCGGGTGCCATGAGTCCCCGGTGCTGCAGATATTTTGCAAAACGGGCGATATAGATCGACATGGGTACCGACAGGCCCATCGAGGCGTTGGGCACCTGCCAGAATTCGGGCATCGAGCGCGGGTGAGGATATGAAGGCAAACCTCCTCCCTCTCCCAGCTCCCGGCGGAAGTTGCGCAGCTGCTGCTCGCTAAGTCGGCCCTCCAGAAAAGCCCGGGCATAGATACCCGGTGCGGCATGGGGCTGAGGCAGCACTAGATCACCGCGACCCTCGGCGCTAAAAATATGGTGAAACGCGGTCTCCATTGCGGTAGCGGCTGAGGCATAGGTCGCAATATGCCCTCCCAAGCCCGAGCCTTCATCCTGTGCTCGCAATATCATGGCCGCGGCGTTCCAACGGATAATATTTTCGATACGCTTTTCCAGCTCCAGATCGCCGGGGTACGGCGGCTGTTCATCAGGCGAAAGCGTATTGGTATAGGGGGTATTGAGCAGTGCATCCGACAGGGTGACGCCTTGATCAATGCTGTATTCCTGAAGTCTTCTGAGCAACGCCCGGACTCCTTCATCACCGTATTCCCGGCGGATATCCTCAAGCGCAGAGCGCCATTCCGGCCAGTCTGCGTCGAGCAGTGCACTGACATCGACTGGCATAGGCTGCGCATTATCCATAACGATATTGCACCCTGACGCAAAGCAGGCAGGGTGTCTGGCACTGCGGGATGAGATCACTCATGATGCGGATAGTAACCTAACCCGCAGGAAGCCTGTCATGTCGCAACGAAAAGCGCTCGAAAGAACCGATGGTGGAATGGGCGAGAGGCCTGCTCTGATTGTGGTCGATGTGGTGGTGGGTTTCACTGATCCCGCCTGCCCGCTGGGCTCAGAGGCGGATACAGTGGTGGCGGCCAATATCCAGCTCATGAATGCTTTTCACAGGGCAAACTGCCCTGTCGTGCTCACCACCGTTATCTATCACCATGAGGAGCAGGCCTCGGTCTTCCGTGCCCGCATCCCGGCCCTGAATCTCCTCACTCCCGAGTCCGAGTGGGTCCAGTTCGATCCACGCCTCCCCGTCGCAGCGACTGACCTTCAACTTGAGAAGCGACACGCGAGCAGCTTCCACGGCACGACCCTGGATGATTGGCTTCAAGCGCGAGACGTAGACTCGGTTGTCGTAACAGGACTGACGACCAGCGGGTGTGTGCGCGCAACCGCGGTAGACGGTTTACAAAATAATTATCGGGTATTGGTTCCACGAGAAGCCTGTGGCGACCGCGATAGCCAGGCCCACGAGGCCAATCTCTATGACCTCAACGCGAAGTACGCTGACGTCGTGTCACTCGAGGATGTGCTGCTCTCACTCCCCGCCTGACGGATTCTGTTGTGCCGTAAAAGCAGCCGTTTGCTCGGGCGTGGCCTCGGTTTGATAGTGCGCTTTCCATTCGGCATACGGCATACCGTAGACAATTTCACGCGCCGCCTCCTTGTCGAGGTTCAACCCCTGCTGGGCGGCTTCCTCGGCATACCATTTGGACAGGCAGTTCCGGCAAAAGCCGGCCAGCGTCATCAAATCGATGTTTTGGACGTCCTTGCGGCCATCTAGATGGGACAACAGGCGGCGAAAGACCGCGGCTTCAATCTGTTCTTGGCTCATAGTTAGGCTCGTTAACGTGGAGTGAGAGTTCGGCAAAGGCTGGAAAGCTAGTGGGTCGCAGGCAGTCTGCGCGCTGTGACAAGGTCACGAATCATCGCACCCTGATCCGGATATCGCCATGCTTGCGCTGACACGGCTTCGGGCTGCCACCAGGCGACCTCCCTGACCTCCAAAGGCCGATGGATTTTTGGTTGAGCTGACGCGGACACGTCACACCAGTAGAGATGAAAGCCGTTGTCAAAGACCTTAACCAAATCACCTGCCGTAGCAGTCATCCCTGTCTCCTCAAAGATCTCCCGTTCCGCGCCGCAGCGGGCAGATTCGGTGTCGGCAACGCTCCCCCCGGGTAACGCCCATCCGCTGGACCAACCCCGGACCAATAATGCGCCACGCGGGCCCCAAACTAGGCATCCCGCGCTCGGCGCTGATGTCACAGGGCCCTTGTCTGAGCAGGGAGGGGATGTCTGGCCACAGGCGGTTAGCAAAGCCAATATTGCGAATACCGCACTAGGATTCATAAACCCAGTCCACGGCATCGTTGCCGACGGCGATACGCAGCTCATCCAGCAAGGCATCGCTGGGGTGCACCTGCCAAGCGCCACCGAGTCGGACTGCCACGGAACCCTTGGGCTGGACGTACTCCATCACCACCGGGCACTGTCCACCGACCGCTGTTCGCAGTGTATTGGCAAGCAAGGTATTGAACCGCTCATCCACCCGGTGGCTGGCGACCCGAACACGCAACTGGGAGACCCTGGCCTTTCTGGCCTGCTCCAAAGAGCGGACGGTCTTGGTCCTCATAGCGAGCCCACCATTAAAATCATCCACCTGCAGCCTGCCATCGAGGAGCACAATACGATCTTTCTGCAGCAGGTCTCTGTGTTCGGTGAACACATCGTTATACACGGTAGCCTCTATCTGGCCCGAACCGTCGTCGAGCGTCAGCACGGCCATAGGACCACGCTGGGTTTTTATGGTGCGTATGTCCAGAATCAAACCCGCGACCACCGCCTGATTCGTGGCCTGTAACTCGCGGATCCGCCGCGGCGCAAACTTTCTGACCTCTGCCTCATAAGCTTCCATAGGGTGACCGCTCAGGAAGCTACCCAGGCTCTCTTTTTCTGCATTCAAGAGCTCTGTCAGAGACCAGGGCCGCGCGCCCCGATGCTCCTGATAAAGATCATCCGAGGCATCGCTTGCTGCGATGACCTCGCCGAACAAGTCATCGATGCCCGCCGCAGTGTTGCTGGCAACCTGTTCGGCGCCTTTAATCGCGTCATCCAGCGCAGCAAGCAACACCCAGCGCTCTACCCCGAGCTCATCCAGTGCGCCACTCTTGATCAACGCCTCGAGGGCGCGGCGATTCACTTTACGGGGGTCCGTGCGCGCGCAAAGATCGAACAGACTGGTGAACGGCTCGTCCTCTCTGGCGCTGAGCAAATTACTGATAGGGCCCTCTCCCAAGCCTTTGATCGCACCCAGCCCGTAACGTATCTGGCCTTCATCGTCGACTGAAAAGGCGTACTGCCCGGCCTGGATAGAGGGTGGCTGAACTGTAAGACCCATTCGTCTCGCCTCATCGCGAAGCGTCAGCAGCTTATCCGTATTATCGATTTCAGAACTCATGACAGCGGCCATGAATTCTCCAGCATGATGGGTTTTTAGCCACGCCGTTTGGTAGGACACCAATGCGTAGGCAGCCGAGTGTGATTTGTTAAAGCCATAACCCGCAAATTTTTCTACCAGATCAAAAATCTTTATCGCCAGCGTCGGGTCGATACCTTGCTCCGCCGCACCCGCTTCGAAAACGCTACGCTGCTTCGCCATCTCTTCAGGTTTCTTTTTACCCATGGCACGACGCAACAGATCCGCACCACCCAGCGTATACCCCGCCAATACCTGCGCAATCTGCATCACCTGCTCCTGATACAGAATGATTCCGTATGTGGGCTCAAGGATCGGCTTTAGCAACTCATGCTGATACTGGGCATCGGGATAGGCCATCTGTTCACGGCCGTGCTTACGGTTAATGAAATTCTCGACCATCCCTGACTGAAGCGGACCCGGTCGAAACAAAGCCACCAGCGCCACGATGTCTTCAAAACAGTCTGGCCGCAAATTCTTTATCAGCTCTTTCATGCCACGACTTTCGAGCTGGAAGACGGCCGTCGTGTCGCCACCTTGCAGCAACCGGAACACCTCAGGATCGTCGAGGGGGATATGATCGATATCCAATGGTGATTCAGCGCGCGCATCGATCATTTGAATGGCCCACTGAATAATTGTCAGCGTCCTCAGCCCCAGAAAGTCGAACTTGACCAGCCCGGCCTCTTCAACATCATTCTTGTCGTACTGGGTGACCACGCCGCCACCATCTTCATCACAGTAAATAGGCGAAAAGTCAGTCAGTTCACTCGGCGCAATGACCACGCCACCAGCATGCTTGCCCGCATTGCGTGTCACGCCCTCCAACTGAACCGCCATATCCCAAATTTCCTGCGCCGAACCGTCCTCCTCGAGCAACTGCACCAGTTGCTCTTCTTGCTCCAGCGCTTTCGACAGCGTCATGCCGACTTCGAACGGGATGAGCTTGGACATGCGATCGGCCAGCCCGTAGGGCTTACCCTGAACTCGAGCCACATCGCGCACCACCGCTTTGGCCGCCATCGTGCCAAATGTGATGATCTGGGACACCGCGTGACGACCGTATGTCTGTGCCACGTACTCGATCACCTCATCGCGGCGCTCCATACAAAAGTCGACGTCAAAATCGGGCATCGAGACGCGCTCGGGATTCAGAAATCGCTCGAACAGCAGGTCATATTCGATAGGATCAAGGTCCGTAATGCCCAGCGCATACGCCACCAACGACCCTGCACCCGAACCCCGTCCGGGGCCCACCGGAATATCCTGCTCCTTGGCCCATCGGATGAAGTCCATAACGACGAGAAAATAACCCGGGAAGCCCATCTGATTAATGGTATTGAGCTCGAACTCGAGCCGCTCCCGGTAAGGTCCGAGCTGCTCCTCTCCCCACCGTGGGAAACGCTTTTGGAGCCCCTCAAACGAGAGGCGACTCAGATACGCCTCAATCGTCTCGGCGGCGGGCACCGGATAGTTGGGAAGAAAAGGCTGCCCCAAGGTCAGTGAGACCGAGCACCGACGCGCGATTTCCACTGAATTCTCTAGGGCTTCCGGAATGTCTGAAAATAATTCGGCCATCTCTTTGGTTGAGCGGAGATACTGCTGGTCTGAATAGGCCCGCAACCGACGAGGATCGTCGAGGGTTCTACCATCGCCGATGCACACCCGCGCCTCATGCGCCTCGAACTCTTCCGGAGCAAGGAACCTGACATCATTGGTCGCGACCACGGGACATGCATGCTCGCCGGCTAACGCCACCGCTGCATGTAAATAATCCTCTTCACCCGCCCGACCGGTGCGCTGCAGTTCAAGGTAAAAGCGATTCGGGAAACACGCCTGCCATTTTTTCAAAGCGGTTTGCGCATCGGCTTCGCGACCGTTTAAAAGCGCCTGTCCAATATCTCCCTGACGCCCGCCAGACAGGGCAATCACACCCTCTGCATACTCGCTGATCCATGCTTGTTGCACTCTGGGTCGGCCAAGATATTGACCCTGCTGGTATGAGCGCGACAGCAACAGCATTAGGTTTCGATAGCCCGTTTCGTTCTGGGCCAGCAGGCACAGTTCGTGATGTCGATCTTCATCCAGAGGGTCCAGAACATGAAGATCCGCACCCACGATCAGCTTGATACCGAGATCTGCCGCCGCCTTGTACGCCTTCACGAGGCCGAAAAAATTGTGGTGATCGGTAATCGCCACAGCCGGCATGCCGAGCTCTGCCACGCGATTCAAGAAGGGTCGAATACGAAGCAACCCATCAATTAATGAGTATTCAGTGTGCAGTCGGAGATGAACAAACGAGGTCATGTCAGAACGCTATCCCACCTCGGGGTCTGCCAGCAAGCGTTTCACGGGACCAAAGCTCCGTCGATGCACGGGTGAGACGCCAAGGGTCTCAAGTGCTGTTATATGCGCCTTGGTGGGATATCCCTTATGGCGATCAAATCCATACCCGGGGTAATACTCATGCAGGGCCAGCATCTCCCCATCGCGCTGGACCTTGGCGAGAATGGATGCCGCGCCGATCGCCGGTTCGGTCTGATCGCCTTTCACAATGGCACGTGCTTCAAAGGACCACCGTGGCAGTCGATTACCGTCGACCAAAACCAAGGAGGGTCGGAATGTAAGACCCTCTACGGCCCGGCGCATCGCCAGAAGTGATGCCTGCAGAATATTCATTTCATCGATTTCTGCCACAGTCGCCCGACCCAACGCCCAGCAGAGCGCCTCCGAGCGAATCGTTTCGGCCAGTGTTTCGCGACGACCTGCCGATAAGGCTTTGGAGTCTGTCACCCCCTCAGGCGGCGGGTCCTTCAGTATGACCGCGGCAGCCACCACATCGCCTGCCAGAGGCCCCCTGCCGACTTCGTCGACCCCCGCAATGAGATGATCCGCAGCATCCTGAAATAAGTCTCCCGACTTCATTAGCGGTTAATTAAAGGCATGAGGGCGTCGATGCATCGGTTAGCGAAATTACCGCCAATCAGACCGGCCAATTCATTAAATCGAGCGACCTGGGCGTCACCACCGCCTTCCAGCATCTGAGATACGGCATCGGCAAGACGCGAAGGCGTCGCCTCATCCTGTAAAAGTTCCGGGGCGACTTCATGACCCGCAAGGATATTGGGCAGACCCACATAAGGAGACTTCACCATCCGCGACAGGATCGCCCAAGACATTGCCGCCATGCGGTAGCCGATGACCATCGGTTTGCGCAACAGCATGGCCTCCAGGGTGGCAGTGCCCGAGGCGATAAGAATGGCGTCACTGAGATGCATCACCTCTCGTCCCCGACCTTGAATCAGGCTAACAGGCAGATCGGCGCGCTCGAGGTACGACTGGATCTGCCGATAACGACCAGGGTTGGCCGCTGGGATCACAAAGTGCAGGTCCGAATGACGATCTTGGAGTTGTGACATCGCCGCCACGAATACCGGCATGAGGTGGCGTATCTCTGCCTCCCGACTACCCGGGAGCACCGCAAGCAACGTCTGTTCACCCGATAAACCCAGCTCGCGCCGGAGACTGTCTGCCGCGGGGAGCTGTTGGAGATCATCAACCAGCGGATGACCGACGCAAACCGCATCAATGCCTGCTCGCTGATATAGATCGACCTCGAAGGGCAGCAGACACAGCATCCTGTCGACCGATTTGCCGATGCCGCGGATACGGCCCTGCCGCCACGCCCAGACAGAAGGACTCACGAGATGGGCGGTAGGAATACGCTGAGCGCGCAATCGACGCTCTACCGGTAAGTTAAAGTCCGGACTGTCGATTCCGACGAACAACTGCGGTGGGGCGGAAAGCTGCTGCGTGATTAACTGCCGCCTGATCCCCAGCAGCTCAGGCAGCCGCTTGAGGGGCTCGACAAAACCCATCACCGATAAGCGCTCTATAGGGCAGATTGACTCAAGGCCGAACGCCTGCATCTGATCCCCGCCAATGCCGGTGATATCGAGTGCGGCGCCACGGTCGCGCCATGCCCTTAGTACAGAACCCCCCAGAATGTCGCCGGAGGCTTCACCCGCACATATTCCCAGACGCAGCCTCTCCGCTGCCACTAACGAACGATGCCCCGCTGAGATTGCTTGAGTGAGTCGATCAACGTCTGAACGCTGGGCGTTTCTTCCACCATACTCTGGAGTCGCTCCAGGGCAGCATCAACCGTCAACCCTTGCCGATAAAGAATCTTGAAGGCGCGCCGTAGCTCGGAGATTTCTGCAGTGTCGAATCCGCGCCGCCGCAATCCCTCCGCATTAATCGTTTTGGCCTCGGCAGGACTGCCCGCCACCGTCACAAACGCTGGGACATCCTTGCCAATAGACGTGCCCATTCCGCTAAAACTGTGGGTGCCAATTTTACAAAACTGGTGCACGAGAGTGTATCCAGAGAGGATGGCCCAATCGCCTACCTCTACATGACCTGCGAGCGCGGTGTTGTTGACCAAAATGGTGTCGTTACCAACGACACTGTCATGCCCAATATGAACGTATGCCATGATCAGATTACGGTGGCCCACCTCGGTAAGCGATCGGTCCTGAACCGTTCCTCGGTGAATCGTCACGTTCTCCCGAATGACGTTGTCGTCGCCGATATGGAGCTCCGTCGGCTCATCGCGATATTTCAGATCCGGAGTCGCCTCGCCGATCGTGGAGAACTGATAAATATGGTTGCGAGCGCCGATACGGGTCGGCCCCTTAATCACCACACTGGATTCGACTTTCGTACCTTCACCAATTTCGACGTCCGGCCCGATGATCGTCCAGGGACCCACCTCCACTGACTCATGGAGACGCGCGGTCGGGTCGATAATGGCGAGCTCGTGGATCACGGATCAACGATTGGCGCACAAGATGGTGCCCGAGGCCGCAAGCTCATCCTCAACCCGCGACTCCACCTCGAACTTCCAGACGCCCCGACGCTCACTCACGATATTGGCATACAGCATGACGCGGTCACCCGGCACGCAAGGCCGTTTGAAACGTAAGCCATCTGCACCGACAAAATAATAAATCGAGCCATCGGCCGGCGTCGTATCCATCGTCACAAAGCCGAGAATGCCGGCCGCCTGAGCCATGGCCTCAAGCAGGAGTACACCTGGAAAGACCGGCATACCGGGGAAGTGCCCATCAAAAAAGGGCTCATTAATACTCAGATTTTTATAGGCCTCAATGCGCTCTCCAGGTACGACCGAGACCACCCGGTCGACCAGTAAGAAAGGATATCGGTGAGGGAGTCGGTTACGAATTTCTTCAATGTCGAGTGTCACGCGTTGTTATCCTCTTTCTGCTCAAGACCGGCAGCCTTTTCCAACTGGGCAATACGACGTGCCATTTGATCCAGCTGGGTAAAGCGAGAGGCACTCCTGAGCCAAGCCCGCAGGGGTTGAATCGGCGTACCGGAAGAATAGTGCCCTGGCTCAGTGACCGAGCTAGCAACCCTGCCCTGCCCTCCAATATGCACGTCATCAGCAATAGTAAGGTGCCCCGCCATGCCCGCTTGCCCGGCAATCACGCAGCGTGCACCAATTTCAGTACTGCCGGAAATACCCACCTGAGACGCAATCGCAGTCTGACTGCCAACTCGCACCCCATGCCCTATTTGCACTAGGTTATCGATAATGGCGCCATCCTCGACGACCGTATCTTCCAACGCCCCCCTGTCGATAGTCGAATTGGAGCCAATCTCCACGTCATTACCGATGATGACCGTGGCAAGTTGCTCAATCTTTACCCATCCGTCTGCACTGGATGCAAAACCAAAGCCGTCTGCACCAATTGTGCTATTCGGATGAATCGTGCAGCGCTCGCCAATGTGGACCGCGTGGCAAATCACCGCACCGGGCTTGATGACCGTATCGGCGCCGATCTGAGTCCCGTGTCCGACATAGGCCCCAGCACCAATCCAGACCCGATCGCCCAGCACCACGTCAGCCTCAACACAGGCGCCGGCATCAATCGTCACTTGCTTGCCCAACCGGGCACCCTCTGACACAACAGCCGCTTCATGAACGCTTCTACTGGCCTGAGGGTGGTTGTCGAAGATCCGGGTTGCCCGCGCAAAAGCAACGTAAGGCGTGTCGCTCAGTAAAGCGCAGCCCGACCAGTGGTCTATCCATTCGGGGTGTAGGATCACGGCCCCCGCGCGAGTGTCGGTCAGTCTACTCAGATGTTTTTTTTCGGAAACGAAGCTGAGGTCATCTGGGGTAGCGACATCCAAAGCCGCCAACCGCTGAAGCGGGCGCGCCGCGTCCCCGCGAAACTCGAGCTCCAGTAAGGTCGCGAGCTCCCCGAGGGACGGCATAGTGCTTACTCCGTGCCTAATTGATTCATCTTGTCCGATACTTTCGCCGTGATGTTGTAGCCCAGATCGGCGTGAATGACCGCTTGCTGCTGCAGCAAAAGGCCAATCTGCTCGGTTTCGATGATCTCGCGCAGCACTTCCTGCGCCTGCGTGGCCAACTCCTGCATGACGCGCTGCGCATTTTGGGTTTGGAGTGTCTGTAACTTCTTGGCAACGTACTCAAGATCCGACTGTTTGCTGGCCATCTTCTGACGCGCCGCAACCTGATCTTCTTCACTCATCGCCGCCTGATCACGCTGAAAATCCTTGACCAGCTGATCCAGCTCGGCACGCAGCGCATCAAACTGCGACTTGTCAGAGGCGAAGTCCTCGTTGTCCTCAAACTCCTGAAGCCGCTGCTGCGCCACATCAGTTTGCAGAATCGCCTGCTCGAGATTCATTACGGCGATTCGGCCCTGAGCCAAAGCAATTGATGGCAAAACGACCATCAGTAGGCCTGCCAGCCACACACGTGCGTTCATTGAACAATCTCCCTTTTTTAGTGTTAGAAGCCTCTTCCCAGCGTGAACTGGAAGACTTCCCTTTCATCAATTGGACTAGCATTCAGGGGCTTGGCCAGACTGAAAGTCAGCGGCCCAAAACCCGACAGCCACGTCACGCCGATGCCGACAGAGTAACGTAATTCACCGGCGTCGATACCAAAACAATTCACCTGATTTTCACGGCAATTTGTATTGAAAACATTGCCCACATCGAGGAATAAGGCGGATCGTAGCGAGCTTCGATCTTTAATGAAGGGCATGGGGAACAGCACCTCTGCACTCCCTTCGATCAGCACGTTACCGCCAAAAGGATCGGGCTCGTTATAGAACTGCTGAACGGGAATTTTTCCGCTGGTTGGATCCACTGAATAGCCATAACCGCGACCATCATCCCCCCCGAACTGCGTCGGAAGACCATTCTCGTCAATGGCCGTTACTGCGGTATTAGCGCTATAAACGGCAGGAGGCGTCGAGCGAGGGCCGAGCGTATTCGATTCGTAGCCCCTCACAGAGCCGAACCCACCGGCAAAGAAGTGCTCATAGAATGGCAATTCGGTGGTATCACCGTAGCCATCGCCGTAACCCACTTCGCCCCGCAAGTGCAGAGTAAAGTCCCCGAATAGCGGGAAGTACACCTCACCACGATAGTTCAGCTTATAAAACTCCAAATCAGACAGGGGCACCGCCACCTCAAGCGACAGGGACTGAGACGCACCGCGCGTGGCAAGCTGCCCACGATTCAATGTCGATTGCAGCCAGCTGCCCGTAAGACTCCAATTCAGATAGCGGTTACCGTTCAGATCAAGAAAGCCTTCGTTTTCGGGAGGCGACAGCGCAGATAGTGGGATGGTATCGATTGGCTCGAGCACTTCGGCAGCGGCGTAAGTGCCGTCGGCCTGCAACGTTGAGTAGTACCAATACTCAATTTCAGGTGCTAGTCGGGGGCTGGCAGAAATTTCCTGCACCGCGTACTGCCCCGACGTGATTTTGGTGTCGGTCACGCCGAGCGAAAAGCCGAGTCGCTGAGTCTCACTGATGGGGTACCCGAAATTCATGCTACCGCCCCAGGTGTCCGTGGTGTAACTCGCCACATTAATCTTGGACAGGTCGGTTTTACGGTAAAAAATCCCGAAGCCCCGGCTGACGCCGTCTTCAGTAAAATACGGATTGGTGTAGTTGAAACTGATGACGTCCTGATAACGCGAAGAGTTCAGTGAGACACCGACCCGGCGACCCGTGCCAAGAAAGTTATTCTGCTGCAGGTTGAGACCCAGGATCAGACCCGCATCTTGCGCATAACCGAGACTGCCACCAATGGACCCAAATGATTGCTCCTCGACGTTGAAATCTACGTCGATTAGATCGTCAGAGCCGGCGACCTCAGTGGTTTCCACTGCAGCAGTCTTGAAAAAGCCGAGGCGCTCAAGGCGAATACGCGACTGTTCAATGGCTGCAGAGGACGCGGGAGCCGACTCCATCTGTCGCATTTCCCGGCGCAGCACATCGTCCATGGTCGTCATATTGCCCGCAAAATTGATCCGGCGGACATAGGTTCGCTTACCCGGGTCGATGAAGAACTTCATGGCCACGGTACTGTTATCTTCGTCGATCTCCGGCATGCCCGTGACAGTGGCAAAGTTATAGCCCTCATTGCCCAAGCGCCGTGTCAGATAATCCTCGGTCGCCGTAACCAACTGCTGGGAATAGACTTGCTCTGGTTGAACAATAAGGAAGCGGTTCAGATCCTCCTCGGGCAGCACAAGGTCACCACTCAAACCGACCTCGCTCACAGTGAACTTCTGCCCTTCAGTGACGTTGGCGGTGATGTAGACCTCCTCCTTATTCGGAGAGACCGCCACCTGGGTGGAATCAATTGTGAATAACAGGTAACCACGATCGAGGTAATAAGACGACAGAGTTTCCAGGTCTGATGTGAGCTTTTCTTTAGAGTATTTGTTATCGCTGGTGAAGAACGAGAACCATCCGCCCGTCTTGAGCTCAAAAAGATCGATCAGGTCGTCATCGGAGAATATGGAGTTGCCCACCACATTGATGTGCTGAATCGTGGCGACAGTTCCCTCATTCACCTCGATGGCAATCGACACTCGGTTGCGCGGCTCGGCGATCACTTCGGAATCAATCGTGGCGTCGTAGCGCCCCTGAAGCACGTACTGGCGCTGCAATTCGAGCTGCATCCCCTCCAGGGTCGAACGCTGGAATACTTGTCCTACCGAGAGGCCGGCTCCCTTTAACCCGTCCAGCAATGCTTCCGTTTCAATCGCCTTGTTACCGTCAATCGTGATTTCGCTGATGCTGGGCCGTTCGGCAACAACCACGACAAGTACGCCACCATCGCGGGCTATCGAGATATCGTCGAAATTGCCCGATGCGAAGAGGCTCTTGGCCGCAGCGCGCGAGGCGTATGTATCGAGCGTATCGCCCACCCCTACCGGGAGTGCTGCAAATACGCTGCCGGGAGAGATGCGTTGCAAGCCCTCCACGCGAATGTCCTGAATCACAAAAGGTTCGGTCTGTGCGACCGCCGAAGACCACTGACCCAGACAGGCCAGTAGCATAACGATGGCCACGAGGCGAGTGCTTCGCTGGCTGTTGAGGTGTATTAACCGCATAGTGCCTTTTCGTCGCAATAGGGTCGCCAGGCCCCGCCAGCATCGCCATCAGAGGAAGTAGTGAACCACTGTGGCCCTTTAGCGGGGGTGTGACAGCCCATCATCCAGCGTAGTCAGAATTTCGAGACATCATTATACAGTGCAAACACCATGATGCTCAGCACCAAAACCATCCCCACCTGGTAACCCGCCATTTGAACGCGCTCCGGTAAGGGTTTGCCCAGAATGGCTTCAAATCCATAAAATACGAGATGACCGCCATCGAGGACCGGAATCGGCAGCAGATTGAGGGCCCCCAGCGAGACGCTGAGCAAAGCCAGAAAACCCAGCCACGCCACCCATCCCGCTTCCGCAGTCGACGCAGCAACCTGTGCAATGGTGATCGGACCGGACAGATTACTAGGGGAAATTAACCCCTGTAGCATTCTCCCAATAGACTTAAACGTGAAGGCGACGAGATCGATGGTGCGACTCACCGAGGCGCCCAGCGCGTCGATCGGACCGCGATCAAATCGCCGCTGTTGGGATTCCGGTATCACCGGCAGTTCCACAGACATGCCTACCGAACCAATCTGCTTACCTTCCGCATCGATACCCGAGGGGGTCACGCTCAGTGACTGACGAACGTTATTGCGCTCAACCAGCACCTCTATCGTTTGTTCCGGTCGGGCGCGGACATAGGTCACCCAATCCATCCACAAAGGCACCGCTTCGCCATTCGCCGCCAGAATCAAGTCGCCTTCCTGGAATCCCGCCCGAGTCGCCGCCCCTCCCTCGCTCAATCCACCGACGATCGGCAGCACTGGCGGCGTGTAGATAGTGACGCCGAGGGCGGACAATAAATTAGGCTCTTCCTGTCCTTTCAACCATTGATCAATGGGGACGGCCGATTCGACTACCGCATCAGAATCTGAATAGCGTGCAGCGAGCTTTAGGGTGCCCGAATCACCAAGACGCTCAAGCAGCGCAAAGTTAACCGCCGCCACCGTGGGCGTCGCACGATCATCGATGGCAAGAATCTCTTGCCCCGATTCGAGCCCCGCCCTCTCGGCGAGAGACCCCGGGACCACAACATTAATCTCTGGCACCACACCCACTTCGCCTCGCAAAAAAAGGCCCCACAGCACCAAAATGGCTAGCAGAAAGTTAGCAATCGGCCCGGCTGCGGCAATGGCAATCCGCTTGCTCACCCCCTGACGGTTAAACGCCCTCGGCAAGTCTTCAGACGCGATCTCCGCATCTCGCTCATCCGCCATGCGCACGTAACCCCCCAGAGGAATCGCCGCGATCACATATTCCGTCTCATCGCTGCCCTGCCAACGAACTAAGGGTCGTCCGAAACCAATCGAAAACCGCAGCACTTTGACGCCCGCACGACGGGCCATCCAGAAGTGTCCATACTCATGTATCGCCACCACAATGGTGAAGGTCGCTAGGGCAACAACAATAGTTTGCAGCGTATCCAGCATTAAATTTCCTATGCTTCGGGGCGGGTAAACCAACCCGCAATCTGTTTGTCCGCGACGTCACGCGCTGCCTGATCAAGCGCTTGGACCGCATCGAGGCTCTCAGGTTCCGCTAAATCGATTCCTTGCAGCGTGCCGGCAATCACCTTATCGATGTCAGTAAAGCGAATATCACCCGCCAGAAACGCCGCTACCGCGACTTCATTGGCGGCACTGAAGACACACATGCCGCCCGGTTGGGTGATCGCCCATTGTGCCAGCGCGAGACAGGGAAAGGCCTCCAGATCGGGCGCTTCGAAATCCAGCCGCGCCGCGGCCACGATATCCAGCGGAGCGACCCCCGCATCGACACGCTCAGGCCAGGCAAGGCAATAGGCGATGGGTGTTCGCATATCGGGTTGGCCGAGCTGCGCTAGCGTGGAGCCGTCTCGATATCGAATCATGGAATGCACAATGCTCTGTGGGTGCACCACAATCTCAATCTGCTCGGGACTGCGGTCAAATAGCCAGCAGGCCTCCGCCAGTTCCAACCCTTTGTTCGCCAAAGTCGCAGAGTCCACCGAGATTTTTCGCCCCATAGACCAATTGGGGTGTGCACAGGCTTCTTCTGGTGTGACCGCATCGAGCGAGGCCCGCGACCGTCCTCGGAAAGGCCCGCCAGATGCGGTCAGTATGATTTTTTCAACGTCGCTCATGTTGGGTCGACCCTCGAGATCGACCGGAAGGCACTGATGCATTGCATTGTGCTCGCTGTCCACCGGCAACAGGGTTGCCCCACCCGTGCGCACAGCCTCCATAAACAGTCGACCGGCACTGACCAGCGCCTCTTTATTGGCAAGCAGAATAATTTTTCCGGCTCGGGCCGCACTCAGTGTAGGACGAAGGCCTGCGAAGCCGACAATGCCGGCCACCACTGTATCAACGGCAGCGTCCGCCACCAGGTCATCAAGGATCTCGGCCCCGGAGGAAACCGCCACTGATGGCACATCGGTCAGTCGCTCCGCTAAAACCGACGCTGCCTGCGGGTCACCCATCACGGCATGCAGAGGACGATGTGTCCGACAGAGCGCTTCCATGTCATCGACGGACCGGTGAGCCGCCATGACTGTCGCCCGATACCGGTTGGGGTGGCGCTGAATCACATCGAGCGTCGACCGGCCGATTGACCCTGTGGCCCCCAATACCGCCACCTGACGCATCAATCAGTACCCCACCAACAGGAGACCCAGTGCAAAGACCGGTGCAGCGCCACAGATACTGTCCAGGCGATCCAATAATCCGCCGTGTCCGGGAAGCAGAGATCCCGAATCTTTCAAGCCGACTTCGCGTTTGAGCAAGCTCACTGTAAGATCACCCACGACGGAAGCACCGGCTGTGGCCAGGCCCAACACCAGCAGAGAGCCCCAGCCAAGATGCAGTTGTGAAAGCGGGAGGTTTTGCGAAATGAGTATTGCGAGGGCAGCCACGCCCAGCATACCGCCCCAAAATCCCTCCCAGGTCTTGGCGGGACTGATAGCAGCCGCGAGCGCGTGTTGACCAAAGCGTCGTCCCGCAAAATAAGCGCCGATATCGGCGACAGCAACTGTCAGGATTAACACAAACAACACGATCGGACCATTTGTGAGTATCAGGCAAACTGATACCGCCAACCAGGTAGCGGTGAGCATGAACCACCCCATGATGGCGCGGATCCAGGCTTGGCCCCACAACCAACCGCCCGCGGGGTAATACTTCAGCCCCAACAACATAGCCGACCAAAGCAGCGCTGCTGCTGCCAACCAGGGCTGCGCCGCTGCTGCAGACTGCGTGCCACCCAGATCGATACGCATCCAGAGTGCGAAACACAAAATCGGAATCACCACAGTGTAGGCCAGTCGCAGTATCACTGAACGCGCTCCTACTAATGCAGCCCATTCCCAAGCGCCGGCGGATGCTACCAAAGCGAACAATAAGGACTGAACCGGAAACGGCGCGAGAGCCAGGATAGCGACGAAAGCGCCCGCGAGAACCAGTGCTGTGATCACCCTCTGCCGGAGCATGCGCCTGCCTCCTTACAACCGTTAATAACGATGCAGCAAGGGGCGCATACCAAAGCGTCGCTCCCGCACCGCATAATCAGCCAGAGCGAGATCCAACACCGTCTCATCAAAATCTGGCCACAGCACTTCAGTAAACCAGAACTCGGCATAAGCAAACTGCCATAGCAGAAAATTCGAAATCCGAGTCTCGCCTGCTGTGCGGATACACAGATCAGGATCTGGAAGATCCGCCGTGGCGAGTCTCTCAGAAATCGACTCTTCAGTGATATCGTCGGGCTGAATAACACCCGCCGCAATATCGAGGGCNATGGATCGGGTGACCTGCGCAACATCCCAGCGTCCACCATAGTCGAGCGCGAGGGTCAGGGTTGCACGCTCCTCAGCCTCTGTAGCCTTCTCGGCGCTNGCGATGAGGCGNTGCAAATGCGGACTAAANCGATCTCTGCGACCGATCACACGCAGGCGAACACCATCTGATTTCAGTTTGGTCACTTCNTTGCGCANATANCGCGAGAGCAGCGCCAGCAAAGCCCGCACTTCNGCTCTCGGTCTACCCCAGTTCTCGCTAGAGAACGCGAATAAGGTGAGATAACGAATTCCGCGCGCCTCGCAGGCAGAGACGATCTCACGCACGACCTCGGCGCCCGCCCGATGTCCTGCAACACCCGGATAGCCTTCGCGACGCGCCCACCGGTTATTGCCGTCCATAATAATAGCGAGGTGACGGGGAACACTGCGGAGTTGGATCTCGGACGCTTGCAAAGGTAATTCCTCTCGAGTCTCAGATCGCCATCAGATCGGCTTCTTTCTCACCCAGAGCAACCTCCACTCTGGCTACATAGTCATCAGTCAGTTTTTGGATGACATCGTGACCGCGCCGCTCTTCGTCCTCGGAGATTTCCTTCTCCTTCAGCAACTCTTTTAGCAACCCCANCCCATCACGTCTGGCACTGCGCACCGACACNCGAGCCGATTCAGCCTCACCACGGGCTTGCTTGATATACCCCTTGCGAGTCTCCTCGGTNAGCACCGGCATGGGAATTCGCATCACATCGCCCGCCGTTGCGGGATTCAAGCCCAGATCGGATTTCATGATGGCCCGCTCAATATCCGGCGTAATCCCTTTATCGAATGCCACAACACTGAGGGTCCGGGCATCTTCTATATTGATATTCGCCAACTGATTCAGCGGGGTTTCCGCGCCGTAGTAATCGAGTCGAATACTATCCAGCAGACTGGGATGCGCGCGACCGGTGCGGATTTTATTGAAATTATGAGAGAGCGCATCGAGCGCNTTACCCATGCGNTCTTCGGTATCCTGTTTGATGTCATCAATCATTGTCGCTGATCCTACTTTGTCTTCTTATTGATTCTGATCAGGCCTGAATCAGGGTGCCCTCATCCCCGCCCCGAACGATGTTGAGGAGCGCACCCCGCTGNGCCATATCAAATACCCTAACGGGCATACCATGGTCTCGGACCAGACAAATCGCCGTCAAATCCATCACCCCGAGTTTGTTNTCCAGCACCTCGTCGTAGTTGAGGACGTCGTATTTCACGGCGTCCGGNTGCGTCACTGGATCTGCGCTGTACACGCCATCGACCTTCGTCGCCTTTAACACCACATCAGCCTTGACCTCGATACCGCGCAGGCAGGCCGAGGAGTCGGTGGTAAAGAACGGATTGCCGGTGCCTGCCGCGAAAATAACCACGTCACCGTTAGACAGGGCCCGAATAGCTTTGCGGCGGTCATAGTGCTCCACTACCCCGCTCATCGGAATGGAAGACATCGCCTGAGTGGCAATATTGGAACGTTCCAGTGCATCGCGGAGCGCCAAGGCGTTCATCACCGTCGCTAACATCCCCATGTGGTCACCCGTGACGCGATCTAGGCCCGCCGCGCTCAGTGCCGCNCCTCGAAATANGTTACCGCCACCGACTACCAGTCCCACCTGCACACCGATTCCCACCAGCTGCCCAATTTCGAGCGCCANCTGATCGAGTACTTTGGGGTCAATACCGTAGGCTTCCTGACCGGTCAGCGCTTCACCGCTCAACTTAAGCAGTATGCGCTTATAAACCTTGTCTGCCGCCATNTACGCNTCTCCCCGCCTGATCACCGCTGTTTCCATCATGCTACCGGACTCCGAGGCCAGAGTTCACACGGAAACCTTGGTGATTCTTGTCATCCCGGGACTACCTGGGGCCCAAGAAGTGCTTCGGGATAAGCCGCCCAATCAGCTGCCGAGCTGCGCCGCCACCTCCGTGGCGAAGTCGACTTTCTCGACCTCGATGCCTTCACCCACCTCGAAGCGGGTAAACCCGAGGATTTCCGCCCCCGCCTGCGCCACGAGCTTGCCGACCGTAAGGTCGGGATCTTTAACAAACGCCTGCTCAGTCAGACTATTCTCTGACAAAAACTTGCGAATTCTGCCATCAATCATTTTCTCAACGATTTCGGGCGGCTTGCCCGAATCCTGAGCCTGAGCAGCATATATTTCCCGCTCTTTGGCTACCAGCTCCTGGGGCATGTCATCTGGAGAGACCACCTGAGGATTCACCGCCGCCACATGCATGGCAACGTCCCGCGCAAGCTCCTCAGAGCCCGCTTTTAGCGAAACCAGAACCGCGATGCGATTATTACCGTGGACATACCCGCCAATCACGCCGGCGTCGGCTTCATGAGTCGCCACCCGGCGAACGCTAATATTTTCGCCGATCTTTTGCACCAGCGCCTGACGCGCCTCCTCGGTCTCACCCTCTGCGAGCATCGTCACATCACTGATGCGCTGCTCAAACGCCTTAGCCAATACACTATGAACAAAAGTGAGAAAATTTTCGTCGCGAGCGACAAAATCCGTCTCACTATTAATCTCGATCATGGCACCGAAGCTACCATCGGCCGCAGTCTGAATAGCCACCACACCATCCGCAGCCGTCCTGCCCGCTTTTTTTGCCGCCTTCATCCCGCTGGACTTGCGTAAAGCCTCGATCGCCGCGTCAACATCACCACCTGCCTCGCCCAGCGCCTTCTTGCATTCAAGCAGACCCAAGCCAGTCCTCTCNCGCAGTTCTTTCACCAATGCAGCAGACATGCTTTCACCTCATGAAACCGCCTCACTGGCGGCTAAACAGTTAACGATAGGGGGCCCTGAAGGCCCCGTGATCACGCAACGGGCGTTGTCGCCTCGTCGAGTCTCAGGAAGCCGGGGTTTCAGCCTCGTCAGCAGCACCTTCAACAGCACCTTCGACAGCACCTTCGGCAGCATCTGAGTCTGCACTCGCGCCAGAATCGGCCTCTTGATTCTCGGGCGCTGCCTCAGCGGCTGCGGCCGGCACTGCAGCCTCACCCTCTGGCGCCGCTGCCTCGGCGACCTCTTCGGCTGGCGCTTCGCTGACCTCGCCTGCGGGCGCTGCTGGCTCCGCCTCAGGTTCCGCGACTTCGACAAACTCATCCGCCGACACCACCTCACCTGCCTGAGCCTTTCCNGCCAGAACCGCGTCAGCCACAGCGGTGACGTAAAGCTTAACGGCGCGGATGGCATCATCGTTACCGGGAATCACATAATCCACGCCATCGGGATCGCTATTGGTGTCCACAATGCCAATAACGGGAATACCCAGCTTATTCGCTTCGGTGACAGCAATGCGTTCGTGATCTACATCCACCACGAACAACACGTCGGGCAAACCCGACATTTCCTTGATCCCGCCGATAGAGCGCTCAAGCTTGTCTTTCATGCGAGACCGCATCAAAGCTTCTTTTTTAGTCAGCTTGGCGAAGGTGCCATTGGCCTCTTGCTCTTCAAGCTCGCGCAATCGCTTGATCGATGAGCGGATCGTTTTGTAGTTAGTGAGCATGCCACCGAGCCAGCGGTGACTCACGAAGGGCATGCCGCAACGTCGGGCATGTTCCTCAATGATCTTGCCGGCCGCGCGCTTGGTACCGACGAACATCACCTGATTTTTCTTCTCTGCCAGGCGCTGCACCGTGGTCAAGGCGTCGTTAAAAGCGGGCACGGTGTGCTCAAGATTGATAATGTGGATTTTGTTGCGGGCCCCAAAAATGTATTGATCCATTTTGGGGTTCCAGAAACGGGTCTGGTGTCCGAAGTGCGCACCTGCTTGCAACAAGTCGCGCATGCTTACCTGCGTCATAGTCAAACTCTCTGTTTGGGTTAACCTTCCGCCCCTTCCTGCGACACCAACCGGAAACCGGCACCCGGGTCCGCAACTGCGATGGGACGTGCTATTTGCCACAATTGGCTTCGCCGGAAACTTCCAGCGGCGCGCTTTATACCACAGCACTGCCGGCAGTAAAAGCACACCCCCATTGGGCCCCAGAGTCGGTTACACTCTCGCCCTCCCGAAAACTGACGCCACAGGGCGCATTCGATGAGCACCGTAAAGCCCAAAACCGACACTGAAATTGCTGCGATGCGCGAAGCTGGCCGTTTGGCGGCAGAAGTGCTCGAAATGATTGCCCCTCAAGTGGAGACGGGCATAACGACCGGCGAAATTGACCGTATTTGTCACGATTACATCGTCAACGTTCAGAAAGCGATCCCCGCACCACTGAATTACAAAGGGTTCCCCAAATCTATCTGCACCTCCGTCAATGAGGTCATTTGCCACGGTATTCCGTCAGACACCAAGAAACTGCGTAACGGCGATATCATCAACATCGATGTCACCGTGATCAAAGACGGTTGGCACGGTGACACCAGCATCATGGTCGGAGTGGGTGATGTAGCGCCCCATGCAGAGCGCCTGATGCGGGTGACTCAGGAGTGNCTTTATCAGGCGCTGGCGCTGGTAAAACCTGGCGCGGCACTCGGGGATCTCGGGCATGTCATCCAGCAGCATGCTGAAGCCAACTACTANTCAGTGGTGCGCGAATATTGTGGGCACGGTATCGGTCAGGTGTTTCATGANGAACCACAAATTCTCCATTACGGTAAGCCCGGCACCGGCCTTCACTTAGAGCCTGGGATGACGTTCACCGTNGAACCCATGATCAATGCGGGCAAACGCTACACCAAGCTGAATACGCGCGATGGCTGGACCGTCACCACACGCGATGGCCGACTTTCTGCACAATGGGAGCACACCATCGTTGTGACCGAGTCGGGATGTGAGGTGCTCACCCGGAGGCGGGATGAAACCCTCCCCTTCTGAACGATCGAGCAATACTCCTCTCCCGGAGTTTGGTGATTTTTTGACCGATGAGGTCAATCCTGCTCTGGCAGCACGACACTTCTTGCAAGCGGCAAAGGATTCGCTAGCCGCCAACTTTCATCCAAGTAGGGCCATCGCGCCTTTATTGAGACAGACCAGTGACGCTGTCGACGCGGTATTGACGCAACTCTGGTCAGAATACGTGGGCATTGNCACGGATACCGCGCTGATTGCTGTTGGGGGCTACGGCAGGGGAGAGCTCTTTCCGCACTCGGATATCGACGTGCTGTTGCTTACACGTACGCCACCCAGCGCCGATACCGCTGCCAAACTNGAGCGTTTTGTCACCAGCCTATGGGATACCGGCCTGCAGATTGGCCACAGTGTCCGGACACTGGCGGAATGTGAGGCGCTGGCCNAAGAAGATCTCACCATCGTCACCACCATGATGGAGTCTCGCCATCTTGAGGGGGACCCCACACTGAAAGGCGCGCTGNAAACGTTAATAGAGCCGTCTCGTATGTGGCCCCCCAACGCCTTTATCCGCGGCAAACTCGGGGAACAGCAGAGTCGCCACGATCGATACAGCAACACCGAGTACGCTCTTGAGCCTAATATTAAAAGCTCGCCCGGAGGCCTCCGGGATCTTCAGGTCATTGAGTGGATCACGCTGCGGTGCTTTGGCGCCGGGCTCAGCGA
This sequence comes from Halieaceae bacterium, assembly GCA_002683395.1. Lineage (GTDB taxonomy): Bacteria > Pseudomonadota > Gammaproteobacteria > Pseudomonadales > Halieaceae > Luminiphilus. The sequence continues at coordinate 36,157 of NYTG01000004.1, read as the reverse complement.
AATCGATGAGCCTGACTTTTTGAGTGAGGCAGAGCGCGACCAATTGCGCAATGGGCAGGAATTTCTGAGTCAGGTTCGGTTTGCGTTGCACACCATGACGGGTCGCGCAGATGATCGACTGCTGTTCGACCATCAGAAAAAACTGGCTACAGCGTGGGACATGTCCGACGGCGATACGCTGGCAGTCGAGCAGTTTATGCAGGTCTACTACCGTTGGATGCTNACCCTGAGCCAACTGAATGAGCTGTTGATAGAAGTGTTTGAGCATCGACTCTCCGATGCACCTGAATCAGCGATCCGCGTGATCGACGATGACTTCGAGGTCAGCGATAGCCGCATTCGCGCAAGGCATGACGCGGTTTTTCGTGACAACCCCAGCAATTTATTACGGCTGTTTGTGTTAATTGGTAACGACTCACTGGTTGACCGAATTGAGCCCAATACCCAGCGGCTGCTGCGGCGGGATGCGCCCCTGATTGACGAGTCGTTTCGCGCATCACAGGTCAATCGCGATCTGTTTATGCAGGTGATCGGGGTACCTCACAACATGACCAAGCAGCTTAGGCGAATGTCGCGTCACGGCGTGCTGGGCCGCTACCTACCCGCATTTGGCAGCATCATCGGTCAGATGCAATTTGATCTGTTTCACGCCTATACCGTGGATGCACACACCACTGAGGTGATTGCCAATACCCGGCGTTTTATGCGCGCCGACTATACCGATCGCTTTCCTGTGTCGACCCGCATTGCGCGCCGCCTGCGTGACCCGAGGCTCCTCTATATCGCCGCCCTATTCCATGATATCGGCAAAGGTCGAGGCGGCGATCATTCAGAGCTGGGCGCCGTCGACGCTGAGCAATTTTGTGCTGACCATGGCGTGTCAAAACCCGATACAGAGCTGATTGTCTGGTTAGTAAAGAATCATTTGCTGATGAGTCATATTGCTCAGCGACGGGATATCTCGGACCCTGAGGAGATCCAGCGATTCGCAGAAATCGTGGTGACCGAAGAGCGACTCGATTATCTCTACACCCTGACCGTGGCCGACATCGCAGGCACCAATCCTGAGCTGTGGAACGCCTGGCGATCATCACTGATGCGCCAGCTCTATACCGAAACACGGCGCGCCCTGAACCGCGGCCTCGAGAATCCCCTTAATCGGGATGAGGTCATCCGCACCACCAAACGAGCTGCAGCAGAATCGCTGGAGTACAGGGGCTTTCTGGAGGACGAATTGACCCAATTCTGGGCTGCCCGGGGTGAAGATTATTTCCTGCGCGAGCGGGCTGAGGATATTGCTTGGCATACGGAGGCGATTGCGGATCACGATCTGCAGCAGGGTGCGCTGGTCCTGGTAAAGCAAGCGGGTGAGTCGCCAATAGGCAACGCTACGCAGATATTCGTGCACACACGGGATGAGCCCAACACCTTTGCCCGGATCTGTGCCGCTCTGGACACCCTCGATCTCAGCATCCATGACGCCCGGATTTACAGTGATGCCGACGGCAGCACCCTCGACACTTTTTTTGTCCTGAAAAGTGATGGGGCGTCATTGGATTCTCATCCCGATACCTTCAGTGAAATCGAAGACAGAATCCGGCAACACCTGAGTCAGGCCGCGCTGAAGACCGTGTCGCGGCATACCCCCAGAACCGTCAAGGCGTTCTCGATCCCCACTACCGTCCGCTTTGCACAAGACGAATCCGGGGGCTTGACGACCCTCGAAGTGGCAACGGCAGACAGGCCTGGCCTGCTCGCACGACTGGGGTCAGTCTTATCGCGCTATGAGGTCTCGATTCAGGGCGCCAAAATCCAGACTCTGGGAGAACGGGTCGAAGACCTCTTTTTCCTGGCCGATGCTGCCGGCGGCCCTCTAGAAAACGACACCTTGCTGGCTCAGTTAGAGCAGGATCTGGTTGCCGAACTAGGGGCTGTGCAAGGCGAAGGAACCTCTGCCGTGGACCTGCAAATTTGAACGCTGGACTAGAGGCGCTCCATCCCTACCCTTTTGAAAAACTGGGGCACCTCTTCGCGGGGATCTCCCCGCCAAACACGAACATCATTCCTCTGACCATCGGCGAACCCCAGCACCCTCCGCCCGCAGCGGTCATCGAATGCCTGAATCAAAGCAGCGCGCTGGTGGCCCAGTACCCCGCCACCGCGGGCAGACCCCAATTACGTGCTGCAATCGCCCGATGGTTAGAGCGGCGCTTCCACCTACCTTCACTGGATGCAGATCGACACGTGCTGCCCCTCAATGGTACGCGAGAAGGACTGTTTGCACTGGCGCAGACCGTGGTGACCCATGGCCAACCGGGGGCTGTGATCTGCCCCAACCCGTTCTATCAAATCTATGAAGGTGCTGCCCTGCTCGCAGGCACCGAGCCTCTCTTGATTAATTGCGGCGCAGACATGGCCTTTCTTCCCGATTTCTCGTCGGTGAGCGCGGATCAGTGGCAAGCCTGCCAGCTGCTCTTCATTTGCACCCCCGGCAACCCCGCCGGTGCGGTCATGTCTCGCGATGTGCTGCAGCAGCTCATTGCGCTGGCCCACGAGCACGACTTTNTGATCGCCAGCGACGAGTGCTATAGCGAAATTTACCCCGACGAGGNAGCGCCTCCCGCGGGGCTGCTGGAAGCGNCGGCGGCCATGGGTGACAGCGACTATCGTCACTGCCTCTGTTTTCACAGTCTCTCCAAGCGGTCCAATCTGCCAGGGCTNCGATCCGGNTTCGTGTCTGGNGATCCGCTCTGGATAGAGCGCTTCCGGCGCTATCGCACCTATCANGGTTGCGCCATGCCGCCCCANCATCAGATNGCCAGTGAATGGGCTTGGGGNGACGAANCNCATGTNCTGGAGAACCGGGCGCTNTATCGGCAAAAATTTGANGCGGTGACGCCGATTCTGGCTTCGGNCATGGCAACACCGACGCCGGACGCCGGTTTTTATCTGTGGCCCGAGACACCTATCGACGACGAGTCTTTTACCCAAAGCCTCTTTCAGCGCGCCGGCGTCAAAGTCCTGCCCGGTCGCTACCTCGCCCGTGATACGCAGCAGGGCAACCCCGGTGAGCATCGCGTCAGGCTGGCACTGGTGGCGGAATTATCGCAGTGCGTTGAGGCCGCGGAGCGAATCTCACAAACCGTCAAGCAGGGTTGGTAATAGGCNCACCGTGGCGAANTTAAATAAAGCGGAGCGCATCGCCTTCATCGATCAGAGACTGCAGGCGCTCTATCCACAAACACTCGTGCCCCTCGATCACAGCGACCCGTACACGCTGCTGGTCGCGGTATTGCTGAGCGCGCAATGTACCGATGAGCGCGTGAATCAGGTGACGCCGGCCCTGTTTGCCCAAGCCGACTCGCCGGAGCAAATGGTCACACTCTCGGTCGAGGAGATCCGCGCTATCATCCGCCCGTGTGGCCTGTCGCCCCAAAAATCCAAAGCCATCCACCGACTCAGCGAAATGCTCCTCGATCTACACGATGGTGAAGTGCCTGCTGATCTCGATGCGCTGGAACAACTCCCCGGTGTGGGCCACAAGACCGCAAGCGTNGTCATGGCCCAAGCTTTTGGCATGCCGACCTTCCCCGTGGATACCCATATCCATCGACTGGCCCAGCGCTGGGGCCTGACCCGAGGCCGCAACGTGGTCGAAACCGAGCGAGACCTGAAGCGCGCTTTCCCCGAGACACGCTGGAATGCCCTGCATCTGCAAATCATTTTCTACGGGCGGGAGTACTGCACGGCTCGCGGCTGCGATGGCCGAGTCTGTGATATCTGCCGCACCTGCTACCCTGCACGCAAGCATCCCAAGCGCTGTCGCAAAGCCTAAGCGCCTCGGCGCGAGAGACGCCAGAGACGCCAGAGACGCCAGAGACGCCAGAGACGCAATTCTGCTAACCTTCGGCTCCATTCGCTGTACACAAGCAACATGATGAAAACGCCCATGCTGTATGGCATTCCCAACTGCGACACGGTGCGCAAGGCGCGGAAGTGGCTTGATAGCCATCATGTGNCCCATGATTTTGTCGATCTTAGACTGGCGACACCTTCCCGGGAACGCCTGTCCGAGTGGCTCAACGTCGTGGGCAATGAGCGGCTCATTAACCGCCGCAGTACCACTTTTAAGCAGTTGTCAGANGCAGAGCGCAGTGCGTTGGATCAGAACGGAGCAGTCGACATCCTGCTTGCCTATCCGACACTGATCAAACGCCCCGTGCTCGAGTGGCAGGACACCGTCTCGGTCGGGTTTACCACCGACGACTACGCAGATTATTTTGACATTTAAGGAACGTATCTGATGGGCTCCCTGCACGGTTTTGGTCTTGGCATCGTCTCAGAGAATGCACAGGGTGAGCCGCTCGATACGTTCTACCCCCAGCCACTCACTGAAGTGAGTGGTGGTGTAGCGGCAGTACTTGAAGGCGTTACCGGCAGGCTCGATAACGCACAGCTCACTGAATTGGCATCAGGGCTCAAAGCGGCAGGTGANGACACCCTTGCCCAGCTTGCGCAACAGCTGACGCATGCGAGCCAGCCAGTCGTCGCCACTACGCTTGCGGACAACTCGGCGCCGACGTCAGTGGAGGAAGCCTATCTCAAGCTGCATCTCATCTCTCACCGACTCGTCAAACCCCATGCGACGGATCTCTCGGGCCTCTTTGGCTTACTGCCCAACGTGGCCTGGACGGGGCAAGGACCGGTAGATCTGAGGGAACTTTCACAGCGTCAACTTGACGCGCGACTGCGCGGTGAGGTGCTGGAGGTCTCTAGTGTCGATAAGTTTCCGAAGATGACCAACTACGTAGTACCCGATGGTGTGCGCATCGCGCACACGGCAAGGGTCCGTTTGGGTGCCTACCTCGGAGCGGGCACCACCGTCATGCACGAAGGGTTTATTAACTTCAATGCGGGCACCGAAGGTCCTGGCATGATCGAGGGCCGGATATCCGCTGGAGTCTGGGTCGGCAAAGGCTCTGACCTGGGTGGTGGCTGTTCGACCATGGGCACGCTCTCCGGAGGCGGCGACATGATTATCTCAGTGGGTGAAGACTGTCTGATTGGCGCCAATGCCGGATTGGGTATTCCTCTGGGCGATCGCTGCACTATCGAAGCAGGGCTCTTTGTGACGGCAGGTACCAAGGTCAGTGTTCTCGAGGACAGCGGTGCGACGGTAGAGACGGTGTCGGCGCGAACGCTCGCGGGAAGATCAGATCTTTTATTCCGGCGGCACTCCAGCACCGGGGCAGTGCAGTGTTTGACCAATAAAAGTGCCATCGAGCTCAACGAGATGCTGCATGCCAACAACTGACGACATCGATGCCACGCTGGCGCTGACGCGTCAGCTCATCAGCTGCGCCTCTGTCACGCCCGATGACGCGGGGTGTCAGGCTATTATGACGGCACGCCTCTCAGCAGTCGGCTTCAATATTGAGCCGATGCGCTTTGGCAATGTCGACAATTTCTGGGCGACCCGGGGAGAAGAAGGGCCACTGCTGGTCTTCGCCGGTCATACGGACGTGGTGCCCCCCGGCGACCTGAGCATTTGGCAGTCAGACCCCTTTATTGCGACAGCGTCGGGAGAGGATCTTGTCGGTCGTGGCGCCGCAGACATGAAAGCGAGTTTGGCGGCTATGGTGGTGGCCTGCGAGCGATTTGTAGCGGAACATCCTCGACACACCGGGCGAATTGGCTTTTTGATCACGTCTGACGAAGAGGGCCCGGCACGAGACGGCACGGTGAAGGTAGTCGACACGTTGGCAGCCCGCGGCGAGCAAATCGACTGGTGCGTGGTAGGCGAACCCTCAAGCACCCGCCGCCTGGGCGATCTGGTCAAGAACGGCCGTCGTGGCTCCCTGAACGCCACGCTGGTCATCCACGGTAAGCAAGGGCACATCGCTTACCCTCACCTCGCTGATAATCCGATTCACCGGGCGCTGCCCGCGCTTGATGCCTTGGCCCGCGAGCCATGGGATGCAGGGAACGACTTCTTTGACCCCACCTCCCTGCAGATTTCAACCGTGCGGGCTGGGCAGGGGGTGACCAACGTCATTCCCGGTAGCGTAGAGGTTCTATTCAATCTGCGCTTCAGCACGGCACTCACCGCCCAGTCAATTCAGGAGCGATGCGAGGCGATTCTCCAGCAACATGACCTTCACTATGACATCACTTGGTCACTGAGCGGCGAACCCTTCCTGACAGAACCCGGGGCCCTGCTCACTGCAGTCACTGACAGCATCCGCGCGACTACCGCACTGACACCGGAGGTTTCGACGGGAGGTGGCACGTCCGACGGCCGATTCATCGCCCCTACCGGTGCACAGGTCGTGGAGGTGGGTCACGTGAATGAAACCATCCACCAATGCAATGAGCGGGTCAAAACGGCTGATATACCGCGTCTGACCGACATCTATCAGAGCATTCTGGAGCGATTACTCCCTGATTAATCACAGCATATCAGCCGGCTCAGGCCGCCAAACACAAGCGTTATCGAAGGAATCGTGCTGTCGACAACCGCGCAGCAGGACACGCAGTTTTATGGGGTGGTAGCCTGACGCCACTCCGACTGAGTCAGCAGCCTAAAAGAGACTCCCTTCGACGTCGATGCCGCGTTTGCGGTCGCGGCGAAGCGCTCAACAAACGCCCATAAACCCTGCTCATGAGGTGAATTCGCCGGCACTGAGTCGGGCAATAATAGTGTCACCGTGATACCGCGCTCCGACGCCACTGCTGCGGCTGCGCCACTCGCCATCACCAGGACGCCCTCTATCACCGTGCGAGCCCTGATCAAAGCCTCATCCCGGGGAATGGTGACTGACGCCTCCGCGAGCGCACCCGCCCACTCCGGCCAAACCCAAACAATCTGCTCTATAGGGCCACACTGACGCAACAGATCCGCCAGATAGCCCTGACCGATCGTCGTGCCTATGGCCACCTCATGCCAATCCAGCNCTCTCGGGTCCCTGCCTGCCTGTTCCAGCAGTGTCTCGGCGACGGCCAAGTGTTCCCGACATGCAGACAAGCACCCGCAAAAGATGGGGCTGGGATGGCTTAAAACCAAACCCATTAGCTCGATTGGCAATGACTCTACCCCGAGCCAGATGGACTTGGCGGTCACCGGGTGGACCCCTGCTCAATCTGACGCACAAAGACATCNAAACGAACCGCTTTACCTGACAGCGAATGCGAGGGCTTCTGGTCGCCCAGCGTCGGCGCTCGCAGCGGCCGCTTTACGACAATGCGCTCGACCGGTTGTGCCCAGGCCCACGCCCACAGCGCATCGCCCACGTCCTGCACATCGGTCAGTGACTGCAGCATGAGCGCCTCTTTTTTAACAGCTGCTGCCTTTTTCCGCTCCGGAAACATGGGATCAAGATAAATGACCGAGCCCGCCGCCACAGCCTGACGCTGGCTATCCCCTGCCCGTATCTGCATGCGGGCCGCGGCGTCCCGCACAGGCTCATAGCGGCTCACGCTCGCCAAACTGAGTGCCTCCTGTAACAACCAGAGCAGCACGGGCACGCGCTCACAAAGCGTGACTGCACAACCCAGATCCGCGAGTACAAAGGCGTCTCGACCCATCCCCCCGGTCGCGTCAAAGATGCGGGGTTTACGATCTGCCTTGACCCCCACCGCCCGCCCCAGTAGCTCATTGTGCCCGCCCTTTCGTCGGTGCCTCATGGCGGCAGAATCAAATTGAACGTTGACCTTGACCCCCTCTAGCTCCAGCCAGGCCTCTGCTTCACCCACCACGAGCAATAGATCCGCAGATCCGGCCNGGTCTCGGCACGGGAGCATCAGCTGCGCGGCCACCCTCTGTGCTCGTTTGGGCGACTCTCCCGATACCGGCACGACCGTCACGGGTTGCGGGGGGGAATGTGGCATATCAGGTGGAGACGTTTGCATTGAATGATTGGCCGTGATTGACTGCGTTCGTTTTTTGGCTAGTCATTATATGGGCCTATTTCAAACAGAGTTAAGCGGCGCGTTGCTGATCACCTGTCTCGTTTTGCTGACGGGCTGCGGCCAGCTGGGCCAATACGACATCACCGTCAATGACAGGACGGTTTACCAACCCTCAGCGCCATTTCAGGTCGAGGGTATTGACGATGCTGCGTTGGCAGACTGTCTGCAGCAGACCGTCTCTGATCTCGCCGCTAATAGGGCAGAAGAGGTGATCACGTTGAACTGCAGTCACGCGGGTATCCAGTCACTCTCCGGACTCGAACAGTTCACCCAAATCCGCACCATGAAGCTAAGCGGTAACCGCATCCGCAACTTGTTGGAGCTTGAGCGGCTACCTGAACTCGAGCAGCTCTTGCTGGATCAAAACGATGTGGTGGATCCCATACCCGTATTGCGAATGGCCGGCTTACGCAAACTGAACCTCGCCGGAAATTCCCGGCTTCAGTGCCCGACAGCAGACGATATCCCGCGCGCCCTGACTCTGACTCTGCCCGATCACTGCAACACATGATGACTTACTGGATTTACCGCGCTATCGCACTCATACCACTGCCTGTGAAGTACGGCCTGTCGACAGCGGCCGCGTTTCTCCTGCAACGGGTTTTTCGCTATCGCGCCGCTGTTATCGACACCAACTTGCGCAACGCCTTCCCCGAACGCGACGCCGCATGGCGGCAGGATACTGCTTCGCGCTTTTATAAACAGTTCACNGATGTGACCATGGAGATTCTCCATTCGTCACAGATGACTCTGGATGATTTCAAACGTCGAGTCACGGTNGAGGGAATCGATCAGCTCGATCGCCTGACTGAGAACCGCAGTCGGTCCGTGATCGTCCTGACCATTCATCTCGGTAACTGGGAGTGGATGATGCACGCCGCGAACGCACACGGTGATATCCCGATCGATCCGGTTTATCGCAGATTGCACAACGACGGCGCTGACCGTTTTGCCTATGAAGTGCGCAGCCGATTTGGCGGTGAGCCCATTCTCATGGAAAAGGTTGCACGGAATGTGCTGAAACACCGNCGGCGCTTTCGCGCATTGGTATTGGTCGCCGACCAATCTCCGGGTGAAAGGGATAACGTTTACTGGACACAGTGGCTCAATCAACCCACCGCTTTTTTCACTGGACCCGCCACCATCGCGCAATTGACAGACTTTCCAGTCATGTTTGCACGCTGCAGCAGAACATCACGAGGCCGTTATCACCTCAGCCTGCTCCCTATCGTCGAGACCCCCGGGCAGCTGACCGAAGAGGCCATTATCGAGGCCTATGTGCGGGCTGCCGAGGAGACTATTCGCGAGGAGCCAGAAAGTTTTCTTTGGTCGAATCGTCGTTGGAAACATCGTCCACCCGATCATCAGCCCTGAACAGCAACCTCGCTGGGCGCTGTCGATTCATCGAGATCAAACCAATCAAAGCCGCTCTCCTGTGTCGCATGAATCACATGACAGGCATTAAGATCGTGCCACCCAGAGAGCGCCGCATCGGCGAGCTCCGGCTGGTTATTTTGCTGGCTAATATGCGCCACAAAAAGCATTCTCAGCCTCGAGGTATCGGCGTGATCCAGAAACTGACGGGCCTGCGCATTGGTAAGGTGACCGAAATTGCCACCCACCCTGCTCTGGACTGAACGCGGGTAGGGGCCCTCCGCCAACAGCTGTGGGTCATGATTGAACTCGAGCACCAACGCATCGCAGCCAGAGAAGGCCTTGACCACATGGGGAGTGATGCTCCCCAAATCGGTTAACACGCCCAGCTTGACGCCAGCGTGATGGAGGCAAAATTGTACGGGCTCCCGCGCATCATGAGGCACGGGCTCAGCAGCGACATCGAGGTCCCCTACAGCGAACCGATCACCGGGCCTGATGACAATAGCGCGCTGCAGACCCTCCAGTTTCTGGCTCGCGGCCGTTCCCGCGGTCAGGAAGACGGGCAGGTTGTAAGCGCCCGCCAGCGTCACCACACCCCGGCAGTGATCGCCATGTTCGTGGGTCACTAGAATCGCGTCGATGTCGCCGGGTGATACACCCCGGTCTGAAAGCCGTTCCTCAACGGCCCTGCGGGGCAGCCCACAGTCAATCAGAATGAGGGTCTCTCCCGTATCGACCAGCGTCGCGTTCCCCTTACTACCACTGCCCAGGGACGCGATCCGCATCAGGTGATGTTGCCTCGCAATACAGTCAACAATGCCTGCTGTTCCCGGCGATCCACTGCACCCCCTTCAGGGCCTCGCAAGGTAATGAGCGTCAGCTCCTCGCTGGCACGGTCAAGGTGAATTTGGTACCGGTGCCCTGCCAGAGGATGTTCATCTTCACCACCCCAAAGCCAGTCAAACCAACCGCTGTCTTCCTCTTCCTGTGGCCCGACAAAGGTGACGAAGAGGAGTCCCTCGCTGCGGTCACGATCATCAATGACAAAGTCAGCGTCCTCGGTACCTTTTACCACTGATGCCCAAGCGCGATCGAAGCGCAGCTCCAGGCGAATTCGAGTTTCCTGCTCGGTGTCCTCCAGCGTAATGCGTCCAGAATCGCTCATCGCACGATCGGCCATCATCGATATTGGAGTGGAGTCCGCGCTGTTGGCCAGATACTGCGCGACATCCTTGAGCATCTGTCGCTCCAAATCGCGATCATCTGATTCGGGAGGCCAGGAGACGTCCTCCACACCGCGGTTTTGCTGTAACACATGCAACTCCGCAGTGTTGCGCTGAATCCCCGTGTCCACTCGGAACTGGAAGCGGACAGCGAGTTCCTGATCTTCGAGTTTGAACCATTGCGTGTCGATCAGTCCCGCCTCAGCATCGACCGCCGCCACACCAATACCGCTGGTCGTCAGGAAAGTTCTGACCTGCGGCCACAGTTGCCCAGGCGCCACATTCACCAGCGCCCATCGCTCACCGGAAAGGCTCTGTATACGAACAGAATCTGCCTGATTATTGGCCGTTAGCGGCGTTGGGCGAGGCGTCTCAAACTGGGTCGCCAACTGGGCACTCTCCGTGACCGGAGGCACCGGATAATCCGGCTGTATAGACTCTGTGGATAGACGCGGCGGCACATCGATTGGGCGCAGCTCTGGCGCAGTCTGATAACGACTGGCATTGTCAGGGAACAGCCCATCTTCACCAAAGATCCAGCTACATCCCGATAGGATGCTCGCAAGTACAATAAAGAGAACCGAACGAATCACGCGAAATACATCTCCAGTGCCTGTCCTACCTTGTTCCGATAGGGTTCCGAAAGCGGCGTCAGCGGCAGTCGGATTCCTTCACCAATCATACCCCTTTGTGCCATCGCCCACTTCACCGGTATGGGATTCGCTTCAATGAAAAGCAGATCATTCAGTTCGCTCAGCCGTGCGTCGATCTCGGCGGCGCCCTCCCAGTCCTGATTAAGCGCTCGATGACACATCGCCGCCATATCTTTCGCAGCAATGTTCGCAGTCACCGACACGTTACCTTGACCACCGCGCCGCATCAGCTCCAGTGCGGTCGCATCATCGCCCGAGAACACAGCAAAACCGTCTGGCACCGCTTCGATCAGAGCAGCTCCGCGCTCAACGTCACCGGTCGCATCTTTGATCGCGACGATATTGTCGATTTGACTCAGCTTAACCACGGTCTCATTCAGCAAGTCACAGCCCGTGCGGCCCGGCACGTTGTAAAGAATGATAGGCAGGTTCACCGATCGGGCGACCGCTTGAAAATGCTCAAACAGACCTTGCTGGGTGGGCTTGTTGTAGTAAGGCGTTACAGACAGTGAGTAATCAGCACCCGCCTCGGCTGCCGAGACCGTCAACTCAATCGCTTCGTGGGTCGAGTTACCTCCCGTTCCTGCCACTACAGGAATCCTACCCCCCGCCTGCTCAACCGCAAAACGAATGACTTCGCAGTGCTCGGGAACAGCGAGGGTGGGGCTTTCTCCAGTCGTTCCCACGACGCCGAGGCCAGCCGTGCCGGACTCGATGTGGTATTCGATGAGGCGCGCGAAGGTAGGCCAATCGATGGCGCCATCTGGGTGCATGGGCGTTACCAAAGCAACAATGCTTCCGGTTATCATCGATTTACTCCGAGGGGACCACTAAAGGGCAGGACAGATCGTCATGGTGCAGCAATTATCCACTTCAGACGAAGTTTCACAACTGCATAAGATGTGCTTATTAGTCCGACGCGCAAAGCGACTGCTTTTCGCCCTGAACATACTGTTATTGGCGGGTGGTCCTCATTTCGCCTCGGCGCAGAATCCGGACTTCGATCGTTTGGTCGAGCCGCTCACTGCTATCGATCAGCAATTCATGAGGGATCAACGCATTCGAGTAGAGCAGCTCGCCAATCGTTTAGGAAGGAACCTGAGTGGCGCGGCCGATCGCGATGTAGAGACCTTACAGCGTATGCTCGACGAGCGACTGGTAGCGCCCACAGACACGCTGACGCTGCAGGCCATGGGCGTCGTATTCGGTGATCTGCTCGGTAGCCGACTCGATATGGATTGGGTGGTATACCGGGACAAAAAGGGGCGTTCCAGAGCGCTTCGCTATCGGGAGATTGAGGTGTATCTCTTCCCTGTCACCATGATTTCACGTCGTCACGAGAGCGGCAGTGATCGACGCCTCAAGCCACTGTTTGATGAGATCGTTCACGACACGCGATTACTGCTGCCCGGTGGGAAATGGTTCCAGTAACGAGACAGGTCCAGGGCAGCTCGAGTCAGGCGCGCGCAAAGTACTGAAAAATACCCCGCCGACCGGTCATCCGATGCTGTGCGCCGGGCTGATTAATGTCACCACTTTCGTAGGCTACATCGCCCTCATAGAGAAAGACCATTTGGTCGGCATCCTGCACTACATGCGGAAAAAATCGCGGTGGCGGTCTATGGTCCGGATCCGTCAGAAACAAAGAGGCATCCTGCTCGACCTCAAGATCATGCAGCGATACGAGTGTCGGCGGCGTTAAAGGCAAGCCTCCCCCACGGTGAGCCCTGATCGCCTCAGCGGGGCGCCACCATTGGTGCTCGACAATCTCGCTGCCGTCTACGGTCACCTCACAATCAGGAGACACCTCAGTCAGGAAAAACCAGGTCGAGAAGCGGCGACTCACCACCACCGGTGTCAGCCAGTGGGAAAAGGCCCGCAGGGACGAAGGTGGCAAGGTAATTCCCGCCTCCTCCTCGAGCTCCCGGGCAGCCCCCTGACGCGCCTGCTCAAGCTCGGTATCGCCTTTGTCGAAGGCCTCCACTTTGCCGCCGGGAAACACCCATAGTCCGGGCATATGTTTGAGTTCGTTACTCCGCTTCAGCAGCAGCACCTCGTGACCTGCACTCGACTGCCGCACCAGAATGGCGGTCGCAGCCGGCCGTGCCTCTCCGACGTCGTCTGAAAACTCAATTACCATGTCACAGCACCGGGGCGCAGGACAGGCATTGTGCGTAGACATGCATCGGATCGCGAAGACTCGACAGACCCCGCACGACTGGCTTGAAACCCGCTACCAGAGACTCAAACCAGCCACCGGCGGGCACTGCGCTCACCTGTAACGAACGACTCAGCTCTTCGAGCAGCACACTTTCAAAAGAGGGCGGTACTCGCGTTCGGCCGGTACGCCACGTATCCACCCCCGCCAGTGCGGCCGCAGCCGCAACGGCCCCATCCAGACCACCGAGCCGATCGACCAGACCAATCTCGGCCGCTTCAGCACCTGTCCAGACCAAACCCTCGGCGATAAGTCTCACCGCGTCCTCGCTCATACCTCGCCCGTCTGCTACCAGCTCAATAAAATCCTCATAGGCGCCATTGGAGAGCGCTTGCACGATACTCGCCATTTCCGGACTCAGGCCCCGGTTAAAACTCGCCGCTCCCGCCAGCGGTGTCGTCCCCACGCCGTCCACCGTAACGCCGATGTACTCCACAATGCCCTCCACCGTGGGAAAAGCAGAGAATGCGCCGATGCTGCCCGTCAAAGTCGTTGGCAGCGCCCAGATCTCGTCGGCCTCGGCAGCGATCCAGTACCCCCCCGATGCCGCAACGCTTCCCATGGAGACCACCACCGGAATGTCTGCCTCACGCGCTTCGGATAGTTTCCGGCGAATCAGATCGGAAGCAAAGACACTGCCCCCGGGAGAGTTGACACGCAGCACGATCGCAGCCAAATCCTCCGCCTCGAGTGCGGTATCGATATAGCCATTGATGGTATCGCTGCCTGCCATGCCTTGCTCACTGTCTCCGGGCACCAGTGTGCCCTCAACAGGAATGATCGCGATCAAGGGCAAAGCTTCCTCGCTGAGGGCCAATCCCATCTTGATATCTTCGACATAACGCTGGAAATCAATCAACTCCGCGAAGCCGTCTTCGTCAGTGACGCCGACCCACTCTGCCAGCGCCGTCTCCCTCTCAGCATGATCGGCCAGGGCATCTACCCAGCCCCCTTCCAACATCGTCTGGGCAAGATCATTGCCCGAGGCCGCTAGCTGTTCCGGAAAGGATGCAATGAACTCGTCCAGCGCACCGCCGGGTAACTGTCTTCCCGACTCGGCCAGCCGGGTGTAGGTTGACCACAGGCCTTCGAGCCAACGGGAAACCACTTCGCGCTCGCTCTCGGACATGTCATCACGGAGATAGGGTTCCACGGCCGACTTGTTCTCCCCGGCGCGGAACACATGCATGGTGACCAGGATCTTTTCGAGAAACGACCGCAAATACGAGCGATACACCGAGAACCCCTCTAAGAACATTCCGCCCTCGGGGTGCAACAGCACATGATCAGCCTGAGAAGCTAATAAGTAGTGGGCTTGTGAGTAGAAATCGCCCACGGCAATGACCGATTTGCCTGCCGCTTTGAAGTCGGTGATGGCGGCACTGATCTCGAGCGTTTGACTCGTTGAAGGGCCCGCAAGATCCTCAAGCTCCAACACCAAGGTCGTAATGCGCTCGTCCACAGCGCCCCAGCGAATGGCCCGCACCACATCATTGAGGAACACCGGTTGATCATAATTTTGACTGAGAAAGGCCGAAAACGCCTCAACCGGGGGGGCATCCTCGACCAAAGGTCCCGATGGCGCAATCAGCAGCGCAGCTCGGTCAGGCAATGGCTCAGGCGTCGATTCACTGAGCCCCGCGGCCAAGGCCACCACAAACACTACAACCAGCACCAGCGGTATCAGTACCGATATCACCCGACTGATGCCACTCAGCAACCGCCATATCCCTTTTAATAATCGCATCATATTGTTGACCTCTCCTTGTCACGCGTTGATTGACCCACGTCGCACTAGCGCGACTCCCGCCCTCGATACCGGATATACAACATACAAACGGTGAAGTTAGTCACCACCAAAATCAAACCTGCAGCTGACAGCCAGTCAGCCTGATAGGCAAAGGCCGCCTCGACGGAGGAAATAAAGTAGAACAGCAGCACCAGCTCATACCAGATCAGCAAGCGCAGATTCTCCTTCAAGGCGGCCCAGAGGAAAAAGATTAGCGGTGCGCAGAGTAAGCCGACGAGAGTCCAGTTTCCTGAAGAGCGCTCGACATCGGCTGCCTTTTGGATGAGAAATCCCAACCAGGTGAGCCACATCAGCCACCACAACATTTGGGTTAACGTGCCACGTTGCATCGGTTGCTTTGTCACAGTACCTCCACCGGTCCTAGATTGAACGGAGCGTCCACTCGGCAACCCGTTTACCCAATGCCCGACAGATGGCCGACTCGTTGTCATCTAGTGGCCGGTCTCCCGCTTCCGTCGACCAATGACTCGCGCCATAAGGCGTGCCGCCCGCTTGGGTAGCGCGGAGTTCGGGGACCGAATACGGCACCCCCACNATCAGCATGCCATGGTGTATGAGAGGGATCATCATGCTCAACAACGTCGATTCCTGGCCCCCGTGTAGGGAGCTGGTTGAGGTAAAGACCCCNGCAGGCCGATCGATGAGTGAACCCTGGAGCCACAAAGCACTGCTTTCATCGAGAAACTGTTTCAGGGGCGCAGCCATATTGCCAAATCGTGTCGGGCTGCCGAGCACCAGTCCGGCGCACCCCTTAAGGTCATCTTGAGTAGCGCATAACACACCACCTTCTGACTCGGTCTCGGGGGCCACCAAAGAGGGGACCGTGCGGAGTCGCGCTTCAATGCCGCGCACGCACTCCACCCCCCGCGCGACCTGTCGCGCCATNGCCGCCGTCGCGCCTTCGCGACTGTAATAGAGCACCAGAACGTAAGGCTCATTGGTCATCGTGTTGCATCCATCAGACTCTCTCGACGACGCCACACACTGCGGGGTACAGTGAGCGACCCGAGAGCATCGCTTATTTAACCGGCGGCCAATGTTAACGCATCCTCAACTTCAAAACGCAGGACTCCGCCTGCGATATTTTGCTAATCGATTTGTCGAAGATCGACTGAATGCNAATTCCGCCGCGCTCACCTTCGTCAGCCTGTTTGCACTGGTGCCGCTACTCACGGTCACGCTATCTATCGCTTCGGCCCTCCCCGCGGCGGGCGATATTCAAGGAAAACTGAACGAATTTCTGGTCCAGTTTTTATTGCCAGAAAGCTCGACCCAAGTGGTGCAATACCTGTCGACCTTTATCGCTCAGGCGCGCTCGCTGACGATCTTTGGCGTGATCATACTGCTCGTCTCCGCCATCCTGATGCTGCGCAACGTGGAAATGGCGCTCAACCATATCTGGCGCAATCGCGCCAATCGAAGGCCCTTGCAGAGTTTTTTGTTGTATTGGGCGGTCCTCAGCCTGGGTCCGATCGCGATCGGTCTTGGCTTAGGGGTCCGCGCTTATCTCTTTGCGGCGACCAATGACTGGGGGGATATTCGCCTCTTTGGCTTAGGATCGGTATTGATCGGTCTGCTGCCCTTTACCATCAGCGCTATCGGTCTGACCTGTCTGTATGCGGTCGTGCCCAATTGTCAGGTGCCCTTCCGCCATGCCCTGATTGGCGGGATTTTCGCTGCGAGCACCTTTACGCTGGCAAGAATGCTGTTCACGGTCGTCATGGCACAGTCCAGCTACACCCTCGTTTACGGCGCCTTCGCCGCCGTGCCGTTATTTTTACTCTGGATTTATGTGACCTGGATCATCGTTTTAATAGGAGCGGTACTCACTCACAGTCTGTCGGCCTACCAAACGGCAGAGCAGGCGCAAACGCCGACTTTGATGAAGGCCTTGGATATCCTCTATTTGTTTTGGCGTGCCCAGGCGGACGGCCGAGGCATTGCTGAACTGGAAATAATTCGTGCTAACGATTTGCTCCCCGGTGGCATTGACGCAGACAGCTGGCGCAACATCCGCGATACTTTAATCGCCGCGCAACTGCTGAAACGGTTGGACCGTGGGCACTATTTGCTCAGTCGCGACCTCCATGGCGTCACCCTTGCGGAGCTCGCTCGTTTGATCCACGCGGAGCCCGACTTCAGGCAAGGCGGGCATACCCTGCCTTGGCGCCAAGCGGCCTCTGCGCTGCTGCAGACCAGTCAAGAGCAGGAATCCTCGCTGCTGGCCACCACCCTTGCGGATCTGTTTGCGACGGAGCAGGTCTCCGGAGCATGATCCGCCTCCTGTGCTGCGCCCTTGCCATACTGTTGTTCCAGGGCTGCGGCGACAGCAGTCACTCGCTGCCCGGTGCGGGTCAGTGGCGCGTTGTCAACTACTGGGCTATCTGGTGTGCGCCCTGTCGGGAGGAAATACCGGAACTCAATGCACTGGACCGCAACGCCGAATTGCTGGTCTACGCGGTGAATTACGATGGAAAAAAAGGGGATGAGCTGCGCTCGCAGGCAGCCGAACTGGGCATTGCGTTTGCACTGCTGGAAGAGGACCCCGGTGCCGCACTCGGGATCGAGCGACCCCGCGTGCTGCCGACGACGTTACTNATCACTCCTCAAGGGCGGGTCAGCGATACTTTGGTCGGACCACAAACCCGTGAGAGCCTCATGGCAATTTGGCGCCTGCGAAAGGGGTCCGAATANAAGGTCATTCAGCCGCTCACCCAGATTGGGCAGCGGCCCGGGCACCNCCAGAGGGCNNGGCTGATTCGACCGCACTGGCTAAAACGCCATTCCNGGGAGCTTCTGATAAAAAAAGCCGGCTGATGATCAGCCGGCAATGAAGGAGCCACTCAAAACGGGGAGAGTCTCAATGTATGGACTCTCGCTGCTCAGACGTTTCCCTTGCGGCGCCCCCGCAGGCACCACCATCTCAACAACTACCCNTATGACAGGGGAATGAGGGAAAAGTTCCCGCTCGCAAANAAATATTCAGGACGCTTGCCAACAGGCCGAACTCATTTGCCCGTCCCCGGAGGTCACAAAGAGTTCCAGCTCTATGAGCTCGCCTAGTTCTGTCTGTTCCAGGACCCGNCGCAACAGATAGTGNGCAAGCGCCTCGACCGTCACGTTGACGAGGGGCANCAGTAGCGTCTCGTCCACCGGGAAGCGCAGGGTTTTACCATTAAAGGTGGCGAGATATTCACCTTCGNGTTCNTCAACGGCGAGCCACGGCGATTCGCTGGGCAGCAGCATATACTCATCATGCGCATCACACAGCTTCTGCAGACATCGCTTATACACGTTGTAATCTGCAGAAAATCCATTTTCACCCATCTCTGCGACAATCCGCGCCGACACACCATAGTTATGACCGTGCAGACGCTCCCGCTCGGTCTCCGAAAAGATGGTGAAATGTGCAGCAGAAAACTTATGTGCCTGCTTATCGATGTGCAGTGTGGCTAGCTGGCTCATGTGATTTGTCTCGCGCCAAGGTGGCGTTATGGTGTGTGATGGAGGGACATTCGGCAAGCCCCGCGCCCGAAATGCGCCTCGGTCACCCCGTGACCCGGAGCTGAGCGTGCAGTACCCTGTCGGCCAATTCAGTCTTCTCAGGAGTCATTATGGGCCCGACAGCCATCCTGACCGGTGCCAGTTCCGGGATTGGCGCCGCAGCGGCCGCGCAGTTTGTGGAGCAGGGCTTCACCGTGATCAATGTGTCTCGACGGGACTGTCCGGTTGCGGGCGTGGAGACCTATTCCACCGACCTCGCTGACGATACGTCCGCGAAGCAAACCTGCAGTGTGCTCGCCTCGCGCCTGCGGGATGCCGAGGGACCTGTGTGCCTCGTCCACAACGCGTCGCTGATGCTAAAAGATCGCTGCGATACGACGGAAGATGCCGACCTACTGCGAGTGCTGGCAGTCAACGTAATAGGCATCAATGTACTCAACCGAACGCTGCTACCCCTCATGCCCAAGGGTTCTAGTGTGTTGTACGTCGGCTCCACGCTGTCCGAAAAAGCGGTTGCCGGGGCTTACAGCTATATCGTGAGCAAACACGCCCAGCTGGGCATGATGCGGGCGACCTGCCAGGATTTGATGGGCCGAGAGATTCACACTGCGCTCATCTGCCCGGGCTTTACGGACACCAGCATGCTGCGCCAGCATGTCGGCCATGACGAGGGAATCCTCAGCAGTCTTGGCGAGATGAACAGTTTCGGAAGGCTGGTTGCGCCTGGCGAAATAGCAGATCTCATTTTATGGGCGCATCATCACCCTGTGATCAATGGCTCAGTCATGCACGGCAACCTGGGACAAGTGGAGCACTAATATGAGCTCGAGCGCCGCTCTCATCACCGAACGTCGCGAGCGTACCTTTTTGGTATTGGCGGGCATTTTCCTGTCTGCCATGACACTCTTAAATGTTGTCGGCATTNCCCGCTTTATTCAGCTGGGACCCCTGGCACTCGCCGTCGGGGTACTCCCCTATCCCCTCACTTTCTTATGCACCGACCTGATCAGTGAGCTTTATGGTCGCGGGCGCGCCAATTTTTTAGTCAGCGTGGGACTGGGTATCAACTTCCTGATTCTCGGTGTACTCACCCTCGGTGCTGCCGCGCCCGCCGTGCCCGAGGAGGTCATGCCCCCGTGGCAGATACTCCAGCTGGCTGCGCCCGTCACGCTACCCAGCGGCACGGTTGTAGAGTCCGAGGTCGGCCTGTTCCAGCTGATTTATGCCACTACATCGGGCGCCGTGTTCGCCTCCATGATGGCCTACATTGCCGCCCAGTATTGCGATGTTCAGCTCTACCATTTCTGGAAACGCGTCACGCAAGGCAAACATCTCTGGTTTAGAAATAACTTCAGCACGCTGCTCAGCCAGCTGGTCGATTCCGTCATGGTCGTTACCGTGACCTTCGGAGCCGCTTTTCTCGCCGGGGATATCGCATTGGCGGCCCTGCTCACGCTTGTGAGCAGCAACTATGCGTTCAAGGCATTGTGCGCCCTCGCCGACACCCTCCCTCTGTATTTGGCTGTCCACTGGCTCAGGCGCTATTTGCAGCTACAACCCGGTGAATATGCAGTCGCCCAGCCTGTCAGCGAAGCAACGCCGACTCCCTGATAAAGGGGATCGTAATCGCCCGACGCTGCGCCAAACTGAATTGATCAAGCTGATCGATAAACTGAACGACCGCCTTGGGGTCTCTGGGCAGTCTTAAGGTGCAGTAGTGCACCACCTCGTCGGTGAGCGGGATACCCACCGTTTCACCTCGGAGGCGTAACAACCCAGCCACCTGATCCTCAGTAAAATGTGGCATCTGAAAGACCGGCAAACTACTGAGTCGTGAACGAAGATCCGGCAGCGCCTCGAGCAATTGTTGAGGGGCTTTGCTCGCCGCAACCAGTAATTGGCCGCCCGCCTCCTGAGACGCATTGAATAAGCCAAAGAGCGCCTCCTGCCACGCTGCACTGGCCTCTACTCGGTCGATGTCATCGATCGCGATAAGCCGGGCGGTCTCCGCTCCTGCCAGCACCTGCTCAGGTGCGTAGAGAATCAAATCCTGCAGCGGGACATAGCGCGCGTCCTGACCCTGCGCGTCACAGCAAGCCTGAAGGATATGGCTTTTCCCGATGCCCTCCCCGCCCCAAAGGTAGGCACTGTAGTCAGGCATTTTGCCTACCGTAAGCAACCTCTCCAGGGTCGCCGTCTCCGGGCGGCTCAACCAGTTGTCCCACGTCGCAAGGTCCTCGCGACGCATCGATAGCGGTATTTGGCCCGATTGTTTCTTCATGACTCTCTCGCGACTCAGCCGGCAGGGCTCAGGGGCCCTGCCAGGCCAGAACCAATCCCTCATCACTGTCGGGGTCGGTATTGACCCAGACTAAATCTGTGCGGGAAGCCATCAGTCTCAGCAGCGTTTCCGCCTTTCCGATCCCCAGTAATTCCAGAGTCAGAATGTCGCCCTCGACCGCCACCGGCCGGGCGTAATCGAGGGTTTGGATGCTTGCTATCGCTTCGGTCACGGCGCGGTAGTCTTCAAGATGCACCACATTACGCACAGTGACCCTGAGTTTTTTGGCACCGCTTTCAGTCGTCAGCGCCACCGCATATTGCCGGCGCATCTCCTCCATGGCCAAAGACAATCCGGGGTCAATGAGCGCCTGCGTGGAGGCGCTCTGCACCGATACCGACCGCTCGACAGAGGCATCCCGGTAAAGCCATTCGCCGATATAGCGGCCTTCGCTCAAACCAATGAGTCGGCCCACTAAAAGATGGGTCATCCCGTACCGCTCCGACGCCTCAAGAATCGGCCCAAAATCCCGGCGCCAGAGCGTTTCGGGAGAGACGAGCACAGCATCAGAGAGGTCATAGAGAGGCTGCCTCACATTGACGCCCAGACTGTCGAACGCCGCACTCAGATCTGCCCAAAGGGATTGCTCCGCTGAGGAATTACCAAACCGGCGTCCGGCCGGATCATCGATGACCAACCATAACAGGATAGGTGGGCGCGCCTCGGCCCAGACTGTGCCATTGGCTTCTTTGATCAGCGCCTCCAGCACGGCCTGATCGATACGGGCGACAAAACGGGTGATGCCGTCTGCTCTCTCAAACTGGTACGAGGAGAGGTTGGATCGAGCAGACGATAACGCCGCGCTGACGTCAGGGTGCTCAAGCAGGTTGCGATCACCGGAGAGCCTCAACAGTGCCGCTTCGAGTGCCTCTCGCGCTGCGCGATCAACGGTGGCTTCACTACGATCCGCCACCTCGAGTCGCATAACGACATCGGTGCGCTCCGCAAGGGCCGGAAGCGAAGTCCCGCTGACCCATAGAGCCAANAGCGCGGCACTCAACATGACTGGGTTTCCAAACGGAGCAGAGCGCCCGAGAGGCGCCAGTGCCCTGACCCACTTCGCCATAGTATTAAAGCGTCTCGGCCGCCTATGCGACTGCATCCGCCATAATCGCGGACGAACCGCGGGTTCCAGGACACTGTTGTATCGCTTCTGCACTATCACTCTCTGTCTTGATGCCATCANGGCNCGGGGACGATGTACNCCATATTATCAACCAAAGTACACAGCATTGCTTTCCACCTTAGTGCCAGCACATTACTATCACCCTTTGACCGCCAGAGACGCCGGCATGAGCGATTCACCCTCTTCACAACCCTCGTTGACTTACCGCGACGCCGGCGTCGATATCGACGCGGGCAATGCCCTGGTGGAACGAATTAAATCAGTGAGCCAGGCGACACACAGACCTGAAGTCCTCAATGGGCTAGGAGGCTTTGGCGCCCTCTGTGCTATCCCGCCGGGCTACTCAGAGCCTATTTTGGTCTCTGGCACCGATGGCGTGGGCACCAAGTTACGGCTGGCCATGGATCTCGGCATCCACGACACCATCGGTATCGACCTGGTCGCCATGTGCAGCAATGACATTGCCGTAGTGGGAGCCGAGCCGCTGTTTTTTCTAGACTACTATGCGACGGGTAAGCTCAACGTCGAGATCGCCACTTCCGTGGTCTCGGGCATCGGCAGAGGGTGCGAATTGGCCGGCGCGGCACTCGTGGGCGGCGAGACCGCCGAAATGCCGGGGATGTACGAGGGCGAAGACTACGATTTGGCAGGATTCTGCGTGGGCGTCGTTGAGCGGGCCAACATTATTGATGGGAGCACGGTCCAGCCCGGAGACACACTGATCGCCTTGCCTTCCAGTGGACCGCATTCCAACGGCTACTCCCTGATTCGCAAGGTGCTTGAGCACACAGGCGCCGACCCGCAGCAAAGCTGTGGTGAGGTGAGTCTGGGCGAGGCCCTGCTGGCCCCCACCACGATCTACAACAAGCCGCTGCTTGCTTTGCAGAAATCCGTCGGCATCAAAGCCATGTCACACATCACCGGTGGTGGCATCCTCGAAAATGTACCCAGAGTGTTACCCGACGGAGTCGGGGCACAGGTACATCGTGACAGCTGGTCACTCCCACCGGTTTTTGAATGGCTGCAGGCTGGCGGCAACATCGAAGAGCTAGAGATGATGCGCACTTTCAACTGTGGAATAGGCATGATTTTAGTGGTCGCATCCGAGTCCACCGCCGATACGCTGAGTCATCTTGACGCGCTGGGTCTCTCCGGCTGGGAGCTGGGTGTGATCTCCGACGCCACGATTGGAGTGGAACTCTGCTAGGGCTTGCGGTATGACAAAGCGCGTCGCTATATTGCTCTCGGGCCGGGGCTCAAACTTCCAGTCGTTGCTGAGCGCGAGCCGACAGGGATCATTGGGCGGCGAGATCTCGCTGGTCGTGAGCAACCGCCCCCGCGCAGGCGGGCTCTCAATTGCTCATGACGCGGGCATTGAGACCGCCCTCATTGACCACCAACGCTACCCGACTCGAGAAGCCTTTGATCAAGACCTGGCAGGCATTGTGGACAGTGCACGACCTGACTTGNTTGTTTTGGCCGGCTTCATGCGCATCCTGACCTCCGAGTTTGTTGCACGCTTTGCCGGACAGCTGATGAATATCCATCCGTCGCTACTCCCTTTGTATCCCGGCTTGCACACCCACCAACGCGCGCTGGACAACGGAGACAGCCATGCCGGAGCGACCGTGCATTATGTTACCGGGGAACTTGATGGTGGCCCGCCGGTCCTACAATCCAGAGTCCCGATCCATGCTGGGGATGATGCCGATGCCCTGGCAGCGCGGGTACTGGAGGTGGAGCACCGCATCTACCCCATGGCAGTAAACTGGCACCTTAGCGGGCGGCTCTCATGGCGCGGTGGCGATCTGTTGAAGGACGGCCTGCCGATACCGACGTCGGGAGAACTTTGGGAGGACGTGTCATGAGATTTAAGCAAGTCACTGGTCTATTGATCGGGACACTGATAACAACGGGGTCAGCGCTGGCGGACAGCGCGCTATCGCTCTACCGGGCAGAGTACAAGACCCAGGTGGCCGGACTGGGTGTGACACTGAAGCGGAGCCTTACAGAGGAAGACGGTCGCTACCACCTTACGCAAGGCGGTAAGAAGGGATTTATTGTCAAACTGAGTGAAGACTCCCACTTCTTAGTAAAAGGCGACCAAATCGTCGGTGAGCGCTTCGTCTATCAGCTGAGCGGTGTGAGTAATCGTCGGCGCGAAGTCCTGTTTGATGAGGACGCGGGGACGATCCGTAGCCTGCGGAAAAAGAAGTGGACCGAGCACCCCTGGTCACCTGAGGTGCTAGACCGCCTCAGCCAACAGGAGCAAATGCGCTTAACACTGCTGGGGTCGGAGACACCCCCCGAGCGCATCTCCCTTTCCATTATTGATGGTCCGCGCATCAAGCTAAAGCATTTTGACCTGGTGGAGACGGGGACGCTGGATACCTCGGTAGGCACCTTGAACACGGTGCATTACACCCTGCGCCACGACGATCCCTCGGAGCGCAGCTCTAACGCCTGGCTGGCAACGGATCACGATTTTTTAATGGTGCGCACCGAGCACGTTGAGGATGGTTCGAAGACAGTGATTCAACTTCAGAGTGCCACCGTGGAAGGCAAACCGGTCACGGGACGTTGATCTGTCAGCTCAGCTTATTAAGGTTTGGTGCCGGTTGGCCTCTGCGTTCCAGTAACGATCGATAGCGGGCGCCGCGCGGGGTTGCTTTATGCCCGCGGCAGGGTCACTCCACGTTGTCCCTGATACTTGCCTCCCCGGTCGGCATAGCTCGTCTCGCAGACTTCATCGGATTCGAAGAACAGCATTTGAGCAACGCCTTCATTGGCATAGATTTTCGCCGGCAAGGTGGTCGTATTTGAGAACTCCAGTGTCACATGGCCCTCCCATTCAGGCTCCAGTGGCGTCACATTCACGATGATGCCGCAGCGCGCATAGGTCGATTTCCCCAGGCAAATAGTCAGTACATTGCGGGGAATACGAAAGTACTCAACGGTGCAGGCCAGCGCAAAAGAATTGGGGGGAATGACGCAGACGTCTCCCTCTACATGCACAAAACTGTTTTCATCAAAATGCTTGGGGTCCACCGTCGCCGAATGAATGTTGGTGAACACTTTAAACTCCCGAGAGCAGCGGACATCGTAGCCGTAGCTAGACGTGCCATAGGAGATCAAACGCCGCTCGCCGTCCATGCGCACCTGATCGGGCGCAAACGGTTCGATCATGCCCTCTTGCTCGGCCATGCGGCGAATCCATCGGTCTGATTTGATACTCAAGCGTCTTCTCCTGCTAATTCAATGGGCCGCACCCGGGGCGCTCAGTCACCCATACTGATGACGGGCGCCGCGGCCGGCTGCTGCTGCCCTACGAATGCCGTTAACTGTCGAGCGGCCTCCTGATACACCTTTGCCACCGGACCCTCCGGCTCTGCCAAAACGATCGGCTGTCCCGCGTCGGAGCACTCGCGAATCGCTTTGTCGAGGGGAATCTGACCCAGCAGCGGCACGCCGTAGCGCTCTGCCAGCTGCACTCCACCCGCCTCACCAAACAATGGCTCGACGTGACCGCAAGCCGAGCAAACGTGTGCCGCCATGTTCTCGATCAGACCCAGCACCGGCACCTCTACCTTTTCGAACATCTCGATCCCTTTTTGGGCATCCAGCAGCGCAATATCCTGCGGTGTCGTCACAATCACTGCCCCGGATAGCGTCGCGCGCTGTGCCAGCGTCAGTTGGATATCTCCGGTTCCAGGTGGCATGTCTACGAGCAGTATGTCGAGATCGCCCCACAGCGTTTTCTCAAGAAGCTGAGCCATCGCCGAGCTGGCCATCGGACCACGCCACACCATAGGAGTGTTGGCCGAACTCAAGTACCCCATAGACATGGTTTTGAGACCATGCACCTCGACAGGCAGGAGAAATTCACCGTCCTGTTGATCTGGCGTGGTGCTCTCGGGCACGCCAAGCATATGCTGCTGACTGGGACCATAAATATCGGCGTCGAGCAAACCCACAGACAATCCTTGCTGCGTGAGTGCTGCAGCCAGATTGTTCGTGACAGTTGACTTGCCGACGCCTCCTTTTCCGGAGGCCACAGCGACCACCTGGCGGGGAGATGACACCACTCTTTACCTCGTCTTCGGCGATACAGGGAGTATACCGCTTCCCTGCCGTCATCCGATCACCTCGCGACAGCGAAATCACCTAAAATCCGGTAGACTGCGCGCCTTCTTCAGCCGGATCCCGCTCCGCATGAGTGCCACCCCAAGAAAAATTCTGGTGACCTCGGCATTACCTTATGCCAACGCACCTTTACATCTGGGACACATGCTCGAGCAGGCTCAGACGGATATCTGGGTTCGTTTCCAGCGCTCCAGGGGCCACCACTGCCGCTACGTGTGCGCGGACGACGCCCATGGCACAGCCATTATGCTCTCTGCAGAAGCCGCGAACCGCTCGCCAGAGGAGCACATCGGAGCGATTCAGGCGCAGCACGAGCAAGACTCGGCGGGATTCCTGATCCAGTTTGATCACTATCACTCGACCCACTCACCTGAAAATCAGCGATGGTCTGAGACCCTATTCGCGCGACTCGAGGCAGGCGGGCACATCGCCATAAGGGAAATCACGCAGGCCTTCGACCCTGAAAAAGGACTGTTTCTTGCAGATCGATTTATCAAAGGCACCTGCCCCAAGTGCAAGGCGCCGGATCAGTACGGTGACAACTGCGAGGCCTGCGGCGCGACCTACTCCCCGGCTGACCTGATAGACCCGGTCTCAGCGCTTTCCGGTGCAGTGCCCGTTGATAAAGCCTCGAGCCACCTTTTTTTCCAGTTGAGTCATTTCGAAACTCTGCTGACTGACTGGATCAACAGCGGCCAACTGCAGGCTCCTATCGCCAACAAATTGAAAGAGTGGTTGGAGGCTGGATTGCAGGACTGGGACATCAGTCGGGATGCGCCTTACTTTGGCTTCGAGATCCCGGGATACCCCGAAAAGTACTTCTATGTCTGGCTCGATGCCCCGATCGGATATATGGCTAGCCACGAGGTCCTGTGTCGTGAACAGGGCGATGACTTCGACGCCTACTGGCTGCCCGGCGGCGACACCGAGCTGTATCACTTCATCGGCAAAGACATTGTCAACTTTCACGGCCTGTTCTGGCCGGCGATGCTCGACGCCGCCGGGCTGAGGCAACCCACGGCGGTATACGCCCACGGTTTTCTGACGGT
Source organism: Halieaceae bacterium (assembly GCA_002683395.1). Classification (GTDB taxonomy): domain Bacteria; phylum Pseudomonadota; class Gammaproteobacteria; order Pseudomonadales; family Halieaceae; genus Luminiphilus. The sequence goes on along the minus strand of NYTG01000004.1, from coordinate 8,745 downwards.
CAATGGGGTCAAAATGTCCAAGAGCCGCGGTACCTTTATCCTCGCCGAGACCTATCTGGAGCATCTGGACCCCGAATATCTTCGCTACTACTACGCGGCCAAACTCTCGGGCGGGGTCGACGACATCGATCTTAACCTTGACGACTTTGTACAGCGGGTCAATTCAGACCTCATCGGTAAGGTCGTCAATATCGCCAGCCGCTGCGCGGGCTTCCTGCGCAAGAAGTTTGACAATCAGATGAGTGCTGCCTGCGCGGAGCCGGAGTTGGTCCAGTCTTTTATTGACGCCGGTGACCAGATTGCCGCGCTATACGAGACGCGGGAATTCAATCGTGCCATGCGCGAAATCATTGCCTTGGCAGACCGGGCNAACCAGTACATCGATGAGAAAAAGCCCTGGGCAATGGCCAAAGATGAAGCGCTGGCTGATCAGGTTCAGGGGGTGTGCTCGGTAGGCGTTAATCTCTTTAGAGTACTCGCGACTTATCTCAAGCCGGTACTGCCCTCGATGGCTGAAAAATCAGAAGCCTTCCTGCAGTGTTCGCTGGATTGGACGGCGTTGGAACAACCCTTGGTGAGCCACGAACTGGCGGCATTTTCGCCCCTCCTGCAACGCATCGATGTGGAGGTGGTGTCGGCCATGGTCGAGGCGAGCAAGAACAGATCCTGAGCTCCGCATACTTCCTGCCAGACACCTGATATATTGCTTATTATTGCGGTTTTGAGTCGATATCCGTTCGCCGCAGGGGGATCACATGCTGGGTGATATCGCGCTGCTTTTGGTGGGCGCGGTCTTGGTCAACAACTTTGTGTTGGTACAGTTTTTGGGACTGTGCCCTTTTATGGGCGTGTCTAACAAACTCGAGACCGCGATGGGAATGTCCGTCGCCACCACATTTGTACTGACGCTGGCGTCAGTCTGCAGTTACCTTACCTACAATTACCTTCTTGTCCCGCTCGATCTCGCGTATCTGCGGACGATTAGCTTTATTTTGGTGATCGCGGTGGTGGTGCAGTTCACCGAGATGGTGGTTCGCAAAACCAGTCCACTTCTGCACCGGGTTCTGGGGGTCTTTCTTCCTCTGATCACGACCAACTGTGCCGTACTGGGCGTNGCACTGCTCAATATCAACCAGGCTCACAACTTTATTGAATCGCTCTTCTATGGTTTGGGGGCTGCCCTGGGATTTTCGCTGGTACTCATACTGTTCGCGGCCATGCGCGAACGCCTCACCGTCGCGGATGTGCCCGAACCCTTTCAAGGAGCAGCCATCGGCATGATTACGGCGGGTTTGGCCTCGCTCGCGTTNATGGGTTTTGCGGGGCTGATCTGATGCTAGCAATGCTCAACGACCAACCCTTGCTGGCTGCACTGACGGCNCTTTTGGGTCTGGGAGCCACCTTCGGCGCTCTTCTGGGCTTTGCCGCGATTCGCTTTCGAGTCGAGGGCAATCCNNTTAGCGANCAGATCAATGCGCTGCTCCCTCAAACCCAATGCGGNCANTGTGGNTATCCCGGCTGTCGACCCTACTCCGAAGCGATTGCCNATGGTGATTCGATCAATAAATGTCCGCCTGGTGGCGAGGAGACTATTCAGGCACTGGCTGACTTGCTGGATGTGGAGCCTCAGCCGCTCGATGCAGAGCACGGTGTAGAAAAAGAACCCGTTGTGGCGTGGATTCGTGAAGACGAGTGTATCGGTTGCACCAAATGTATTCAGGCCTGCCCGGTGGATGCCATTCTGGGTGCCGCCAAAGTCATGCACACCGTCATTGCTGATGAATGCACAGGGTGCGATCTGTGCATCGAGCCCTGCCCGGTGGATTGCATCGATCTCATTCCTCGTAAAGAAGGCATCTCCTTCTGGCACTGGTCCCTGCCGGAGGATCGGGCGTCACGTTACGACGTCATTGCAACAGACGCCGCCAATCGATTCGCCGCATGAGAACCATTCACGATATTCACGGAGGCATTCACCCCCCGGAGCGAAAAGCGTTATCCCGACCGGGTGATTTGCAAAAAGCACCCATACCCCCTGTCCTGGTACTACCCGTTCGCCAACACTTGGGGGTGCCTGCCCTACCGGTCGTAGCGGTCGGTGACACAGTAATGGGCGGTCAGGTGCTCGCTGAGGCTCAGGGAGTGATGAGCGTACCGGTTCATGCTCCGACGTCGGGCACCGTGGTCGCAGTTGAGTCGCGGCCCATCGCCCACGCCTCAGGACTGACAGATCACTGCATCGTTATTCAGACCGACGGTGAAAATCGCTGGCTTGACTTTGAGGGCATCGCGAGATGGCAAGACATGGATCCGGCAGTGCTGGTAGAGCGCATTCGCGAAGCCGGGCTCGCTGGATTAGGCGGAGCGGGCTTTCCGACTGCTGTAAAGCTGAGCCCGGGTCCCGCCCGATCTATTGAGACGCTGCTCATTAACGGTACCGAATGTGAGCCCTACATTACAGCCGACGATACGCTGATGCAGTGTCGGGCGGACGAGCTGGTTGAGGGTGCGCACATTCTCGCCCATATCCTCTCCGCCGATTCCATACTGATTGGCATCGAGGACAACAAACCTGACGCCATTGCCCGCGTCCAGGCGGCGATCAGCCGCGCGGGGGCCACTATTGAGCTGGCGACATTCCCCACCAAGTATCCCTCGGGGGGAGAAAAGCAAATCATTGAGATCCTGACCGGCCAACAGGTGCCGTCAGGAGGGATTCCTGCCGATATTGGTATCGTGTGTGTCAATCCGGGTACGGCGGTCGCCACCCAACAAGCCATCATCGATGGCAAGCCACTCACCCATCGGATTGTGACGCTGACCGGCGAAGCGCTCGCTGCACCGCAAAACGTGAGCGCTTGCCTGGGCACACCGATCACGCAATTACTGGAACATGCAGCACTGTCTGCTGAGGCGCAGCAGAGGATCATTCACGGGGGACCGATGATGGGGTTTGCCGTATCCGATTTGAATGCCCCCATCACCAAGATCACCAACTGTCTGCTTGCCCCTACCGCGACTGAGTTACCGCTGCCGGAGCCCGCGCAGCCCTGCATTCGCTGTGGCCATTGCGCCGAGGCCTGCCCGGCTTCTTTATTGCCGCAGCAATTGTATTGGTATGCCCGGGCAAAGGATCAGGAGCAGTTGGCGGAGCATCGACTATTCGACTGTATCGAGTGTGGGGCCTGTGCCTATGTCTGCCCCAGCCAGATTCCACTTGTTCAGTACTACCGGGCCGCCAAGGGTCAAATTCGCGACAGCGAGCAGGAAAAACGCCGCTCGGATAACTCACGCGAACGATTCGAGGCGCGTCAGGCACGACTGGAAGCAGAGACCGCTGCGCGGGAAGCCAAACGCGCTGCACGCAAAGCGGCTGCGCAAAGTCAGGCCGCCAAGAACGGTAGCGACCCCATTCAAGAAGCGATTGAACGCGCCAAAGCTCGCAAAGCGGAGCAGGAGCCGAATCCATGAGCCTGCTGCGGGTGACTTCACCCCATACCTCCGGACAGGGTCAGGTCATGACCGTGATGCGCGATGTATTGGTCGCCACCCTGCCGGGAGTATTGATCCTGACTGCCTATTTCGGACCAGGCACGCTGATCAATATCGTATTCGGGGGTCTTATCGCCGTAGCGACTGAGTACGCCATCACGGCTTTGCGTGGTCGAGATCCCCGTGTGGCCATCAGCGATCTCAGCATACTCGTCACCTCAACACTCCTGTGTATTGCTCTGCCACCCTATGCGCCCTGGTGGCTGATTGTGATAGGCATCCTGACCGCCGTATTGCTGGGTAAACAGGTGTTCGGCGGACTGGGCTACAACCCCTTTAATCCTGCTATGGTCGGATACGTCGTGCTACTCATTTCGTTTCCAGTGCAAATGAGCGCCTGGGCATCACCCCGGGGTTTAACCGAGGTGCCCGGTCTAGCCGACACCCTGCGCCATGTATTTGCGCCTGGTACGATTGATGCCGTGACGGCGGCAACCCCGTTGGATCTGCTCCGCCAAAATACTGGACTCCTGTTTGAAGATTTACTGACCAACAGCCCAGAGCTCACGGGCTGGGGGGGCATCGGGTGGTTCGAAGTCAACCTCGCTTTCCTCGCTGGCGGCGTCTGGCTGTTGTATCGCCGAATCTTTACCTGGCATGCACCCATCGCCATGCTCGCTGCTCTCGGTGCTTGCGCGCTCATAGGATATGACGGCGGAAGCTCAGAAAGTGGCGGCAGTGCTTTGTTCCACCTCTTTAGTGGCGCCACGATGTTCGCGGCATTTTTCATTATTACGGACCCGGTCAGCTCGGCTGTTTCCAACAAAGGCAGACTCGTGTTCGGCGCTCTCATTGGCGCACTGATCTACCTGATTCGAACGCTAGGAAACTACCCCGATGCCGTCGCGTTCGCCGTACTGATTCTCAATTTTTGTGCCCCCTTTATCGACCACTACACGCAACCCAAGGTATACGGCACGGGGAGCCCTGAATCATGAAGTGGCTTGCGTCTATCGGTCTGAGTGGCACGGTCCTCGCCCTCTTTGCGGCGGTCACCTCGGTCGCCATTGGCTGGACTTATCTCGGCACCAAGGTGCAAATTGACTTTGAGGTACGACGCGCCGAAGCCCGGCAACTACTGGAAATTTTTCCCGCCGACACCCACGACAACGAGGTTGTCGACGACACCTTCGTGGTGGAGGCCGATACGGCATTGCTGGGGATTCGTGAGGCGCGGCAGGGTTATCGGGTTCGACAGGGGGGCGTGATCATCGGCGTCATCCTGCCTGCTACGGCTCGGGATGGTTACAGCGGCGATATCCGAGCGCTGGTTGGCATCCGCAGCGATGGCACCGTCGCCGGAGTTCGCGTGGTATCCCACCGGGAGACACCGGGCCTGGGCGACAAAGTCGACTTACGCAAATCGGATTGGGTGTTGGGCTTCAATCATCACAGCCTCATCAATCCGGTGCTTGCCGGATGGAACGTACAGAAAGAAGGTGGCATTTTTGATCAATTCACCGGCGCCACCGTCACGCCTCGTGCTGTGATCCTCGCCACGCGCCGTGCGCTCGAATACGCTACCCTGAACTCGGCACAACTTTTTGGAATAAACCCGGACTCAGCATGAGCAGTACGTCTTATCGTCAACTGACCCTCAACGGCTTGTGGAAAAACAATCCCGCTCTGGTGCAGTTGTTGGGCCTGTGCCCTTTGCTCGCGGTCACCGCTTCAACCGTCAACGCCCTGGGCCTCGCCGCCGCCACCCTGTTTGTACTTGTGGTGTCGAATACCTCGGTTTCGCTGATTCGCGCCGTTGTCTCAGACACCATAAGACTGCCGGTTTTTGTCATGATTATTGCGGCAGCTGTCACCGTCACTGAACTCTTAATGCAGGCCTACAGTTACGAGCTCTACCAGATTCTTGGCATTTTTCTGCCGCTCATCACCACTAACTGCATCATTTTGGGCAGGGCAGATGCCTTTGCCCGAAAAAACGCCGTGCCTGCGGCCCTGTATGACGGCTTTATCATGGGCGTGGGATTTGGCGCGGTCTTGGTGCTGCTGGGCGCCATTCGCGAGCTGCTGGGCACCGGTGCCTTGTTCGCGGACATGCAGCTATTATTTGGCGCGGGAGCAGAGGCTTGGCGATGGCAGGTCTTTAGGGTCGATTACCCCTTTTTAGTGGCCATCTTGCCGCCCGGCGCCTTCTTGGTTACCGGCTGCCTGATCGCTTTAAAGAATCAGATCGACAACAGCCTCGAGCGCCGTGCGCGGGCCCGGGCAGCGACGCCGGTGGCGGGTAGCAAGCGAGTAAGGGTGACGGGCACCGTATCCTGACAAGACGCTAGGGCCGATTGCAATTCACACATCCAGCAGTGCGTCCCCGGGCACAAGCGTGCCCAGAATTTCTTCCACCGCTGCGACATCCATACCTTCATCCTCCGTCGCGCAGACATAGGTGCAATACAGTAGCGCCGGACCATGGCCCAAATACCACTCCTGCACCACCGATCCCTCCTCCTGAAAAGACCCGGTCACACCCGAAAATTCACCGAACGCCGCGGTTACCCAGTCGGTGACCTCTGGCGACTCTTGCCGGGCGATTTCGGCGGGGCTTGCCGCAGCGGCGTTATCTTGCTCCCGAATCAAGGCAGTCAGGGCCAGTTCACCAATCCCATCCTGATCGGTGATGCAAACCGTGTCCTCTTCCTGCTCAGCAGACCACTCGGGGGGCAGCATCAGGCACCAATAATCGGTTTCGATAATGTTCATACCAGCACCCCTTCTATCAAAATTGTCATGATCCGCCTGAAAGCGGGCACGTCGCGACGCCTAACTGACTGCTTCATCCACATTCAACGCGAGCGACATCAAGATCGCAGGCTCACGCCCCGACGCCGCCGCATAATAATCGGGGCGACGCCCTGTCTCTTGGAAACCCATCGCCCGATAAAGCGCCTGCGCTGCAAGGTTAGATTCCCGGACCTCCAAATCGACCGTCGTCACGCCCTCCAGCGCGATCAGGGAGGCCCGCAATAGCCGCTTGCCCAAACCCTGCCTTCTGCTCGACGCGAGCACGCGCAGATCAATCATGTCAGCGCGATCACCGGCACGCTGGTACCAGATCGCGGCGACCGCTTTCTCATCTCTGAATAAGCACCAGGCCGAGCAATGCGCCTGAGCGACTAGACCCTTCAGAAATTCATAGCTTGGCCCATCGGTGTTCTCATACAGCGGTTTGAGGTGGGCGGTGCCTCTGAGATCGGTGAGCACCTGAACGGCGGTGGAGGAATCAGGCACCGTTGCGCAAAGGCTTGAGTATTGACCAGGCATGCTGCTTTTTAGCGCCATCCTGCAGCATCTCGAGGCTGGAGGGCATGATGTGAATCGGGATCCTCGTTGCAGGCAGCGCATCACACGCCCCCAGCTGCACGATATGCTCCGTGGCATGGTCGGTAATGAGTCGGGTCAGGAAGCCAGAGAGCATCTCCTCTAGCCCTCCCGGCGGCGCCCTGAGCGCCGCCTCGCCAGAGGGCGGCCAATCAAGCTGCTGGTGAGCACAGCGCACCGTTGATCCCCGGATCGCGCGCGCCATAGCCGCAATGAGCTGCAGCTGCTCCTGTCTCAAGAGACGATCCTCGAGGATCTCGATCCACAGAATATCGTCACTGGTGACCATCAATAGTGCCAGCGGTATATCCGTCGCGGACTCAGTCTTGGCTGGGGTAGATCGCGCATTCGCCGGCTCGACGGAGGCTTTCGAAACGCGGGATTCATTTTCTACATCACCACTCTCGTCGCCACGCAAAAGCGCCCGGAGTTGCTCGCCTCGCATCTCTTCAGAGGTGCCTTCCGCGGGTCCCTCTCGAGTTGATAAGGCTTCTACAGATGATGCAGTCGGCGCAATGAACCGCTCGGCGGGCTTGGCAGCTGCCGGGTCGAACCGGCTGATCAAGGGTGTGATGCCGAGATGGCTTAGCACCATCCGTCGCGCGCACTCCTCTTGCCAGAGGATCTCCGGCGCTGTGGGTCGTTGCGTATCCGCTTCAGCCATTGATCCAGTATCTCATGGCACCGTGCTTAACCGAACCACCTCCAGCCCCAACGGCGAAAAAATCTTGCAGCGCCCATGATAAACCAGAGCACATGGCGCAAACCTTTGCGTGAGGCATCCCCGCCATGATGAATAATATGAATGTCTTGGTGCTCCATTATCGCGCCCTGTTCGGCCATCTTGAGAGACAAATCGTAGTCTTCAAAATAAAGAAAGTAAGCTTGATCAAAGCCTGCCACTTGATCAAACGCTGCGCGTCGGACCCACATGCAGCACCCCGATGCGAGGGGAATCGGCCGGATTGGTCCGTCGTGCGACTGGTCCCGCATCTCATAGCGTGCCAGGGAGCGGCTGCACCTGCGTTGAAGCCACCTTGGCGCGAAGGCTCTCAAGCCCAGCACCCACACTGATGGATAAGCTTTCGCCAGAAACTCGGGCTTTCCTGACGGGCTAAAGCCTGTGGGAGCGAGCAGCACAATGTTCTCCCGAGCTGCCAGTACGCTCAATGCAAGCGCCACCGCATCCGTCGCCAGTTCTACATCAGGATTGAGAATCAAATGATAGCGGCTATCGACCTCGGTCATCGCCCGGTTATGGCCCGCTCCATAACCTGCATTGGCGTCGGGAACGAGCATTCTAATGTGCAGCGCGGCCGCATCACTGTAGGCGGCACATAAAGCGCGACACCGCTTGGCGTACTCACCGTCGCCACTATGGTCCACGCAAATGAGCTCGACGGATTGCAGAGCGGCCTCGTTGACCGCTTTGATCAATGATTCGATGAGCGCACGAAGCTGCTCCATCGGGCTGTGAAACAACACTACACTGACCGCCAGATCAGGCACAGCATGGCGTATTGAGGGTGCGGACATCACGAGAGAATAACAGCGTCCAATGGCCGTGAATATGCGCTCAATATGTGGTCATGAGGGATGAGCGTTGGCAGTAAGTCGAGGATAGCGTGCTGCTCCATCAATGAAAAAGCCCCGATCGCTAACGCGATCGAGGCTTTTTGTTTGAAGCCTGGCGATGACCTACTCTCACATGGGGAAACCCCACACTACCATCGGCGATGCACCGTTTCACTACTGAGTTCGGAATGGATCAGGTGGTTCCCATGCGCTATTGCCATCATACATAAATTTAATTTAGGAATTATTATTATACGCTTATTCTTTAGATCTTAAATATTTAGA
>NYTG01000033.1 GCA_002683395.1 Halieaceae bacterium | reverse complement strand
GCCTCCAGTCGTAGGAGGCAGATCCATCAGCACCGTGTACTCGCGCAGCAGACGACCATCAGGCCACCTCGCCTCAATAATAAAGTCGAGGTAGGGCTCGCGCAGCGGAAACTCGGTGGACAGCATGACCCGCTTCCCCGAGGAGCCGGATTGAATCTCAAAACGAATGTCGCTCAGAACAAAAACGCGTTCCAGACCAAATCGTGAGAAGTCCGCATCAGGTGCGAGCCCCACTTGGACGTCCTCGTCGTCGAGTAAGTCTGCCTCTAGCAGCGCGACCTCGGCACGGAACGGCTCGTTGAGATAAGAGGACAGCGTGAGCTCGCCAAGCCCGAGGGCCCAGCTATGACGGGCCGCGATAGCGGCCATTAAACAACAGGCAGTCAGTAAAACGTGTGTTTTCATGGGGTCGTCGCCTTTACCTTCCTGTGGTCTGGCTTCAATGCGGTCCCTGCCGCCTTTCCCTGGCGTCTACTCTACTTGAGACCGAATTTCACGAATTTTCCGGGAGATGCTCTGCCAGCAACAATTCTGCGATCTGTACGCTGTTCAGCGCGGCTCCTTTCCGTACGTTGTCAGCCACCACCCAAAGATTCAACCCTTTTGGGTGTGAAATATCTGCGCGGATTCGCCCGACAAACACGGCGTCGGCACCGGCTGCCTCCGTAACGGGCGTGGGATAGCCGCCCGCTTCATGGCTATCCATTACCGTAACGCCATCAGCCCCTTCCAATAGTGCTCTGGCGTCGGCGGCGCTAATGGCCTCGCGAGTCTCGATATGCACCGCCTCGGCATGACCGAAGAACACCGGCACCCTCACACAGGTCGGGTTTACCCGAATGGTCGGGTCATCAAGAATTTTCTGCGTCTCCCATACCATTTTCATTTCTTCTCGGGTGTAGCCGTTATCCTGAAAGCTATCGATGTGAGGCAAGGCATTGAAGGCAATCTGCTTGGGGTAAAAATCAGGCTCTGCCTCCTTGCCGTTGAGTAAACGCGCCGTCTGACCCGCTAACTCCTCGATGGCTACTTTTCCGCTGCCGCTTACCGCCTGATACGTCGCCACATTGATCCGCTCAATGCCGACCGCATCGTAGAGTGGCTTCAATCCAACCAGCATACCGATCGTTGAGCAATTCGGGTTGGCAATGATGCCGCGCCGCTTAAAATCCGCGATCGCTCCAGGATTGACCTCAGGTATGACCAGCGGAATATCGTCCTCTCGCCTAAAATGAGAGGTATTGTCGATCACGACACATCCCGCCTCGGCGGCAATCGGCGCGTACTTTGCGCTAATGTCACCCCCCGCAGAGAACAGGCCAATCGGCGTAAGTGAAAAATCAAATTTATTTAAATCCTGAACGGTGTGGCGCTTACCTCTGAATTGCAACGATTTTCCTGCAGATCGGCTGGATGCTAGCGGATAAAGGTTATCGACCGGGAACTCCCGCGATTCCAGTATCTCGATGATGGCTTCGCCCACTGCGCCGGTCGCACCGACGACTGCCACATTAACTGGCTTCATGACTGATTTCTCCCGTTACTGCGCTGCTGACTGAGCCAAAAGCGCCGCCACAACGGCATCGCCCATTGCCCGCGTGCCCAACGCGTCTGCCTGAGCGTCGCCCACTGCGAGGTCACAGGTGCGCAATCCCTGTGCCAACACCGCGGCAACGCCGCGCTCAATCTGATCCGCCGCTTCAGGCGCGTTTAGCGAGTACCGTAGCAACATGGCGGCCGATAGCATCGTTGCGAGCGGATTAGCTTTGTCCTGACCCGCAATATCGGGCGCCGAGCCGTGCACAGGCTCATAAAGGCCACGCGACTCCGCGTTGAGCGAGGCGGAGGGTAGCATTCCNATAGACCCTGTCAGCATCGCGGCAACATCAGAGAGAATATCGCCGAATAAATTCCCGGTGACCATGACATCGAACTGCTTTGGCTCGCGCACCAGTTGCATGGCCGCATTATCCACGTACAGATGCGACAGGACGACATCNGGATAGTCCGCGCTAAGAGACTCCATCACTTCGCGCCACAACATAGTGACCTCAAGCACGTTGGCCTTATCCACCGAACACAAACGGCCATTGCGTTTACGGGCGGCCTCAAAAGCAAGGCGTCCAATACGACGTATTTCTGTCTCGCTGTAGCGATCAGTATTAACCCCCTCGCGCACCCCATCATCAAGGGTGTGTATACCCCGCGGCTCACCNAAATAGATGCCGCCCGTCAGNTCTCGCACGATCAGGATATCCANCCCCGCGACGAGCTCNGCACGCAGACTCGACGCCTCTGCCAGCTCCCGAAACAGCATTGCNGGGCGAAGATTACAAAATAAGTCTAGATCGGAACGAATGGCCANCANCCCACGCTCAGGTCGCTGGGCAGCGGGCAGTGAATCCCATTTCGGTCCACCCACCGCACCGAGCAAGATGGCGTCCGCCTCGCGCGCTAGGTGTTGGGTTGACGGGGGGTAAGCGTGGCCCTCTAGATCGATGGCAACGCCACCCAGGTTCGCCTCGGTAAAGGCGAGATCAAGCGCATATCGATCGCCCACAACTTCCAGCACCCGGCGCGCCTCTCGAACCACCTCCGGACCAATCCCATCACCCGGCAGCAACAGGACGTGACGGGTCACAGTACGATATCCTCAAAGAGCCAGGGAAAACGCGCTTGATGCCGGCGCTCAAATGCCCGAATCGCCTCTGATCGCTCAAGCGTGATGCCGATATCATCCAAGCCGCTCAATAAACAGTCCCGGCGAAACGCATCTATCTCGAACGGCCATTGCTCGGCGTTGGGCAGCGTGATCGTACAGGCCTGTAGATCGATACGTAGACTAAATCCTTCCTCGGCATAGAGCGCCACGAACAAGGCATCAACCTGTGCTGTCGAGAGAACAATGGGTAAAAGCCCATTTTTGAGTGCATTCGAGCAAAATATATCGGCAAAGCTGGGCGCAATAACCGCCCNAAAACCNTAATCCTCCATGGCCCAGGCGGCATGCTCACGACTCGATCCACAGCCGAAATTTTCGCGCGCGAGCAATATCGACGCGCCCTCATAGCGGGCAGAATTCATAGCGAATTCAGGGTTTAGCGGTCGCTGGCTGTTATCGACATCCGGCTGACCTTCATCGAGGTAACGGAGTTCGTCAAACAGGTTAGGGCCAAAACCGGAGCGCTTTATGGATTTTAAAAACTGCTTCGGGATCATCAGATCGGTATCGACGTTAGCCCGATCCATAGGCGCTACCAAACCATCATGCTGGATAAAGGGCTTCATCGGGCGGCACCTCCNGCATCACTCATGACCTCACCGACTGCAACAAAGCGCCCGGCGACCGCGGCGGCAGCGGCCATCGCGGGGCTCACCAGGTGCGTTCTGCCGCCACTCCCCTGCCTGCCTTCGAAGTTTCGGTTAGAGGTGCTCGCGCAACGCTCGCCGGGCATCAGCCGATCNGCGTTCATGGCTAAGCACATTGAACACCCCGGCTCGCGCCACTCCATGCCCGCCTCAAGGAATATCTGATCGAGCCCCTCAGCCTCTGCTTGGGCTTTTACCAGTCCTGAACCCGGCACCACCAGCGCCTTGCGAATGNTGGGTGCGATACGATGCCCGTCGAGAATGGCCGCCGCACTTCTCAGATCTTCGATACGCGAGTTCGTGCAGGAACCAATGAAGACAACGTCCGGCTGGATATCAGAAATGGCCATGCCCTCCTCGAGCCCCATGTAATCGAGCGCTCTNGACAGCCCTATTCGTGCCGTTTCGTCGGGCATATCTGCCAATCTGGGGACATAGCCTTTTACCGAGGCCACCATCTCAGGTGATGTTCCCCAAGTGACGTGGGGTGCAATCGAGNCACCATCGATGACGATACTGCGATCAAAGACAGCACCCTTGTCAGTGTGTAAGGTCCGCCACCAAGCCTCAGCCGCGTCCCATTGGGCTCCCTTAGGCGCAAAGGGCTTCTCCCGGAAATAATCCAACGTGACATCATCGACCGCCACCAGCCCACATCGGGCACCCGCTTCGATCGCCATATTGCAGAGCGTCATGCGACCCTCCATGGTCAAACTCTCGATCGCCGAGCCGGTAAATTCCAGCGCGTAGCCGGTGCCGCCGGCGGTACCGATCTCGCCAATCACGGCCAGAGCAATATCCTTTGCTGTCACGCCNGGGCCGAGCTGCCCTGAGACTTCGACCTGGAAATTCTGCATTTTTCTCTGAATCAGGCATTGGGTCGCCAATACATGTTCGACCTCTGAGGTACCAATACCATGCGCGAGCGCCCCGGCCGCACCGTGGGTTGAAGTATGGGAGTCACCACAAACAATCGTCATCCCTGGCAGCACCGCTCCTTGCTCCGGCCCCATCACATGCACAATCCCCTGGCGTTCGTCGTTCAGCGGGATCTCAACCACATCAAACGTGTCGCAGTTGTCATCCAGCGTCTGAAGCTGAAGCCTCGACACCGGATCGGGCAGCGCGGCCAGACCCGCCTCACGCTCGCTCTTGAGGGTCGAGACGTTGTGATCTGGCACTGCAAGATTAGCGCTNCGCCGCCACAATCNGCGGTTCGCGAGGNTAAGCCCCTCAAAAGCCTGCGGTGAGGTGACCTCGTGTAAAAGATGCCGATCGATATAGATCAGCGCTGTGCCGTCATCTCGCTGCTCAACCAAATGAGCATCCCATAGCTTGTCGTAAAGGGTTTTCGCCATAACCTCTGCTTTCCTGCTGCGCACTGTCTTATTAGGCCCGCGCTNNCCTGCCACGTGACCACCGCGGTGCGAGCCTNCCCAAAAGGGCGCGGATTATAGCACCCGAGGCGCGTCAGTAGTGGCTCTCCGCCGATTTTGCAAGCCCCAATAGTGGCGGGCTAGGTGGCGAACCTCACGATGGGATCAACGATGCGTTACCCGCCAGCAATAGTGGATGCGCGGGTTGCGCGAGAAATCTTCGGGGATCGACGATNGAGTCACATCCTTCACCTGCCACATTTCCATTGCCTGTGGATCAAGCGAGAAGCGACGATGATTCGTTGAAAAATANAGCGCCCCATCAGGGCTGAGTCTTGCCATTGCGAGCTGCAGCAACGGCAGGTGATCTCTCTGTACGTCGAAGTCGTCCTGACCTTTGGAATTGGAAAACGAGGGTGGATCAAGCATGATGAGATCGTACTGACGGGACTCCTGCGCNAGCCAGGTCCGCACATCTGCCCGCACCCCACGATGCTGCCTATCTGACAACCCGTTCAGCGCCAGATTTGCTTGAAACCAGTCCAGATAAGTCGCCGAGGTATCAACGCTGGTGCTGGTGGTGGCACCACCCAATGCCGCGTGCAAGGTAGCTGCTCCGGTGTAACTGAATAAGTTGAGAAAGTGACGCCCCTTCGACTCGCTTCCCAACCACGACCTTAACGGTCGGTGATCCAAAAACAGACCCGTATCGAGATAGTCATGCAAATTCACGAGGACCTTGACCTGACCCTCTGTCACCACCACGCGCTCCTTTGCATCACCGAGGCGCTGGTATTGATCCCGACCTTTTTGTCGCTGGCGCCGCTTTACCGCTAAGTCTTCAGCAGAGACCACCTCAAATACCGCGCGCGCCGCCTCTACCACTTCGTCGAGCCGACGGGCCGACTTTTCCGGCGGCACGTCTCTGGGCGCCGCATACTCTGCGACATGCAGTCGTCCTTCGTAGACATCAATCGCCGCTGAATACTCCGGAATATCTGCGTCGTAAACCCGGTAGCAGCCGACGCGCTCGCGGTTTAGCCAGGGTTTGAGGCGCCGCAGATTTTTTCGAAGCCGATTCGCGACAACCTGCGCGCCGTCTGACAAANGCGCCTCACCCTCTGCCTGGGCAGACTCGGTGTCAGCGAACCCCTGAAGCGGACGAAAACGGTTATCTGCGCCCAGATCAAACTGCAGACAGTGCAAATCTAAGCGCCCGTTATGAAATCGATGTCGCTTATCCGCTCTGAGCCCCACCGCTTTTCCGAGTGATAGATCCGAGGTGAGGATGACGCCTCGCCAACGGTCNAACTGCCGACTCATCAGCTCACCCAGGGTGTTGTAAAGATAGGGTAGCGCGTCAGCATGGCCCATACGTTCGCCCCATGGCGGGTTGACCACCATCAGACCCGCGGAGAAGTTACGGTGCGTGGGTCGCGTCACGGCGGCGAGATCCTTGCATCGAATTCGCACAATGTCCTCAAGGCCCAACCGGCTGATGTTCTCCTGAGACCGTCGCACCGCCTGGATATCGCCGTCGTAACCNCGAATTTCGATGTCGCTTCGAGATTGCGAATCTGCGCGTTCGCTGGCCGCCGCTTTAATAGCGCGCCACTGATCCTCGTCGTGACCCAGCCAGCCGGTAAAACCAAACTGCTGCCTGTCTAACCCGGGCGCACGGTCCAGTGCCATTAGCGCGCCTTCGAGCAGCAGCGTCGAAGAGCCACACATGGGATCGAGCAGGGCTTCGCCGCGCTTGCAGCGCGCCGGCCACTGCGCAGCCCAGAGCGCGGCGGCGGCGATGTTTTCTTTTAGAGGCGCCAGCCCCCCATTTAACCGGTAGCCGCGCCGATGCAGACTGTCGCCACTGAGATCAATGCCGACACTCAAGGTCCCCTTGTGAAGGCGGGCAGCAACCCGCACGTCGGGTTGACGCAAATCGACCGACGGCCGATTCAGCGCTTTAGTCCGGTACTGGTCAACGATGGCATCCTTGACCCGGCGGGCACCAAACTGTGCATTGCGAATGTCTGCGCTGCGGCCCGAAAAGTCGACCATCAGAGAGCCCTGCGGCGAAATGTGTTCCGCCCAGTCAATTGCTAGCACGAAATCATAAATGCTNTCCGCTGAATCCACCGGACGCGCGCCAAGCTCCAGAATGATGCGGTTAGCCATCCGGCTCCAAAGACATACCCGATAGGCGAGACCAAGACTTCCCTCGAATGAAACACCCGCCGGTCGCTCGACAATTGAGTCCGCACCCAACTCACCGAGCTCCTGAGCCAGATACACCCCCACTCCCGCCGGGCAGGTCGCGAGAAACCGNTGCGTCACCACTGCTATGAGCCCTGCTCTATCATGTAGATATCGCGAAGTAGCCGACGCCACGTCTCGTACTGAGCCTCAAGCGTACCCTCCAATTTGAAGACCTGATCTTGTGTTCGCATGACCGTAGGCTGACTCTCTCCATCAAAGGCTTCAGCCAGATCGAACAAGGCCTGCTCCTGTATACGATAGGAGCGGTATGCCGCGTATTCTGCCTGCATGCGCGAGAAGTCACTGTCCGCGGCTTTAACCGACCTTGTCGCCGCTCGCTGCTCATAACGGTCCAACCACTCCATTTGCTCCAAAGTCGCCTCTCGCCACAGCCCGTAGGTGGGCCTCACTCGCCCAGCCAGCTCGGTGAACTGCTCGTCGATCGTGTCACAAAACAGGTACTCCTGATGTCGGACCCGNTCGATTCGCTCCAGCATAGGATCATCTCCGGCGGGCAATCTCACGAGCTCCCAACCCTGCTCGCTTCGTTGAATCATTCCCGAGAACATGTCGGGCACCAGCTCCTGTGCGTAGGTAATCGCTGTCGCCTCAATGAGCGCCCGTTGCCTCTCAACACTTCGCGCTTGCCACGCCTCGAGTAGCCGGTTACCCAGTGCATTGAATACCCCTTGAAAACCGCGTGCGCCCGACTCATCCAGACTCTGTCGGTACGCTATCGTCTGCTCGAACCAAACGACCCCCAGTGCATCTTCGACCAGCACGTCAAGCACCAGATCCCGTCCATTCGACTCAAGGATACGCGCGCGAATCGAGACNGGGGTCAGTGCGGAGGCTTCGGGCACTATTCTGACTACGCCCCATTGGTTACTGCGAATGAGAGTCTGCCTGAGGTCGCCGGCAAGCAACTGCGATTCCAAACGTCTCACCGCAGCGCCGGGGGTGCTGTCTTCAGGGCTCACGCCGGGATCTAATAGTTCAACGGCAACATCAAGCAATGGCTCTGCGGGCGTTTGAGCCACCACCAATGTCTCAGGGGTTTGCCAGAGAATCGTGGATTCACGCGACGCTGTTTCACCCGATTCTCTTGCCGATTGACCCGAACAACTGATCAGCCCAATACAAGCCACAAACACCAGCGTACGCTTCAACTCAATCCTTCCTTCATGACTCATCGGGCTCTGTCGTACACACTCGACCNCGCGACAGAGTNTGCGTGCAACGAAACCCCCTCGCCGCAGGGTCGAACCGAGAAAAAATGCGCACGACCTCCACTTCCCTCGAGACCCCCGGCGCACTCAACGCCGTGCGCTGCGCAATAGAAAGGCCATCGTCAGATCGGGCAAAACGATGCTTAATCGTCAAGCCGTCGGGCAATAGCACCGAAAAATTAAGCTGCCGACCATCCCACCAGCAGCGCTCTGCGCCCAGCTGACTGGGCACTGACTGGTCGCCCTCCAGCGAACAGCTCAGGGCAAAGCTGTTTTCTCTCTCTATACGCACCAGCNGCCTGTCCTGAAACACCTCCAGCAACTCTGATTCCGTCACCAGCTCTGCCATCTTTGCGAGAGCGACTAACCTATCCAAATTCCCCAGTGGTGCACCCTGGTAGGTCGCGCCGCGCTCAGCCGCCTCTCGACGCCGGCGCAGTTCACGCTGCACTTCCCGAAACGAGGCATTGAGCTGGGTCTGGACGCTGTCGCTACGTGCGTAATCTATCTCCCAGTGCCCGGCAAAATCGGGGATTGGCAAATCGGAGGAAACAACGTGCGCCGGCTCACTGACACACCCAGAGAGCAGCCCTATCAGCACGGCATACCCGAGCCAAACCCCCAAGGTGATGAGCTGGCACCGATCAGTCATCACCCTCACAACCTTTTCCTTTGATCCGGTGAAAACCCATGGGCCCCAGCACTCCGACGGCACGCCAAACAGACATCACTCTNTACCGGGCGAGGTCTTTAGCGCTGAGCGCTTCCCCATACATTAAAACCCGCAATCCGAGGCGTGCCAGGCAGATACATCTGGTCACAGGACTGCATAGAAAAACCAGCCTCACCGATCCAGCTCAAAATGGGTCGATTGAGATTGCAACCTCCCAGAATACGCCTCCACAGGGGGTTCACGCGTGCCTGCCAGCGCGCCACTGAGGGATCTGGCGCCTCGCCATGCTCACAAAACAGCAGCCGGCCTCCAGGCTTGAGCACGCGACGAATCTCCGAGAGTGCCGCGTGCGCGTCAGGAATGGTGCAAAGGCTATAGGTCATCACCACGCTATCAAACGTAGCATCTGACAGNGGCATGTCCTCTGCCGAACCCTCCAGGAACTCAAGTGGCACTCCCAGCTCCCTGGCTCTCGGTTGTGCAAGGTGCCAACTGGTCGTGCAGGGATCGATTCCCACAACCGAATCTACTTGCGCCGAATCGTAATAAGGCAGGTTATGTCCAGCTCCTACGCCAATCTCCAGAACCCTGCCCGTGGCGAGCGGCACGATCTTCTCTCGCTGCTTCAATATGGGCTTTGTCCCACAGGCACAAGTCACTAACCTCGGTACGATCGTATCGCTATAAAAACCCATCTAAGACCCCCCTCACTCCGGGCTGCAGTGTACACCGGCACCGACGCTACAGATCCCCGTCAGGCGCCGCATAAGTACGGTGTATCAGTTCTCATCGGCCACGCCGCCCTGAGCGGCCCGCGCGGCCGCGGCTTGAACCTCCAGGATTTCTCTTTGCGCCGCTTCCTGCTGCGCCGGATCCGGCGGTCGCTCGTCAGCCGGATAAGCCTCGGGGTCGATGCGACGCATCTCCTGCTCGATCCAGACAGAGACTTTTTCCATCAGCTCGCCGGCGCTTTCGCCCGGCTTTGGCGCGATGGGCGGTCCAAAGGACACTTCAGCCATGCCCGGTATGAAGGTAAAGCTCTTTCGCGGCCAGCACCGGGCTGAGGCAACGGCAATCGGAACAATACTCGCGCCCGTGGCAATCGCGAGTCTCGCTGCGCCCGTCTTATAGACCCCCTGNCCACCCCGNTCAGANCGCGTGCCCTCAGGAAACATGATGACCCATTTGCCCCGGTCCATCAGCGCCTCACCGAGCGAAGCGACCTTCTTCCAGGCATCTCCCCGAGCACCGCGGTCAATATGAATCATATTGAGGCACGCCATAGCCCATCCGAAGAACGGAACATAAAGTAGCTCCCGCTTGAACACATAGGCTAGAGGACGCGGCATCCGACTCGCGAAAAAAAATGTTTCCCAGGTGGATTGGTGCTTCGGGCAGAGAATGATGCGTTGGTTATCCCCCGCGGCGGGAAGATACTCCTCACCGATCACNGTATATTGGATGCCCCCCACCAATCTAACCGCTTCGACGGCCCCCTGAAGCCAAGGTCTGGCGAGATACCACCAGCGCGCATCCGGTCCGATAACCGGAGCGCAAATGATGATGACAGACGCAAAAGGAATAACGGTAACCGCCATCCAGAAAAAGACCAGCACTGACCGCAGGGAGCGCATCACTCGCNCCCCTTGCCCTGCTNATCTAACTGGCTCTCACACGTAGATCGCACGAAACCCCTNCACCCCTAGCCTTTACGCTGAGGCATTAAACCAGAAACAGCCACGCACGGTCAGCCCAACTGTTTCATGTCGGCAGGCTCGTTCCTTATAATGTNGNCCGTGGAGACGATTACGTGAAAAAACCGCCCTCAAAGACAGATCTNCGCGACCGGCTGCAGCGCCAGACCGCGGCGTTTTTATCGTCAGGTGGGAAGGTCGAGGAACTGGCGGTTGGCGAAAGCGCCTATGACCGCAATGAAACCCCCCCACCCGCCCCGCTGTTTGATGCACGTCGCAGCGAGCGAACACCCCTTAACGATGTGGTTGCAGTACTCGAAGCTCGGCGNGCGGCGAAAAGAGGACGCACAAAGGTGGTGCGGGGCAGAACGCCCAANAAAAGACGTCAGGTCGTCTATGACGACTTCGGTGAGCCCTTGCGGGTTGTTTGGGTTGAGGAATAATCCGACGTTGCCGTGATCAATCTCTGTCACGGCAGGCGGTTGAACTAAGCTTTTGTCTGCAGCGTACTGTCAGTACCTACTGTTAGAGAACCCGCCATGATTACCCTTACGGAAGTCATCGAGGTTGAACGCCCCGTCGAAGCTTGCTTTCGCTACGTATCCGATTTCAGGACCACCGTAGAGTGGGACGCCACCGCGGTGGCGGCACGCAAGCTTAGCCCGGGGCCCGTCGGCAAAGGCAGTCACTTTTCCGTGCTTTGCAAAGCCGGTCCCACGAAACTCAGNCTGNATTACTGCATCACTGAATTCACGCCATGGCNAAGCGTTGCGCTGGAGGGCACCAGTCGGTTTTTTAACGTCAAAGATGTCATCACGTTTGAAGCACTGAGCCGAGGCCGGACTCGTATCACTTACGTCGCCGAGTTTCGTTTTCGATATGGGCTTGATCTCCTTGCGCGCAACGCCGAGGCCGGAATGCACAAAATGGGTCGCGCCAGTCTCCGTGGCCTAGCGAGAGCATTAGCCGACGGAAACCCTGCTCCAAACGCCTCTGCAGAGACCGAACAAAAAGACAAGAAGCTGGCGACAGCCTTGGTCTGCTTTACCCGCTACGGGCATCGCAGAGGCCGACGGAAATGGCTCCCTATGAGCAACGACATGGCCGGGAAGCATGTTTTATTAACCGGAGCCAATGCGGGACTGGGATTTGCCACGGCGGTTTCTTTGCTCGAAGCAGGCGCCACACTCACCGTTGTCATTCGCGANCCCGCCAAGCTTGACCTGATGCAGCGGGCCTTCGAGGCAGAGACGGGTCGCCGGGCTGACCACGTCGAGCTGGCCGATTTAAGCCTGCTGGGCGAGGTTAACAAGCTGTGTCAAAAACTGCTTCAGCAAGGCGAGCCTATCGACGTGCTGATTAACAATGCCGGGGCGCTGTTCAATGACTATGCAGCAACCCCGGAAGGGCTTGAGCGTAGCGTCTCGCTGCTACTGCTATCTCCCTGGCGACTCACAGAGCAACTGCTACCACTCCTGCGCCGCGCAGACGCTCCTGCCCGTATCATCAATGTCGTCTCAGGTGGCATGTATACCCAAAAACTTCGCTGCGATGAGTTGATCATGCCCGACAATCAGTATGACGGCACCGTCGCCTATGCGCGGGCCAAGCGCGCGCTGACCGTGCTGACTGAACTCTGGGCGCACCAATGGGCAAAAGATAATATCGTCGTGAACAGTATGCACCCCGGGTGGGCCGACACGCCGGGCGTCCAGAACGCCCTACCCGGGTTCAGGCGCGTCACCAAAAAAGTACTGCGCACCCCCGACGAAGGTGCCGATACGGTCATATGGCTCGCCCGTGCAACCGAGGCGGACAAACTGACGGGGAAGCTTTTTCTCGATCGCGAACCCCGCACGACGCACCTGAGAGCTCGCACCATAGAAGACGAAGGGGAGCGTGCCCGTCTCCTGGAATGGCTGAATGAAACCTACAACGCACTCGCGCTCGATATAGAGGCTTGAGCAGAGGAGAGTCAGGCGTTAGTGTCTCGGTCCACGCATTCGGAGCGACACGACATGGACCACTCGTTAACGCTATTTGAGCCCCAGTTCGACACTGCCGCAGTGCAGGATGCCATCCGCCGACTGGAGCAAACTCGGTTTCCTAACCCGGAAACAGTGGAAGACTGGCAACAGGGTATCCCACTCAGTTACTGTCAAGAACTCGTCCGATACTGGCGGGAAGACTATGACTGGCAGCGCGTTCCGAGACAGCTGTCCCAGTACGAGAACCTCTTCACCGAGATCTCTGATCTCGGCATTCATTGCCTCCACATCCGGAGCCCTCACACACAGGCCCAACCGCTTCTCATCACCCACGGCTGGCCTGGCTCTGTGCTCGAATTTCTGAACATTATCGAGCCGCTTACGGATCCGACAACGACCGGTGGCGATCCGAGCGACGCCTTTCATCTGGTGATACCCAGCCTGCCCGGATTCGGTTTCTCAGATCAGCCGACCACTCCTGGGGTGGGCGTCGCCCAGATTGCCGCCATGTGGGATACGCTGATGCAACGTCTGGGCTACGANAGCTACATCGCTCAAGGCGGTGACTGGGGCTCTCTGGTCACTCACGCGCTACTGCTTCACCCGGGAACGCACTGCCTCGCCGGGCATGTGAATTTACCGCTGGTGCTCCCAGACGAGCAAACTATGAGCTCTGATGACCCCGCGGAGCAGGCCACCCTGTCGGCGGCAATGCACTATGTAGAACACGAATCCGGATACTCCAAACAACAGAGCACTCGCCCACAAACCCTCGCCTATGCCTTNGCCGACTCCCCGGCTGGGCAGATGGCCTGGATTATCGAAAAATACGCCCAGTGGACTGACTGCGTAAAAAATACGGTTCGCCACCCAGAAAATGCGGTGGAACGTGACGTACTGCTCGACATTGCCACGCACTATTGGATGACGAATTCCGCCGGTAGCAGCGCCAAACTTTACTGGGAGAGCTTCACCGAGCCTGATTACCGCCCGATTGAGCTGCCTATGGGCATCTCTTTATTTCCCAAAGAACTTTTCTTGTGCACAGAGCGACTCGCCAGCACACGTTACCAGCAGCTGGTCATGTTTAACGACCAACACGCAGCGGGAGGACACTTCGCCTCCCTCGAGCAACCTGACGCGCTGGTGACAGACATCAGACGCTGGCACGCTCAGCTTCTGTCAGGGAAGTGGCTTTAAATGAGCGAAGACGACCATTCCCACCAGGTCAATACGCCCGACGAGACTTACTGGCTGGCACGGCGTGAGCTTGCAGTAGCGGCCAGAGCACTCAACGAGACAGTCGTTAGCACTGACATGTCGCTCGACACTGCTGCTGAAATCACTGAAGCAATGCGACAGCTGACCCAGCGCTTAAAAAAAGAGCCGCAGCTGACGGGGTTCGTCGATATGGCCCGGCGCAAGGATCGTGGCAGTATCGATAACATTATGAGCGAGTTGGTTGCCATGGCCGGGCGCAGCCACCCCAGTGCACCGACGCTGACCTGGCACGAAGAACCGAACCGCATTGTCGGCGAGGTCATGTTCGGACCCGCCTTTGAGGGACCTCCCGGGCACACCCACGGCGGCTGGGTAGCCGGTATTCTCGATCACCTAATGGGTATGACCCACGTTAAAACCGGTCGTCCGGGCATGACGAGCGGNCTATCAGTCCGCTACGTCAAGCCCACCCCCCTAAACACACTGATTCACATCAGCGCCAAGGCCACCGAGATCGACGAGCGGCGAACGGAAGTCACCGCATCGATGCGCGTCGGCCATACGCTAACCGCCACCGCAGAAGCGACTTTTGTGCGCGTCGATCCCGCAAAGTTTGGCTTAGATGCCAAGGACAGTCGCTAAAATCGGTTATAGACCGTGGCACCGTCAATAACGGTGCGGTCCACTTTGATCGTCCGGAGATTCGCTGCCGTCAGCGGATTATCNGAGAGNACCACCAGATCAGCNCGCTTTCCCGGCTCTATGGAGCCGATCTCGTTATCCANNAAAANCTGCCACGCCGCATCGACGGTCACGGCGCGAAGTGCCGGCATGCGCTCGATACGCTGCGAAGGCCCAATCACAATTCCGCCCGTGCTTTCCCGCTCTACCTGACTCCACACCGCCTGCAAGGGCAGCATGGGCGTGACCGGGGTATCCAGATGCGAACTGAATCGGACGCCCGCATCCAAAGCCCAGCGGGCAGGACTCATCGTAGCGGCACGCTCTGGACCCATAAAAATGGCGGCGTGACGATCGCCCCAGTAATAGGTATGAGCCGAGAAAAAACTGGGCGTCACACCCAAGAAAGCCATCCGCTCAATCTGATCTTTGCGGGTCATCTGAGCATGTATGATCAGCGGTCTTGCCTCCGGCCAAGGATGGGCCTCCATTGCCGCCTCAATGGCATCCAGACCATCATCAATGGAGGCGTCTCCGTTACAGTGAATCGCGACCGGAATGCGTCGCTGATACAGACCGGCTACCTGCCGAAATAGTTCGTCTCGCGCAACCGAAGGATAGCCCCGATAACCTGCGTCATCCTTGAACGGCTGGTAGTAAGGCTCCGACAAATACCCGGTGTAGCCCTGAATACTGCCGTCAGCAATAATTTTGACGCGTGGCACGATGACATTGGCGCCCGCAAAATCAGCGAGGGACTTCTCGCCTGTCAACAGCGCCTCGCCCACCTCTTCAAATAGCGGGAAGAGCGCCACGCGTTGTGGAAACTGATTAAGCCGACTCAACAGAGTCAGCAATGTGGCCACCGAGGTCGGCATTCCACCGGCCGAGGCGGTCGTGACCCCGACTGCCAAATACTCTTCTGCCGCTTGGGTCGTCATCCTTAGGGCGTCCATCACGCCAAGATCGAGAGTATGTACCCAAACCGCTCTGGCAGCCGTTTCCTCCAACACCCCATTCGGTCGTCGCCCATCGGCTGAATCGGGATCTCGAACAATGACCCCGCCGACGGGGTCGGGCGTTGTCGCGTCAATGCCAAGCATCTTGAGCGCCGCTGAATTCACCGCTGCCAGGTGACCCGACACATGCACGACCGCTACGGGTCTTTCCACCGAGACCTGATCCAGATCGTCTCGAGTGGGGTGCCGCCGCTCCAGTAACAACGTGTCATCGTAACCGTGCCCCACCACCCAGCCATCGGACCGCGAGGCAGCGAACGCTTTCAAGCGCGAGAGCAATTGGGCCATGGTGTTGACTTCACCGATGGGCGGACTGTTTAAATCCGCCGAAAAAACCGTTTGCCCGGACCCGGGAAAGTGCCCGTGGGCGTCAACAAACCCCGGCATCAACGTTCGGCCGCGTAAGTCTACTACCGACGTTTGCTCATCGGCCGCCGCCAGCAACGCCTCTGACCCTCCGACCGCATCAATCCGACCGTTCCGAACACTCACCGCCTCGACAATGCGGTCTGAGGCGTCCATCGTCAGTACGGTTCCGTTAACATAGATTTCGTGGAGCGGCGCGGAGGCCGGGCGCGTGACAATCGCAAACAAGACGGCTATCCCAGCCATAAATACAAGTGAAATCAATATGCTTACGCGCCAATTCATAAGTAGTCTCTCTTTAATAATCCAAGGCGCTAGTAATGTGGCGGCGCTGGGTCATTACCGGGCTCAGCGACCGCATCCAGACGCGCTCCCTGCTCATTAAGCTGCTGACGCAAACGGTCGACCTGCTGCTCCAATTTGAAAATGTGCTGCTGCTGAGCTGCGAGAGCATTGTCCAGCGACCGCATCGCCTCTTCTACGAACGCCAACTGCGCCTCTAATGCTGATGTATCACTCATAGTGGGGCCCCCTCGCTCCACTTGCCCGGTGCTAGTATAAAGGCCCCGGCACCCCATAGGAGAACCCATTGGCGAAGCGCTCTGACTCTAGAGGGGTCTACCGAACTGATGGAGGTCGACTTTGTCCGCAGTGCCAGAGACTCGTAGTGGCGTGTGTCTGTGGTGCCGACGGGCCGGCCGCAACCGGTGACGGGGTGGTTCGCATTCGGCGCGAGACCAAGGGCCGGGGCGGCAAGGCAGTCACCGTGATCGACGGTATTCCAGCAGATCTGGCGAAACTCAAGAGCCTTTGCAAACAGCTCAAACAACGCTGCGGCGTGGGAGGCGCGGTAAAAGGGGTCCAATTGGAAATTCAGGGAGACCAGCGTGCAACGTGTCAAAAAGCGCTCGCAGACATGGGCTATGTAGTGAAGCAATCAGGCGGCTGAAGCGTTCATTTCCAGCAAGGTTTTCTGCCCGGTTTTTCTCGCCCCATACTCCCGCACGGCGCCCACCGAAAGCGCCTCTCGTAGACTCATCCTAGAGGAGTAATGACTCCTGAAAGTCGTGTCAATCTCTTTGACTACTCGGTCTCGCATACGCGCGACGCGCTCAGACCCCGCCCTGTTCATGAAGGGTGTCAACAACCAACCACTGACGGACCAAACCCATCCATAGCCCCTAGTTAATTCGGTGGGTCCGAGATCGAGCTGTCCATAAATGTACGCCTGCTTGGCCTGCTCAGAGCCGTACCGAGACCATGGGCCAGTCTGCGCAGCCGCAATTTCCATCGCAGTCAGAATACGATTGACGCCTCGCCCACCGCCAATCGCATCGAAGGCAAGCGTTGCGCCTGTGGCGACGAGCGCCTCGATCAGCTGCGTCATAAAAGAATCATCCTGACTATTGAGCACCCACTCAGCACCCATAGACTGCAACAGCACCACCTGCTCCGGTGAGCGGACAATATTCACCAGTGGCACATCGTCGGCCTGACACAGCCGCAGCAACATCTGCCCCAGATTCGACGCTGCGGCCGTATGCACCATCGCCTTCTGCCCCTCCATAACGCGCGTTTCCATAAAACCCAAGGCCGTCATCGGGTTCACAAAGCAGGAGGCCGCCTGCTCGGCGGAGATAGTTTCAGGAAACGCCAAACACTGTGCAGCAGGCAGGCAGCGATAACCGGTGTACATCTCACCACCGAACATACCCACGCGCTGATCCTTCAGCGCTACGGCGGCTTTACCCTCCCCTGTAGCCACTACACGACCGCTACCTTCGTTACCAACGGCCATCCATTGACCAACCCTTGGCGCCATGGCGCGCATCGCCGCCTGCGGCACATCCAATATCACCGCTGGCTGGCCATCGCGCTCAGTCTCACGAACGCTAGCGAGATCGGCCGCGCCAAACATTAATCCCAGATCCGAGGGATTGATCGGCGCAGCATCGACTGCCACCACGACCTCGTCCGGGCCGGGTTCAGGCACAGCCACTTCGACTAACGTGCACTCGACTGTCCCGTTATCGTGCACACAGGATTGCATTTGCAGGGTATTCATTACCATCTCCTTTCCCAAAGAACCGCGCCGCGGATAACCAACGCGAACCATCTCCTATTCGCCCTCTCAGTAAAACGCATCACGCTCTGCCGCTGTTAATATTGGTGCGGGCACCCCCCCTCTCGCTCGGTAGATTACCGTATAAGCAAGAACGGCTTGCACGTATTCCCGCGTCTCACCAAAGGGTATCGAGTCGACCCATTGATCCAGCGCCATAGTGCCGTCGGACCATCGCGTGACACGACTCGGCCCCGCGTTATAGGC
>NYTG01000032.1 GCA_002683395.1 Halieaceae bacterium | reverse complement strand
GAACAGCACAGCAAAGGCAAGCGAACCAATGCAGTAGCCCATGAGTCCGATAAGAATCACAGGCTTGCGACCAATCTTGTCCGAGAAACGTCCCCAAAAAGGCGCGACCAGCGTGAAGACAAGCGCTGATGTCGAAATGATGGCGGTGATGCGAACTTCATCGAGACCCACCGACCGGCCCAGCGGGGGCAGTATGGCGAATACAAAGGCCTGGCCAATAGCTGTTGCGAAAAGGCCTGTAAAAAGCAGGAAGAGAGACTGACGATCCAATCGCTCCGTGCCCGCTAGCGAGCGGGTGGCGATGGTGTCAGTCATCGACGACCCTAGCGGTGATCCAGTGGTAGCGGGTGGGGAGAATTTTTGTGAGCTGCAGTATCAACCAGGCATCCCAGCCCACCATAATCCGGCGTTTACCGCGGGCGGTCCCGTTTAGGATGATGTCCGCCGCGCGCTCCGGTGTGGTTTTGGCAAGGCGTCTGAACTGCTGGTCCCGCTCATCGGCATCGGCCATGTTGCCAGCGCCGTCTGTGCGAGCGGATCGCGCGATGTTGGTCTGCACGCCACCGGGATGAACGCTCGACACGAACAGATTCGAGTCCAGATACTCTGCCTGGAGCGACTCGCTGAAACCGCGGACCGCAAATTTTGCGGCGTTGTATGCGCTTTGTGTCGGAATGCCGACCATGCCGAAAATGGAGGATAAATTGACCAGATGTCCCCGCTCTGACTGAGTAAGCAGCGGCAGAAAGGCTCTGGTGGCATGGACCACTCCCCAGAAGTTGATATCGATCAACCACTCAAAGTTCTCCTCGCTGGAGTCAGCGAACCGCGCGCCGTAACCGACCCCGGCGTTGTTGAACAGCGCATCGACGCTGCCCGTCTCGGCGCTGACGGCCTCCGCCCATGAGAACAGAGCGTCTCGCTGGCCACAGTCCACCACCTGTGACGTGACCCGCGCACGGGAGCCATCCAGTGATGCACAGGTTTCGGCCAGCGTTTCGGGGTTGATGTCAGAAAGCCAGAGGTGGCAGCCAGCNGCGTTGAGTCGCTGGCTGAGCGCTCTGCCGATCCCGTCTCCTGCGCCCGATATGACAGCGGTCTTGCCCGCAAAGTAGCGCTCGATCAGTGACATGGGGTTGTTTCCTCAGCGGAGGGGCGCGCAGTGTAACCGACATCGTCTGGGGGTTGGGATGGCTCGCAAAAAATAGACAGGCTAAGTCCTTTGCCGTAGACTGCAATCCCAGCCCGCGCGGGGTTATTTGCGACCCCATCACGCGCTAAACGTCCGCAATTTGCGACCACAGGGTGAATTTGACCCGGCCTACTCGTGCACCCGATTGGCACGTATGGCAACAACGACTGGGAGGTCCGTTTGTCTCAACCCGCTGTCCTCGCACTGGAAGATGGCACGATTTTTCGCGGCCTCTCCATCGGCGCTTCCGGCACAACGGTAGGTGAGGTGGTCTTCAATACCGCGATGACCGGATATCAGGAGATCCTGACGGATCCCTCATACTGCCGACAGATCGTGACCCTGACCTACCCGCACATCGGCAACACCGGCGTCACCAAAGAGGATGAGGAGTCGACCGGGATTCAAGCAGCGGGATTGATTATCCGTGATCTGCCGCTACTGGCTTCGAATTTTCGTTCCGAGCAGAGCCTGAGTGATTACCTGGCTGGCGGTAACACGGTGGCGATTGCCGACATTGATACCCGGAAATTGACGCGGATTCTTCGCGACGGTGGTGCCCAGAGCGGTTGCATCATGGCGGGCGCAGAGGTGGATGAGACCCAAGCGTTGGAGCAGGCGAGGGCGTTTGCCGGGCTTAAGGGCATGGATCTTGCCAAGGTTGTGACAACTTCGGAGCCTTATGAGTGGACTGAGGGCGCCTGGCAACTGCCCGCCACAGCGCCAGACGCATCGGACCGGCGCGCGCCGGCGTTGTCGGTGGTCGCGTTGGACTTTGGTGTGAAGCGCAACATCCTGCGCATTCTCGTGGATCTCGGTTGCACTGTGACTGTGATGCCCGCCCAGTCGACGATTGACGAGGTCATGGCCCATGCGCCCGACGGCGTGTTCTTTTCCAATGGGCCGGGGGATCCNGAGCCCTGCGAGTACGCGATCACTCTTGCGCGTGAGGTGATGGATCGCAAGGTCCCACTGTTCGGGATTTGCCTTGGGCACCAGATTCTGGCGCTGGCCAGTGGGGCGCGCACTGAGAAGATGAAGTTT
Organism: Halieaceae bacterium; assembly: GCA_002683395.1. Taxonomy (GTDB): domain Bacteria; phylum Pseudomonadota; class Gammaproteobacteria; order Pseudomonadales; family Halieaceae; genus Luminiphilus. The sequence continues at coordinate 13,503 of NYTG01000032.1, read as the reverse complement.
GGCCATCACGGCGCCAATCACCCGGTGCAAAACCTCAGCGACAAGACCGTGATGGTGACCAGTCAGAACCATGGCTTCACCGTCTCCGAGCAGGATCTTCCCGACACACTGGAGGTGACCCATCGTTCCCTCTTCGATGGCACGCTTCAGGGGATCGCGCGCAAGGATGTGCCGGCCTACAGCTTCCAAGGTCATCCCGAGGCGAGTCCGGGACCTCACGATGCTGCCAATCTCTTTCAGCCCTTCATCGCGGCGATGGAGCGAACAAAAATGAGTGGGGAGTGCTAGAGCGTGCCGCGTCGATCTGACATCGAGAGCATTCTGATTCTGGGCGCCGGACCCATTGTCATCGGTCAGGCCTGCGAGTTTGATTACTCAGGCGCGCAAGCGTGCAAGGCACTTCGTGAAGAGGGTTACCGGGTCATTCTGGTGAATTCCAATCCCGCCACCATCATGACCGATCCCGCGATGGCGGACGCCACTTATATTGAGCCNGTCGAATGGCAAACCGTCGCCCGGATCATCGAGCGTGAGCGGCCCGATGCCGTATTGCCCACTATGGGCGGACAGACGGCCCTTAACTGTGCGTTAAAGCTGGCCTCAGAGGGAGTGCTGGAGCAATTTGGGGTCGAGATGATCGGCGCTACGCAAGAGGCCATCGACAAAGCCGAAGATCGCGAGAAGTTTGACGTGGCGATGCGCCGAATTGGCCTGGAGACGCCTCGCGCAGGGCTGGCTCACAGTATGGAAGAGGCTTGGTCGGTGCACGAGGAAATCGGTTTTCCCTGCATTATCAGACCGTCTTTCACNATGGGCGGTTCCGGCGGCGGTATCGCCTATAACCGAGATGAGTTTGAAGAGATCTGCCTGCGGGGCTTGGAACTCTCGCCGACCAGCGAGCTGTTGATCGACGAGTCGCTGATCGGCTGGAAAGAATACGAGATGGAGGTTGTCCGAGATAAAAATGACAACTGCATTATTGTCTGCGCGATCGAAAATTTTGATGCCATGGGTGTGCACACCGGTGACTCCATCACGGTTGCTCCGGCCCAGACACTGACCGATAAGGAATATCAGATCATGCGTGACGCCTCATTGGCGGTGTTGCGTGAGATCGGTGTCGAGACCGGCGGTTCTAACGTGCAGTTTGGCCAGTGCCCCGATACCGGTCGGCTGGTGGTCATTGAAATGAACCCCAGAGTCTCGCGCTCCTCGGCGCTCGCGTCCAAAGCGACCGGCTTCCCGATCGCTAAAGTGGCGGCGAAGCTGGCAGTTGGCTACTCCCTGAACGAGCTCGAAAACGATATTACGGGTGGCGTGACACCGGCCTCTTTTGAGCCGACGCTCGATTATGTAGTGACCAAAATCCCGCGTTTTGCCTTTGAGAAGTTTGCCACTGCGGATCCCCGATTGACGACGCAAATGAAGTCGGTTGGTGAGGTCATGGCTATCGGCCGNACTTTTCAGGAGTCCCTTCAAAAAGCGCTTCGTGGTCTGGAAGTCGGGTCGGCAGGCTTTGAGCCCCACATGCGGGTGGTGGATGCAGATACCCGCTCTGAATTGGTAGATCGACTGACCAATCCGGGTGCGGATCGTATCTGGTACTTGGCAGACGCTTTCCGATCGGGATTCGAGCTGGAAGAAATTTATGGATACTCGGGNGTAGACCCGTGGTTCCTGACTCAGATTGACGACATCGTGAAATGGGAAGCGCGTCTTCAGGGCGNGAGTTTGGCATCCGTTGACCACGCCTTAATGTGGGGTCTGAAGCGCAGGGGGTTTGCTGACAGACGTATCGCCGACCTGCTGGGTGTGCCCGAATCCGCAGTGAGAGAGCACCGTTGGTCCCTCAATATCAGGCCTGTTTATAAGCGGGTGGACACCTGCGCCGCCGAATTTTCAGCGTCGACTGCCTACATGTACTCGACCTACGAAGAAGAGTGCGAGGCAGCGCCCAGCGACNGCAAGAAAATTCTCGTTCTGGGTGGTGGACCGAACCGGATTGGACAGGGCATCGAGTTTGATTACTGCTGTGTGCACGCGGTGTTGGCGATGCGCGAAGATGGTTACGAGACCATCATGGTCAACTGCAATCCCGAAACGGTCTCAACCGACTACGACACGTCTGACCGGCTCTATTTTGAGCCCGTCACGCTCGAAGATGTGCTCGAGATCGTCGCGTTGGAACAGCCGACAGGAGTGATCGTCCAGTTTGGTGGACAGACACCGCTCAAATTGGCCCGCGCCCTAGAGGCGGCCGGCGTACCCATTATTGGTACCACACCGGACCAGATAGACCGGGCCGAGGACCGGGAGCGTTTTCAACAGATGATCGAGCAGCTGTCTCTGCGGCAGCCCGCGAATACGACAGTGCGCAGTGTCGAACAAGCTGTCTCGGCAGCGTCAGAAATTGGCTACCCCCTTGTCGTTCGTCCTTCCTACGTACTGGGCGGTCGCGCGATGGAAATTGTTTACCGCGAGGAAGACCTGTTGCGTTACATGAATGACGCGGTGCGGGTCTCTGAAGATTCTCCTGTGCTGCTGGATCGGTTTCTGAGCGCCGCGATCGAGGTTGATATCGATGCCGTGAGTGACGGCGAGCAGGTTGTTATTGGCGCGATCATGCAGCATATCGAGCAGGCAGGCGTGCACTCAGGTGACTCGGCCTGTTCCTTGCCTCCCTACAGTCTGCCGGTTGATGTGCAGGAAGCGATGCGCGAGGTAGTGCGAAAAATGGCACTCGAGCTCGGGGTCTGCGGCCTCATGAACGTGCAACTGGCCTGGCAGGATGAAGAGATTTATGTCATTGAGGTAAACCCGAGAGCCTCGCGAACAGTGCCGTTTGTTTCTAAGGCGGTGGGTGTCTCTCTGGCCAAGATAGCGGCGCGGTGCATGGCGGGACAGAGTCTCGTCAGTCAGGGTGTGACTCGAGAAATTATTCCCCCTTACTTCAGCGTTAAGGAAGCGGTGCTGCCCTTCAACAAGTTTCCCGGCACGGACCCTATTCTCGGACCCGAGATGAAATCGACGGGAGAGGTGATGGGAACGGGCGAGACCTTTGCAGCTGCCTTCGCCAGAGCGCAACTCGGTGCAGGCGATGAGCCACCGACCTCAGGGCTTTGTCTGATCAGCGTGCGTGATGTGGATAAACCCGCTGCGGTGGAGGTCGCCCGTCGATTGGTGGCTCGTGGCTTTACCCTCGCGGCGACCGGTGGAACTGCTACCGCGCTTGAGGAGGCGGGGTTGAGCGTTCGCACAGTGAATAAGGTGGCCGAGGGGCGCCCGCATATCGTCGATTTGATCAAAAACGATGAAGCGGCCATCATTATCAATACCACAGAAGGTCGCCGCGCCATTATCGATTCGGCTTCCATCCGCGCCAGCGCTGAACAGCACAATGTGTTCTATACCACCACATTAGCTGCCGCGGAGGCGGTCTGTATGGCGTTGGAGCAGGAAGCGGATATCACGGTGCGGCGCCTTCAGGACCTACATGAGAGCATTGCCGTATGAATCGCGTACCCATGACAGTGCAGGGGGAACAAACCCTTCGGGAGGAGCTAGAGCGGCTGAAGAAGGTGGACCGCCCCCGAATTACGCAGGCGATTGCCGAGGCGCGTGAGCACGGCGACCTGAAAGAAAATGCCGAGTATCACGCTGCGAGAGAACAGCAGAGTTTTGCAGAAGGACGTATTCAAGAGCTTGAGCACAAACTGTCGCACGCGCAGATTATTGACGTCACCACGATTCCGCTAACCGGTAAGGTTGTTTTCGGAGTCACTGTAACGCTGATTGACGTCGAAGATGACCGAACGGTGACGTACCGCATTGTCGGCGAGGATGAGGCTGACGCGAAGGCCAATCTGATTTCTGTGAACTCCCCCATCGCTCGTGCATTGGTCGGTAAAATGGAAGGGGACGAGGTCACAGTGAATGCGCCCGGTGGCGATGTCATGTATGAGATCGATACTGTCGAGCATCTCTAGGCGTACTGAAAATCATTCTCATTGATCGTATGATCTACGTTTTATGACGGGGGCCCTTCGTGGCCGCACAGACCGACATCTTCACGCTTTGGGATTTACCCCTGCGCGCTTCAGCTGAGCTGGTGGGTTTCGCGGCATCTTTGAGCGAGCGTTATCGGGGTCGCTTACAAGAGTTCGGTTTTCACGCTGGAGAGGAGATCTGCTGTCAGCAGCAGCCAGGCTTCGGCGCCCCGCGTGTTTTTCGCGTGAGTAATGCTACCTATTCATTGGACCAAGATCTGGCGGAACAAGTGTTGGTGCGTCCAATAGGAGGGTCACTGGGTGCCTGATGTCTTGCTGGTAGGCACACCCAATTCCGGTAAGACGGCGCTGTTCAACAGGCTAACGGGCTTGAATCAGCGGGTCGCCAATTACCCGGGGATTACGGTCGATCTGTCAGTGGGGCGCTTGGNGAAGTTGCCTCATCTGGATCTCGTTGATTTTCCCGGCACTTATTCACTGCGCCCAATTTCTGAGGAAGAGCGGGTAGCGGTTGGACATTTTGATGCCTCGATGGGGGATCCAGAAGTACAGCAGGTGCTCTGCGTTGTGGATGCCACGAGGCTGGAAAAGAGCTTGTTTTTCTGTCTGCAGGTCGTACGAGCCTGCCAGCATCAGGGTCGTCCCGTTACGGTGGTCGCCAATATGGGTGATATTCTCACGCGCCATCGATTGAGTCTTGACACTGAGGGCCTGTCGGAAGCGCTGGGCGTGCCCGTGTTGTTGGTTTCAGCGCGCACGGGTGAGGGTCTCGATAGCATTATTGCTAGGCTTGAGTCTCCTCAGATGGCCGCTGTCGTGCAGGCGCCGCAGTCAGGCGGTGGGGTGCTGGCGAGCGAAGGTGGGCCAGCCGACGACGCGCTGTATGCCGAGGCTCGTCGTCTCGCGGAGCAATATGGTGCGCCCTCTGATGTCTTATTGCAGGCTCAGTCTCGACTAGACCACTTTTTCCTCGGTTCGCTGTCTGGTGGACTCACCTTTTCTATCATCATGTTGATTTTGTTTCAGTCGATCTTTACCTGGTCTGCGCCGGTGATGGATGCAGTAGAGGCAGGTGTGATTGGATTGGGGAGCTGGTTGTTGCCCTATCTGAGTGAAGGTGTTTTTCGGGATTTTGTGGCTGATGCGATCTTCAGCGGTATTGGTGCCTTCCTGGTTTTTGTGCCGCAGATATTCGTGCTCACCTTCGTCATTGGCCTGCTGGAAGATTCAGGATACCTCGCGCGTGCCGCGCTCATTTGTCACCGGCCGCTCCGGTTCTTTGGGCTGAGCGGCAAGAGTTTCATTCCGATGCTATCCGGTGTGGCCTGCGCGATCCCGGCGATTTATGCTGCCCGATCTATCGAGTCTCCGAGGGCCAGACGGCTTACCTACCTCGCGATTCCGTTGATGCCTTGCTCGGCCAGATTGCCGGTTTATACGCTACTCATTGCGATTTTTATTCCTCGCGAGACGGCCCTCTGGGGATTGGTGGGATGGCAGGGATTAACGCTGTTTACGATTTATCTTTTTGGCATGTTTGCGGGTCTGGTCATCGCAGGTTTGGTCAATCGCCTGACTCCTGCGGAGGACCAGATGCCTTTCATGATGGAATTGCCGGGGTACCGAATGCCTGCGCTGGTGCCGATTGCACGTAGGTCGGTGCAGCGGGCCAAGCATTTTGTCACCAAGGCGGGCGCGGTGATTCTCAGCGTGACCATCGTGATTTGGGTGCTGGGTTACTTCCCTAATCAGGGTGCCGATTTAGGCGGATCCTGGTTAGGTATGGTTGGGCAGTGGATCGAGCCCATCTTTCAGCCGCTTGGTTTGGATTGGCGATATGGCGTTGCAATCGTTAGCGCCTTCTTGGCACGAGAGGTCTTTGTCGGGACCTTGGGTACCATTATGGGCATTGAGGGTGCGGAGGATAATATTCTGCCCCTGGTGGAGCAGATTCAGGCAAATGCACTGCCTCTTGGATCAGGTCTGGCGCTGTTGGTATTTTTCGCGATTGCGCTGCAATGTGTCTCGACCGTTGCGATTCTTGCGCGGGAGGCTCATTCCTGGCGTTTGGCGATCCGGATGGTGGTGGCTTACCTCTGTCTTGCCTGGATCGCCGCCTGGCTGACCTTCCAGGTTACTGCTTGGTTTCAGTAAAGCGGTACTGCGCTCGGCCAATAGCGGGGCTAATTTTTTAATCGTTACGCTCATGCTGAAACAGGCGCAATTCTGTGAGCACNAGCCGNGCCGCTAATCGNAGNGTCAGNTCNTGATGCTCCTGNCGNAGNTGCTCGACGCCNGCAGCCACGTCTTGTTGGAGCCTCAGTGCCTCNTCTTGAGATAGNNGACTCGGCAGCCGCACTTCAAAGTGGCAGTCAGATTCTCGCTGTAATTCGCCGTAAACATCGGTGAGNGATGTGATGGCGTAATCGATCAGCGCGTCGTCAGCGCCCTTGGCTTTTAGCAAGCNGGCAAGCTCTTGCTGCAAAAACAAAAAAGCCTGTTTCTCGCGGGTTGGAAACTCGAGTAACTCTGCCACGCGTCAGGCAGGCGTTATTGACTGCGATGCAGGTTGGATTTTCTGGGATCTGCTTTTGGATTGTGGCGCAATAACGTCGCGATATTGCCGATACGTTGAATAAGATAAGCGCCACTGTGATCGCACAGGGAGACGATCGTAGCATCACGCTGTTCCCGGTCCCCTACCGAGACTCTGACCTTGATCAATTCGTGGTCATTGAGCGCGCGTTCAAGCTCTGCTAGGACTGACGCAGACAGCCCTTTTCCCGCGACCGTGACAATAGGGCGCAGCGCATGTGCCTGCGCGCGCAGCTGGCGTAACTCTTTACTGCTGGGGCTGTTCATGGGCGCCTTGACGGGTTATCGCGTTACACTCTCTCGGGAGGTAAGTGTAACGTCATGTTGATCACGAATGTTGATTGCTGCAGGGGAATATGGGCAAGAAAAAGTCATCTAGCCGTGCCTGGTTGAAGGAACATCATGANGATGTGTATGTGCAGCGCGCCCAGAAAGAAGGNTATCGCTCCCGCGCCGTCTACAAGTTGATGGAGATCAACAATAAAGATCAGATCATTCGCCGCGGCATGTCGGTGCTGGACCTGGGGAGCGCCCCGGGCGGTTGGTCGCAGGTAGCGGGGGAAATTGTGGGGGACCGCGGGCGGGTGGTTGCCAGTGATATTTTAGCCATGGACGCACTGCCTGATGTGACTTTTGTGCAAGGCGACTTCACCGAGCAGGAAACCTACGACCGTCTGCTCGCTGAGCTGGATAACCGGCCACTCGATGTCGTGTTGTCCGATATGGCGCCTAACATGAGTGGACTCCCTGAAGTTGATCAACCGNGAGCTATGTATTTGGTAGAGCTGGCGACGGATCTGGCGATACGCGGGTTAGCGCCCGGGGGGGCGTTTATTACCAAGGTCTTTCAGGGAGAAGGTTTTGAGAACTGGTTTCGCGAGATCCGGGGTCGCTTCGATCGCGTAACCACTCGTAAGCCAAGTGCGTCGCGACCTCGCTCCCGAGAGGTTTACATCGTCGCCTCCGGATTTAGGGCAGAACAGTGAGCCAAAACGGATAACCCGGGTCTACTGGGCACAGAAGGGTGGGCCACGCTGTTAATGCGGGGTTGAAATGGTGAAAAAGAGCCCCATTGCACCGCAGTAGGGTTTAAAAATACGGGATTTAAGGGTTTTTACCCAAAGCGCTATACTGTGCGGCCGCGTTGAGAGCGCGTGTTTCGGAACCGAGAGGACTTGTTGTGAACAATATGGCTAAGAATCTNTTGCTGTGGCTGCTTATCGCCGCAGTNTTACTCTCGGTATTCAATAACTTCAACNTGCGAAGNAGCACGGAGCAGGTGGGGTATTCGGAGTTTATCCGCGAAGTGCAGACCGATCGTCTGTCGCAGGTGGTGGTGGATGGACTCACCATCACCGCCCAGCGCAAGGATGGCAGTAGCTTCGAGACCATCAGACCAATGGTGGAAGATCCGAAGCTGATGGATGACCTCTTGTCACACAACATCGTGGTTGAGGGNAAGCAGCCTGAACAGCAATCTGTCTGGACGCAGCTTTTGATCGCCAGTTTCCCGATTTTGATCATCATTGCTGTGTTTATGTTCTTCATGCGTCAAATGCAGGGCGGCGGCGGTGGCCGTGGNGGGCCGATGAGCTTCGGTAAAAGCAAGGCGAAGCTTCTTGGCGAAGACCAGATTACAACGACGTTTGCCGATGTGGCGGGCGTTGAGGAAGCCAAGGAAGACGTGCAGGAACTGGTTGAGTTTTTGCGAGACCCGGGTCGGTTCCAGAAGCTCGGAGGACGCATACCGCGAGGCGTTCTGATGGTAGGCCAGCCTGGCACCGGAAAGACCTTGTTGGCCAAGGCCATTGCCGGCGAAGCGAAGGTCCCGTTTTTCTCGATTTCGGGCTCGGATTTTGTAGAGATGTTCGTTGGTGTGGGTGCTTCACGTGTCCGCGACATGTTTGAGCAAGCGAAGAAGCAGGCGCCCTGCATNATCTTCATTGACGAAATTGATGCCGTGGGCCGTCATCGTGGCGCTGGTTTGGGCGGGGGCCACGATGAGCGAGAGCAGACACTGAACCAGCTGCTGGTTGAGATGGACGGTTTCGAGATGAATGATGGCGTGATCGTGATTGCGGCCACTAACCGCCCCGACGTGCTGGACCCTGCTTTACTGCGACCGGGACGGTTCGATCGTCAGGTGGTGGTTGGGCTGCCCGATATTCGCGGACGGGAACAGATCCTCAAGGTGCATATGCGCAAAGTTCCGCTCTCCGAGGATGTCGATCCCTCAAAGATCGCTCGTGGCACGCCGGGTTTCTCGGGTGCTGATTTGGCCAACTTGGTCAATGAAGCGGCNCTGTTTGCTGCCCGGGGCGGGTTGCGTCTNGTGGGCATGAACCAGTTCGAGCTGGCCAAAGATAAAATTATGATGGGCGCCGAGCGTCGATCGATGGTGATGTCCGAGTCCGAAAAGCGCAATACGGCGTTCCATGAGGCGGGGCACGCGATTGTCGGCCGGCTCATGCCCGAGCATGACCCCGTCTACAAGGTATCGATCATTCCGCGGGGCCGTGCGCTCGGTGTGACCATGTTCCTGCCCGAAGAGGATCGTTACAGTCACAGTCGGCGCCACATCATTTCGCAGATCACCAGTCTATTCGGTGGTCGTGTTGCCGAGGAGATGACGCTGGGTAAAGACGGTATTACTACGGGNGCCTCTAACGATATTCAACGGGCAACAGAAGTTGCTCGCAATATGGTGACCAAGTGGGGGCTGTCCGAGACGATGGGCCCGCTTCTGTATGACGAGGGGGGCGAGGAAGTCTTCCTGGGCCGGTCAGCCGGCCAGCCAGCTAAGGCGATGTCTGACGAGACGGCGCGGGCGATTGATAAGGAAGTGCGCAGCATCATCGATGAGTGCTACGCAAAAGCATTTACATTACTCGAAGACAACCGTGACAAGCTCGATATGATGGCCGATGCGTTGATGCAGTTTGAGACCATCGATGCGGAGCAGATCAATGACATCATGGACGGNAAGANGCCTAGNCCGCCCTCGGACNGGTCNGNGGACGATAGNGGTACGCCTCCTGAAGAAGGTGANGCGGNAGCATCGNGTAANCCNATNGGCGGTGCNGCCACCGAGCACTGAGCGAANNCTGANCCTGCAGTTCTNACTGCTNCGTTGNTCCATCNNCNGATGGGCCCCTTGATTACCTGCGGTACGCGCGCGCTGGATCTCAGTCAGCCGCGCATTATGGGGATTCTTAACGTCACGCCAGACTCGTTTTCTGACGGCGGCCAGCTTTTTCAGAATCATGGCGTTGATACCGACGCGCTCTTGCGTCGCGCCGAGCAGATGCTGTCTGCCGGAGCCGATATTTTGGATGTAGGCGGTGAATCAACCCGACCCGGCGCCACCCCAGTTTCGGAAGAGGAAGAGCTGGAGCGTGTGTTGACTGCCGTGGAGGCGCTGACCACGCGTTTCGAGACGATCATTTCTGTCGATACCAGTACTCCTCGTGTGATGAGGGAGTCAGCAAGCCTTGGGGCGGGACTCCTGAATGATGTGCGGGGTTTCAGGCGGCCCGGGGCGCTGGCGGCCGCTGCTGAATCCGGTTTGGCACTGTGTCTTATGCATATGCAGGGGGAGCCGGACACCATGCAGGTGGCGCCCTCTTATGACGATGTGATGGGCGACGTAAAAGGGTTTTTTGATGGGCGCTTTACGGAGTTGGCGTCGGCCGGGATTCAACTCGATCAGGTAATAGTTGATCCCGGATTTGGTTTCGGGAAGACCGCCGATCAGAACTTTGAACTATTAGCGCGGCTGGAAGAGCTGGTTGCGAGAGGGCATCCGGTTCTCGTCGGTTTATCGAGAAAGTCGATGATCAGCAGCGTGCTGGATCGCGAACCTGAGGAGCGTATTTTTGCCAGCGTGGCGCTTGCGACGATGGCAGTCGAGCGCGGGGCGCGTATAGTCCGTGTACATGACGTTGCCGCCACTGCTGATGCCCTGGCAATGTGGCAGTCACTGAATCAGAGTGGCCAAACATGAGTAAACAGTTTTTTGGTACCGACGGGATCCGCGGCGAGGTAGGAAAGTATCCTGTCACCGCTGATTTCATGCTGAAACTAGGATGGGCGACCGGCAAAGTGTTTGCCTCTTCTGAGCGTTCAACCCACGTGCTGATTGGCAAGGACACGCGAGTGTCCGGCTATATGTTCGAGTCAGCCCTAGAGGCAGGGCTGGTTGCCGCGGGTGCCCGTGTCACCTTGCTCGGTCCGATGCCCACGCCCGCGGTGGCTATGCTGACCCGCAGCCAGAAGGCGTCAGCGGGTATTGTGATCAGTGCTTCTCACAACGCTTACACCGATAACGGCATCAAATTTTTTGATGCGGCTGGCAGCAAGCTGTCAGATGAACTGGAATTGAAGATTGAGCGAATGCTTTCTGAACCCATGGAGACTGTGCCTTCCGAGGAGCTGGGCAAAGCCTCGCGAATGGTGGATGCGCCCGGTCGGTACGTGGAGTTCTGTAAAAATACGTTTCCGGAGGCATTGAGCCTAGGTGGCATGAAGCTGGTTCTCGACTGTGCGCATGGCGCCACTTATCAAGTGGCGCCGCAGGTGTTCACCGAGCTGGGTGCATCAGTTGTGGTGATGGGCGCTGAGCCCGATGGATACAATATCAACCGCGATGTGGGCTCGACGTCTCCCACGGCGCTTCAGGCGAGAGTGCTGAGTGAGCAAGCGGATGTGGGAATCGCCTTCGACGGTGATGGCGACCGTGTGCAGTGCGTTGCGGCTGACGGCAGTGTCGTTGACGGGGACGAGCTGCTGTTTGTTATCGCGAATGATCGTTTGCGGCATGGAGACGCTCCCGATGGGGTGGTGGGCACATTGATGTCTAACCTCGGAATGGAGCAGGCGCTGGCGGAGAAGGGCATTCCTTTGGCGCGAGCCAAAGTGGGAGATCGCTATGTGCTGGAACTCATGGCAGAGCGAGGTTGGTCGCTGGGAGGGGAAGCCTCCGGGCACATTATTTGTGGGGACCTGACGACGACAGGCGATGGAATTATCGCGGCACTTCAGGTTATCGCTGCGATGGCGCGATCGGGGGAGAGTCTACGAGCGCTCAAAAGCACACTGTATAAATTGCCGCAAACGCTCATCAATGTAATGGTACCTAAGGGCTTTGCGCTGGAGTCTTGTGAGCCGGTGATCGAGGAGAGTCGGCGGGTCGAGCAGCAGCTCGCAGGCCGCGGTCGACTGGTGCTGCGTGCATCAGGCACCGAACCGCTGGTCAGAGTCATGATAGAGGGGACCGATGCGGGCGAAAATCAACGCCTCGCAGAAGGGATAGCCGAGGTGATTCGGCAGTCGCATTAGTTCAGTTGCGACACAGGGACGCGGCCGGTATGATCTCGCGCCCTACGGGAGCTGCCGGTTTTCGGCGCAGGATTGGGACGATTAATGGAACAGATTACCCTCATGGTGCACTTATTCGTGGCACTGGCGCTTATCGCACTCATATTGCTGCAGCGCGGCAAGGGGGCTGACGTGGGTGCGTCATTCGGGGCCGGTGCCTCACAGACCTTGTTCGGCAGTGGCGGCAGCGGCAACGCCTTGACGCGCACAACGGCTTGGTTGGCGGCGATCTTTTTTGTCAGCAGCTTTGGGCTTGCCGTCATCGCGGATAACCGAACCGCGAGTGAGGAAGACCTCGGCTTCGAAGTGCCGGTCTATGAGACGGTGGAAGCAGATGCGCCGGAAAGTGATGTACCGGTCATAGACTTTGAATCGGAGGGTGACATACCCTTTGATGATGCGCCCCCCGCCAGCGGGGAGGGATAGTTCAACAAGCGGAAGTGGTGGAATTGGTAGACACGCTATCTTGAGGGGGTAGTGGCCTATGGCTGTGCGGGTTCAAGTCCCGCCTTCCGCACCATATCAAGAGGGAACAATGACGCTATGTTGTTGTTCCCTCTTTAGTTTCTGTCTCTCTCATCCTGCGAAAACTGTCTGTTCGGTATCGTTTTGGTATCAGAACGTGCTGATTTCGGCTGCTCCCAGGTCAAAATTGGTGCGGCTCGGTATAAATGTTGTCTGCGACCTGCTCGTAAGTAATCCACTGTTGCTGTGGCTACTTGTGGAGGACGGTTTGTTCAATAACCGAGCACTGAGAGAGGTTGAGCAGCGGCTGCGGGCGAGACAAAGGTTGCTGTGTAAGTCTTTATGGCTTGAAGGATCAGCGCAGCAAGTCCGCATTCTGAAGCGTGCCGCGAAGGAAAACCTGTCGTGTCACAGCGTGGCATCCCTAATTAAAGTACTGGGCAACGATGCAGCGTGTGATTTTCTCTCGCATAGAAAATCGGTTTATCCCTTCACTCTATTTCTCCTCGAAAAACATTCTTGGTCAGTGAAACACCCAGTGTGAGCCATAGTGGACGACTTGCATGAGCCGAAAAACTACAGCTTGTTTCGCACGGTGCAGCATCTCTTGTTGTTAGATGACCTCGACCCATTACTGAGATGTACCTCGATATCGTCATCGGAAGGGCTGCACGACCGTCTACAAATAAATTTCAATGACAATCGAGGTTTCTCGCCCAGGCTCGATGACTATGGACAAGTGGAACGGCTGCCTCCACCGCCATTACCCGGTAATGATGAAATCACACCTTTGACTAGTCAGGAGGAAATTATTCGAGAAGGTAAAGAAATGAATAGCTGCGTTGTTAATTTCATTGATCGTGTGTTGCGTGGAGAGTACTTCTTCTACAAAACGAAACATCCAGAGCGACTTACTATCGGTGTGCTTATCGTTGCAGGCAGAAATGGCTGGGCGCCGGATACCTTTCTCTTGCGAGAGGTGAGAGCTCCTTTTAATAGGCAGCCATCCAAGGCGTCCATGGGGTTCATAACGGAGTGGTTTGAAAGCGCGTCCAATAAA
>NYTG01000031.1 GCA_002683395.1 Halieaceae bacterium | reverse complement strand
AGCGTGATGGTCTTGCCGGTGAGCGTCTTGACGAAAATCTGCATCGCCGCCGCATCCAGGGGCATGAGCAAAAAAACACCAAAACCTATCATTAAGCCTGCTCGGGTGAGTGCTCTCATCACTCGCTCTCCTTGACTCTGACAGATTTTTGACAACATAAACCCCATGGCTGAGCCCGTCGAATCGGGTGAAGCCATCACTCGAATGACGTTCGCCGTCACTGGATTTAAGACGCGTTCTTGGACAGTATTGCACAATAATAGTGGTAATTCGGTGGTACCAAGTGAGATCTGCTGACGCAGAAGGATGTAGCCATGCTGAATTTTTTGCGCACAATCACAACCCTCGCTGGGCTAGGGCTTTTAGTGATGGGTTTGCTCTGGTGGATCCAGCCTGCCATAGCGGCTGAAATATTAGGCGCCAGCTTGCTCGAGGGAACAGGACTTAGCACCCAAATCGGCGACTCCGGCGCTTTTTTTGTGGGCTCGGGATTACTGCTTGCCTGGGGTGCACTCCGCAATCGGGGCACACTGGTGCTGGTAGGGGGTGTTCTAGTGGGGCTAGTCGTTCCCGGGCGCGCGCTATCCGCTATGATTCACGGAGGCATGTGGACGCCCGATGAAATGATCAGTGAGTGCTTTATCGTAATACTGGCAGTCGCCACCGCGAGTGCCATCCAACGACATAATCAATCTTCCTTATTTCGCTAATGCGCGCACCCGGATAACCCCTTGCTGATCGCCAAACTCAAAACCTTATTCCGCCAGGCCGAAGACGCTCAGGCGCAATCCCATAACCGAGCGCTGGAGCTGACCTGTGCCGCGCTGATGTTCGAGGTCGCGCGCGCCGACTTTGCAGTAGAGGCCACAGAGCTCGATACGGTAAACGCGCTGCTCACTGAACAGTTTGACCTGGCCCCTGAAGAACTCGTATCGGTGACCGAACAGGCCGCCCAACAGGCCGATGCAGCAACCTGCCTCTACGAATTTACACGAACGTTAAATGAGCTGGCATCAGCAGAGGAAAAGCGCGCGTTGTTGGCGATGATGTGGCGAGTGGCCATGGCTGACGACGTGCTCAGCCGCTATGAAGAGCATCTGATCCGCAAAGTCGCTGACTTACTTTACGTCCCCCACAGTGACTTTATGGCCGCCAAGCAACAGGCACTGTGACGCCGGAGATTTATGCCGTGCCTGATGAGGTCAGTGGTCTCAGCTAACGACTCCCGCCCCGCGCACTCACCAGACAGCCCAGCACGATCAAACCAGTCCCCAGCAGGGTTCGTGCGGTAACAGGCTCGGCAAAAAACCACCAGCCGAGCATTGCCGCCCAAATGAACGCCGTATATTCAATGACCACCAGCCGCTGCGCCTCCGCCTGCCGGTAGGCCGCCGACATGAGCATTAATGAGCCCACAGCGAAAGCTGCCGCCAGCATCGCCCCGCCCCATTGCAAGGAGTTAGCCGGCCACGACACCGCAAAGGGCACGCCAATCAAGAGCAACATAAATACGATCGTATTTTGGTAAAAGGCAATCTCGAGGGGTTTGGCGACCAAGGCCTGCATACGCTGCAATATCAGATTAAAGGCATACATCACCGCCGAGATCAGTATCGATGTCATGCCCAAGAGATCGCTCCCTGCATCGACCGCCAGCAGCTCACCACCCACAACGATCATCACACCGCCGAAGCCCAGCACTGCAGCCAATTTGGCGTTAGCGCCGATGCGCTCTCCCAGAAGCGGAACAGCCAAGAACAGGGTAATGATGGGTGCGATAAACGACAGACCGATGGCCTGTGCCAGCGGTACTCGGGTCAGACCAAAAAAGAACAGGTAGGCCATCACTGCAGTCAACGCAGCTCGAATCAAGTGGATCTTCAGTACCCGCCCTGAGGCCGGCACGGGACGAGTGGGGAGGTAGAGCACGGCCACAATCAGCGCACCCATGGTCATGCGCCAGAACATCGCGTTATAAGTACCCATCGCCAATGCCTGCCCCTTCATGACGGCGTCCATCATGGAGAAAAACATGATGCCCAGCGTGGCAACCAGCATGGGATATTGAGCGGCTTTATTCATAGTTGTGTATTGTCTCAGAGACTGGGCGTCGCCTTATAAAGCCTCGATATGAAGCGTTTAATCCCGCCAAAACGCTGCAGATCTCGACAAAATTGGGGGTGTCATAAGCAGCTCCGATCCATCAAAAACACCACTGCTGGTTCAACGTTGGCGATCAGTCTTGAAAGAACCCTTTTTTCATCTCGCCCTCCTCGGTGTACACCGGCTCGCCTCGCTCGATAAGATAAGCTTGATTCGTGCTGCTCACAAAGCCTACGCCCCGCAATAGACTCGCCATCTGCTCGTAGTAGGGATGCTGGAAATGCGCCGCAAGGCTGTCACTGTCTTCCCACAGCTCGTATACCTGCAGTCGAGTAGGAATGGCCGGATCCGGAGCAAAACAATAGTCATGGCAACCAGGCTCTTCTTCTCGAGTCAGCCGCTGNACATCGGCGACCAGCGACACCGCCTTATCGCGATCTGCTTCGCTCGCAAACTCTAACGCCGCTACTACGATAATCATGCACTCCACCTCCACTCAATATAACGACCAAATGCAATCAATGATCGGTTCATACCTGCCTACGTCTATTGCCCTGTTTGTTGCCCTATCTTAAAAAGTGCCTTACGCAGATAGCCCAAGCCACCCCAGCAATGCGGTCATTGCCATCAAGTACATTCCGGGCAGTTTGAATAATATTGCGTGACCTGTCGCACCCAGCAGCATAAACAACGCAGCTCCCATCGCATTGCCCACCAAAACCGGATAGGCCAACAGCGCTAGATGCGGTTTCATTGCGACACAAATCAATGTGCCACCGCTGACCAGTAAAAATAGTGTAAACATGTGCCAGGAGACGAGGCTTAGCGACTGGGTGAGTGGCATAAGATCGCCGGCTCGGATGTGTCCCATATAAATTTTACCCCCGACATAGCCATGAAAAATGGCGCCGGCTAGCGCAATCAGTGCGGCGGCGGGTAGTAAGAGCGGCTCCATATCAGTCTCCTTGCATGAGGGTCTTGCGTGTCAATGTACCGGAATGTGGGTTGAACGGGGTTTCATTATGGTCTCGCTGATTGAGTGGCGGTACTCCAGGGTTTCAGTATGGCGCTTCCGGTCTGGCGGCGAAGTACCCATGCCACGCTTAGCCAGACGAGCAGCAAATACGGTGTGTCTGAAATAAGATCCATCGCCCAGGCGCGCTCATCCGCCAGACCGATTGCAACCTGCGCGGCGCTCAGATGAATGCCGTGGGTAAGTGAAATGACAATGGGGATAAATTTGAGGGCCGCGGCCGCCAGTAATGCGAAATTGCCCCAAGCCAAGATGGCGTAAAAGATATTCATCATTTTACGCTCCCTCACACACAAACGAAGATCACTGACAGATTATTGGCGGGCATCTCAATCACCTCACGACACTCAAAGCCATGATCCACCGCCACACTGATGACGGCTTCAAGATCCCTGACACCCCACTGCGGATCCTGAGATCTGAGTTGGTCATCAAATGACGCATTGGACGCCGAGCTGTGCTGTCCCTCGCGCCTGAACGGCCCATAAAGAAACATTGTTGCGCCTGGCTTGAGTATTCTTGCCGCACCGGCGAACAGCGCCTCGCAACACGACCAGGGCGCGATGTGTAACATATTGATATTCACGACGGCCGATATGGGTGCGGGCAATTCGACCGTTTCCACTGGCCAGACTGTGTCCAGCACATCAAGGGACTGGGGTGGTAGGAGATTTACAGGGGCAGTCTCTTCTCGCCAGCTTGCGATGGAGGACAAGCTGATCTCGTCAATATCGGTGGGTAGCCAATAGCGCGCACCCAGTGTTGGCGCAAAAAAAACCGCATGCTGGCCGGTACCTGCAGAGATTTCCAGCACTGTACCTTCATCGGGCAAGCGATCTCTTAACACCCCGAGGATCGCTTCTCGGTTGCGCTCAGTAGCGGGCGCGTAGCGCTTGGTCACAGCATCAATCGCCGCCAGCCAAGAAAATGGCGAGGGTGGGAATCAGTAAAAGTAGCCCTCCTGCCACCAACAGCAGCGCTTCGACTCGACTTCGCCATTTCGAACGATTTTCTTCCGGTTTTTCTGGTGAGCTGTTCATTGCCACTCTGATTGTCTCAACAGACCCCATAATGGGATGTGTCTTGCCCGCCGGCAAGCCCCGCTGNGAANGCTCGAACAGCCAAACCTCCCGGGGTTTGGGNAAGAAACTGTCACGCGGTGACGTGGCGCGCGCTACCCGACGTAGAGCACGTCTGGCTGTCGATACTCAATGGAGATGAGACCACCAAAAATACGGCTGGCATGAGAGTCAATGTCAACTTCACCCAGCTGCAGTTCCTAAAGGCGTATCCTGAGCAGCAGATTATTTGTCACCTTTTGGCATCCCGCCCGCCACGCGCGGTGGGATAAAGCGGCTACACTAACCGCTAAATTTGCACGGTTTATTCAAAGAGGACATTGCATCGTGATCCCGAAGAACATTTTGTTGCTGGTTGTTGCATCGATAATCAGCGCTCAGGCCGCCAAGGCGGGCAACGTAGTAGTGGATATGTCTCAGGTACAGGACTACACCCAGTACCAGACAGATCTGCAGCAATGCGAAGGGCTGGCGGTACAAAATCAGCCCAGCGCCCCGCANCGTGAGAGCGTCGCGGGAACGGCCGTTAAGGGTGCGGCAGTGGGCGCCACAGCAGGTGCAGTGGGCGGCAAGTCCGGGTCCAAGGCAGCCAAGAAAGGCGCCGGGGTCGGCGTCATTGCTGCGGCTAGTCGTAATAATCGCAATCGCCGTGCGGCGAGCGCTAACGCCAGTGCCCAAGCTGATCAGATCGTCAAAAACTGCATGCGTGGCCGGGGTTATAACGTTCTCAATTAGCGGATACTCGTCGACCGCATAAGGCAATAGGCCGGGCGTTCGCTCACCCCTAGGCCGCAATCTCTGCATGAGCGGTGCTAAAAGCCGCCACAGCTTTATCAAGGTCGTCTTTGGTGTGCCCAGCAGAGATCTGCACACGAATGCGTGCCTTACCCTGAGGCACCACGGGGAAAAAGAATCCGATAGCATAAATCCCCAGTTCCAAAAGTCGCTCGGACATCTTCTGAGCCACCACGGCATCCCCTAACATCACCGGCACAATCGGGTGATCTCCCTCGGGCACCGCAAACCCGTTAGCTTGCATCTGTTCCCGAAAGTAGCGGGTGTTTGCGTGGAGCGTATCGCGAAGCGCCGTTGAAGCCTCGAGCATATCGAGCACTTTCAGCGACGCCGCGCAAATCGCCGGCGCCAAGGTATTTGAAAATAGATATGGCCTTGAGCGCTGCCGCAGGATATCGACAATCTCCTGCCGTCCGGCCGTAAAGCCGCCTGAGCCCCCGCCCAACGCCTTGCCGAATGTGCCGGTAATGATGTCGACGCGATCCATCACGCCGCAGTACTCATGTACGCCACGGCCCTGATCGCCCATGAAGCCTGTGGCGTGGCAGTCGTCATGATGCACCATCGCCCCGTATTGATCGGCGAGGTCACAGATGGCCCCCAGTCGGGCAACCGTGCCATCCATCGAAAAAACGCCGTCGGTAGTGATCAGTATTCGACGCACGCCGGCTTCGCGAGCGTCCTTGAGCTTGGACTCTAAATCCGCCATGTCATTGTTGCGGTAGCGGTAGCGGGAAGCCTTGCACAGCCGCACACCGTCAATGATGGAGGCATGGTTCAGCTCGTCAGAAATGACGGCGTCCTCTGGCCCCAGAATAGTCTCGAAAAGTCCGGTGTTGGCGTCAAAACAGGCGGCGTAAAGAATGGTGTCTTCCATTCCCAAAAAGCGACTGACCCGCTGCTCGAGCGTTTTGTGAATGCTNTGGGTGCCGCAGATAAAGCGCACCGACGCTGCGCCAAATCCCCACTCGTTAAGGCTGTCNCTNGCCGCTTGCTTCACCTCGGTATTATTGGCAAGGCCCAGATAATTATTGGCGCACATATTGACCACGTTGGCACCGCCCTCGAGGGTGATCGCGTTTTTCTGATCAGACGCAATAACGCGCTCGGTCTTCCACAGCCCTGCCGCCTTGATCTCGGCAATCTCCGCAGCATAACTTTCTTTAGCGGCTTGATAACTCATATCAATCCTTCCAATCGAGAATCACTTTGCCGGACTGTCCGGAACGCATGATGTCAAAGCCCTGCTGAAATTCGGTGTAGTGAAAACGGTGCGTGATGATGCGCTNGATCGGCAAGCCGCTCTGGATCATCATCACCATCTTGTACCAGGTTTCATACATTTCACGGCCATAGATACCTTTAATNTTCAGNCCCTTNAANACCACGTCGGTCCAAGGGAATNCCCGNGTCATCCGGCATGATGCCCAGCATGGCNATGTTGCCGCCGTTGATCATCTTGCTCAGNACGTCNCGNAANGCNGCCGGNGANCCNGACATCTCCANGCANACATCGAAGCCNTCGAGNATNCCAAGGCTNTCCATAAAANTNCGNGTGATNTCCTGCTTNGCGACATTNATNGGCTGNACCTTNGGCACNATGCGNTTNGCCAGNTCCAGCCNNTACTCGTTGACGTCNGTCAANATGACNTTACGNGCNCCGCAGTGCCCNGCNACCATNGCCGCCATNATNCCGATGGGGCCTGCACCGGTAATGATGACGTCCTCGCCCACCATATTGAACGACAGCGCGGTATGGACGGCATTGCCATAAGGATCGAAAATACTGAGTAAGTCAGTGGGGAGGTAAACACTGGGTCTGAACACATTGGTGGCCGGAATAACAACGTACTCGGCAAAGGCCCCGTCGCGATTCACTCCCACGCCTTCGGTATTCGGACACAGATGCAAACGTCCTGCCAGGCAGTTACGACACCGGCCACACACAATGTGGCCCTCGCCCGACACAATATCGCCGACCTGCAGACCCGTGACGTTAGCGCCCAGCTCGACGATCTCACCCGCATACTCGTGACCCGCTGTCATCGGCACCGGAATCGTTTTTTGGGCCCACTCATCCCAGTTATAGATGTGGATATCGGTTCCGCAGATAGCGGTTTTGTGGACCTTGATCAGAACGTCATTACCACCCACCGAGGGGATAGGAACATCCTCAAGCCACAGCCCTTCCTCGGCACGTTTTTTGACCAATGCTTTCATGTCAGAAGCCGTCCAATTGACGTTGGTTACAGGGCATTTTATGCATAATCGCGGCATTTGGATGTCTGCCGCTGAAAATTTTTTTACCCGTCAGACACAGTGCGACATCCCCGTCATAGCAGGTTCAGCGCGGCGTATGGGTGCAACTGGCTTGCATCCACCTCAAGTTGATGCCAATTCGCTCCACTGCAGGGTCTGCCCAGGTGTAAGACACTGCGCGGTCCTCCCCCGGCCGATACGCATAGAGCACAACGGAAGGCCGGTTAGGGTCGACAGGCCAGCGCACGTTGCGCAGTTTGATCCCCACCTCTTGGGGGTCATCCTCGTCGGTACTGAGCCAGACCATGCCGCCCTGATCATAAACCTCTAGCCCGCGTCGGAAGGTCCAGTCTCCGTCACGCTGCCGTGCCGTTATCCAGCATTCGAAGCGCCGGGCCTTGCGGTTTTTGTGCGGCACACCAGCGGGATGCCCAAATACCACATTTCCCGCCTCGTCCCGGGCGCGATCGCTGATCCAGAGCGCGTCTTGGGTTAACAGCAGATCATCGTTAAAAATAATGCGTTTATTGCTCTCTCTAGACACATAGGAGCAGGCATCGGGCTCCATATAACCGACAAAGTGATTCGCTCGCCGCTGCCAAAAGACATCGCACCCCGATAAAACACGGGTCTGCTCGGGCGTTAACCCGGCGAGCTTTGCGGGGTCGAGGTGCGCATCGACCAAGGGCGCCACGTCATTAGGAGTGTAAATCGTGAGGCGGATCGCGTTTGCTTCGTAATCGGGCCGGAAGGCATAAATACGCTGCCGATAAATTTGGGCAGGGTCGTCGTTGAGGTGCTGCTGCACATAAAAGACATGTTGCCCAAACGCCGGTAGCTCAGCGGGCTCGAAGACATGATGGATACGCTCGTGGCGCAGCGACTCATCGATCCCCTGCTCTTCCTCGAAATACACCTGCTCCTGATTGTCATAAACCCCGGGAAACCACTCCATCATAATGCGTAAGTCTTTGTCCAAAATCGCGGCCTCGTCGCCGCGCGCACTGAGCGCCACCGAACACAGCGCAATCCAAAACAGTCGTTTCATGATCCCTCCCCTTTGGTAAAGACACCCAGATGCGGCTTGCGTGCCCATCTGATATCGACACAATGGCATCACAGGCCGGTGGCCGCCAGCACCCGCCATTGCCTTTGTGCCGGTTTGAACCTAGGTTTACGGCCAACGATGCAAAAAGCGCAGCGATGTAGCGGTATTTACCACTGGCGTCGGGCG
The DNA here is from genome assembly GCA_002683395.1 of Halieaceae bacterium. Lineage (GTDB taxonomy): Bacteria > Pseudomonadota > Gammaproteobacteria > Pseudomonadales > Halieaceae > Luminiphilus. Next base: position 6,753 of record NYTG01000031.1, on the reverse strand, counting down.
CGCAATACCTAACCCATCAGCGGGGCACTGTTATGAAACCATTGGAAGGCGTCACCATCCTCGAGTTCTCGACGATGATTACGGCGGCGTTGGCAAGCATGATGCTCGCCGAGCAGGGCGCGAGAGTCATCAAAGTAGAGCCCAGCGATTCGGGCGACCCCATGCGATACATCGGCGCGCGCAAAGGCGATATCTCCTCGCTGTTCGCGGGATGTAATCGGGGTAAAGAATCCATCAAGATTGACCTTAAGAGCGAGGCGGGTCAGACGGTCATTCGTGACATGATTCCACAGGTGGATGTGGTCATTCATAACTTTCGCCCGGGAACCATGGACACGCTGAATCTGGGTTGCAATGCGCTCCAGTCGATCAACCCCCAACTCATCTACATGGCTATCTCGGGATTCGGTACTGAAGGACCGCTCCGCCGTGCTCCGGCCTACGACCCGATTATTCAGGCACATTCGGGAATGGCTGCCACTCAGGGCAGCGACGAATCTCCCGCCTTCATCCGCTCACTCCTATGTGACAAGATCACGGCGTATACCGCCAGCCAGGCCGTCACCAGCGCGCTATTTGCGCGCGAGCGCAACGGCAAGGGTCAGCTGATTGATCTGTCCATGCTCGATGCCGGTCTCTTTTTTATGTTCCCCGACGGCTTCCAGAATCATGCGCTTCTCGATGAGGATGCGATTCCGGGCGGGCTATTAATCGATATCCTTTACGACCTGACTCTCACGAAGGATGGTGGCATCACGGTAGCCGCTGCCAATCAGGAGATGCAGGGGCGTATGCTCAATGCTATCGGACTGCTTCACCTGCTGCAGGATGAGCGCTTCAATACGATGAAAAAATTGATGGAAAATCTGCTCGCCTTTCGAGAGCTGGTCGCTGAAAAATGTCTGCAGTACACCAGTGACGAATTGCTTCACCTGCTCCGCGAGGTCGAGGTGCCCTGCGCAAAGTGCCTAAGCCGTGACGAAGTGCTCGCTCAGGAGCAATTGAGTGCCAACGACAGCATCGCGGAAGTAGACCACCCTCATCTGGGCAAAATGCGTATCGTCAAAGCACCGCCGCGTTTCGGGGGGGAGCGGCTGGCGCCTTCGCGCCCTGCGCCGGCCCATGGCGAGCATACCGAAGACGTGCTGGCCTCCTTTGCCCTGAGTGATGAGCGAATCACCGCCCTAAAAAAAGAAGGCGTTTTGGGCTGAAGCAGGCTATAGATCAAATATCGAGAGAATCATCTCCCGGTAGGCCTCAGGGCCAGACACGGAGTAGGGCCCGCGGTAACCATACCAAGCCACCGCACCTGAAGCGTCGATCGCTGTGGCGAGACTGAAAAATCCTGATTGCTCCCATGCCGTGAGCCAACCGAGGGTCAGAACAGTAGTCGCCACACCCTGAGCGACACTTTCTGCCGCCGTCACTCGCTGCCCGTCGGTCACCAGAAATATAACGACTTGATTCTCTGCGAGCCCGAGCGACGCGAGCTCACTCGCGTGCAATTCGTGGGCCTCTGCATCCACATCGATCCCTCTGGCGATCCGTCTAAGAGTCGCGATGTAAGCATCCCGTGTTTTAGCCGATAGTTCAGGTGCGGAGTAGATAGACTGAATTGCCTCGATACTCTGACTCGAGTCAGGCCTCACCTGTGCTCCCGCCGATGACAGCGCAACCTCAACTGTATGAAAACCCTTAGATCGCAAAAGGCTCGCCACATCGAAAAGGGCTGAGTCCTCCTCTGCTGAGCAGAGTTTCGCGTTGTAAATCTGGTCTAGCGAGGCTTCCGCACTGTTATCGAGCACCGAACAATCCTGAACAAGAATGATGTCGAAAGCGGCGGCGCCACCATAGGCCTCTACCGTTTGATCAAAACTTTGTGCATAAACAACCTGAGTCATAAACGCTGAAACAACGGCGGCGACCAGAGCGTGGAAATACGATTTTGGCATTGGCTGCATCTCCCAGAAGCATCTCGATAGAATAACTTAATCGTGTGACGGCATCCGACAGCGAGTCATTGCGCAGTAAACCCGCCATCCACACTGAGTATCGCGCCCTGGCACAAACTCGAGTCCGGCGAGGCGAAGAACAGGATCGCGCCGGCCACTTCCTCAGCCGTACCCATCCGACCGATAGGCATGACGCCCCTCAGCATACTCTTGGCCTCTTCCTTATCGGGCATCAGGTCGGTCCAGCGCTCCATCATGGGCGTTTCGATCACCCCCGGGCAGACACAGTTTATCCGCACGCCGGTGGCAGCAAGCTCGATGGCCATGTCGCGAGTAAAGACTACCAGCCCGCCTTTGGCGCTCCCATAGGCGGTAGAGAGCGGGAACCCCACCAAACCATTGAGTGACGAAATATTAATCACGCTGCCCGAGCCGCACTCGACCATGGGCGGCACAAAATGCTTACAGAGCAGCCACGGTCCTTTGAGGTCGGTGTCGAGCACTCTGTCCCACTCTTCCTCCGTTGTATCGCTATAGGTCTTGTTGAGCTCCGAGCCCGCATTGTTGACCAGCACGTCGACTCGGCTCCATCGGTCATAGACCGCCTCAGCGGCCTGGGCGACTGCTGACTCAACGCGCACGTCGAGTTCCAGTGCAAAATGTGCCGGACCCAGTTCCGACGCCAGCGCCTCGGCAGCAGGAAGATCGCGATCGAGAATGCACACCTCAGCACCCTCTGCAACGAACCGTCGAACCGTCGCAGCGCCAATGCCACTGGCACCGCCCGTCACCACACATTTCAAATCCTGCAACCGCATCTGCATTCCACTCCCTTAATGAGGAGGTTTATCAAACACCAAAGCGATCGTAGCGGCAAATACCTGCGAAAAAGTCAGGGCTAGGGAGTAAATGTGGATTGAGAGACGTCATAACAGTGAAGGAGCACATTATGACCACATCAGATACCTATTCGATCGTCACAGCGGCAGCCGTACTGCTGGTGATGGCGGCCTCTATAATCTAATCCGTTACACCGGCAACGGCTCGAAGATGAGTTCGATCCGAAATGCCGGCGCAAGGCTTTTACCTCGACGGCTTAGTCAGTGATTGCCCAGACGATTCGTCTAACAGTGCTGTGCGCATTATTGTGCGCGCAAATGGGCAGAATCATGCTGTTGTAGGCGGTACGCTCCAACTCTATCAGGGCGCAGTCATCGTCAATTTCCTGAGTTGCGACCCCAGATTAATCTGAGGCCTAACCCAAACCTTGAGCCTTACTTGACGACATAAACGTCATGAGTCAAGGAACCGGTAGCGGCGTCAAACACAATTTTATCGAGGTTCTGAGTACCGTCGCTAATTTTGAAGAAAACATGCATCGTGAACGTCGTGCCATCGCGGTAGTAAGCGCCCGGGCCAGAACCCGATACAAAGGTGCCGTCCTGCAACGCGCCTCTGCCTTCTCCCTGCACCGTGCCCGCCATGCCACCCGGATCAGCCGTCAGCGTGTAAGTCGTGTATACCCGCCCGTACTCGCCCATATCACCCACTGCCGTAATGGTTCCGCCACCCTGAGCCAGGTTTACTGACGTAATCGTCATCTCCGCAGGCTCTTGGCGTGCCTCAAAAGAAAGTTTATTACCGTGACCATCAGCGATCACGACATTGGCGAAACACAGCGCAAGCACTGCTACGAAATAATTTTTCATTGGCTACTCCTTTTATTCTCGATTTTAAAAACTGCAAACATAGACAGCTACTGCCAGCCGACACGATCAAACACCATCACCGCGGTCGCCTGATGAGTACCCAATTCAGCCGCATTCAGCGTCTCTTCCTTGAACTCCCCCAAGCCCACAACCGTCGACGAAGCGCCGATACCTGGGACAGCGGGGTATTCGGCGTTGCCGTCAGCAAATAAGCTTTGCGCATTGTCACTGGTCAAATACTCCAGAAACTGAATGGCGTTGCCTTTATTTTTTGACGATGCGACAACACCTGCACCGCTGATATTGATATGCGTTCCATTAGCTTGCTGGCCCGGGAAAATAATGCCCACCGCCGACGCTACCGCCAGATCGGCAGGATCGTCGGACGCTGCCAGTCGAGCAAGATAGTAAGTATTGACGACCGCTATTTGGCACTCGCCACTCGCTACAGCCCGGATTTGGCCCGTATCGTTGCTTTGTGGGGGTCTGGCAAAATTTTCGACAACACCCTCAGCCCAGACTTCTGCGGCTTCTTCGCCCATTCGAGCAACGATGCCGGCCATCAGCGAGATGTTATAAATATTACTCGAGGAGCGGATACAGACCTTGCCTCGATGCGCGGGGTCCGCGAGGTCACTGTAGTCGCTGAGCGGCACTGGGAGCCCCGCCGCAAGGTTATAAACAATGACTCGCGCTCGCTTTGACAGCCCAAACCACAGGTTTCCAGGGTGCCGCAGGGGCGCTGGCAATCGCTCGCTGAGTATCGCCGAGTCGACTGACTGAAAGATTCCCGCCTGCTCCGCTCGCCAAAGACGTCCTGCGTCTACGGTAATGAGGATGTCAGCGGGACTGGCCTTACCTTCGCTCTGAATCCTGGCAATCAACTCATCTGCGCCTGCCTCAATCAGGTTAACCGTGATCCCGGTAGCCTCAGTGAAGTTATCGTAGAGAGCCAGATCGGTATCGTAGTGCCGGGAGGAATACAGGTTCACTTCACCGGCACCAGTCAGCGGCCCGTCAGTGTCGCAGGCACTCAGCAACAGAGCGGTGATACAGATAACGGCGGTAAGCGGTGAGTAACGCATATTAGTAACCCATAATAGGCACAGAATTATTAATCGTAATGAGAATCATTATATTTTGCAATCTACTGCCGCTTTTCTGCAAACACCCTCCCAGCTAAGGGCTTCACGCGAACGCGCATTCCCGCCACCACAAAAACCCCCTGGGGTCTCACGCAATCTACTACCGTGACGCCGGCATCCTGCTCTGACTTGAGATAAATGCGGTCGAGTCGTCCCACAGCACGGATCTTGTCCACCACGAATCCTGCCGAGTCGACGTCGATCATCAGGTTATCCGCGTTCACGACTAGCCTAACAGCGCCATTTGGCACGGCCGGGTCGATCAAAGCCGAACGGTCCCACACCCCCACTTCAGTGCGGATACCATCGTCATCGATGACAGCGTTAAGCACCTGTGGATCGCCAAAAAGCTGCGCGCCATAGGCCGACCTCGGTGCCTCGTACAAGGATTGAGGCGTTCCCGTTTCCACCATAGCGCCGCTATCCAGCACCACCACGCGGTCCGCCATTGCCAACACCTCGTCGGGATCGTGCGTCACAAACAATCCGACCGAGCCGGTGTTGCGGATAATTTGCCAAGCATCTTCACGTAACGCCCGGCGGAGAGGCACATCGAGATTTGCATAAGGCTCGTCAAACAGGAGCACCCGTGGTTCTGGCGCCAGAGCTCGTGCCAGCGCTACGCGTTGACGTTGACCTCCAGACAAACTATCTGGAAAGCGATCCCCCATATCTGGTAAGCCAACCCGTTTAAGCCAATCGAGAGATTGCTTATGCCCGGTTTTTTTCGTCAAACCAAATGCAATATTGTCGGCAACGCTCATGTGCGGGAAAAGTGCCCCCTCTTGAAACACCATCCCAACCGAGCGCTGCTCTGGCGGCAAACTTATCGAAGCGTTCGCCAAAACGGTGCCATCAAGACTGATCTGCCCGCGCTGCACCCTCAGCAATCCGGCTACAAGCCGAAGCAACGTGGTCTTACCGCACCCTGATGGTCCGATTAAACAGGTAATCTGGCCGCTATCACCGCGAAATGAAATGTCTTTGAGCACCCCGCTTTCATTGAATTGGTGCGACAATTTATCGATCACTAGCATCTCAACACACTACCACTGAAATAACGGCACGCGACAGTTTATGCGCAACTCATTAACGCGATCTAGCGCCCTTTGGACACTGACCGCCTGGCTCATAGCGGGCCTGGTGTGCGTGCCTATTTTGGTCACACTACTTTCCATCACCACCGCACCCAGTCCGATTTGGAATCACTTAAAAGCCACAGTGCTCACCGAGTATGTTGTGAATTCGATCGTCCTCATGGGGCTCACCGGGACGTGCTCATTAGTCCTTGGCGTTTCAACTGGCTGGCTGATCGGCGCCTGTACTTTTCGAGGGCAACGCACTCTGGCTTGGCTATTAATGCTACCGCTAGCCGCTCCCGCCTATATTGTGGCCTATGTCTACACCGATCTTTTAGAAGTGTCTGGTCCAGTACAGACCACCCTACGACTATGGCTGTCTCTCCAGATCGACGAACTGCAATTGCCATCGATCCGCAGCATGCCCGGTGCCGCGCTGCTCTTGTCATTGGTTTTGTATCCCTATATCTACCTGCTGTCTCGCAATAGCTTTGCAGGGCGGTCAGGCGCCCAGTTTGATGCCGCTAGGGTCCTGGGACATGGCCCGTACAGTGCTTTTTTTCGAATCGCGTTCCCAGCCGCTCGCCCCGCCATTATTGGCGGTCTCGCCCTTGTTTTAATGGAGACTCTCGCGGATTTTGGCGTAGTCAGTTACTTTGCGGTACCCACCTTTTCTACCGGCATCTATCGCACCTGGATTGGGCTCGGGGATACAGAAGCTGCCCTGAAGCTGGCATCACTGATGTTGCTGTTCGTGATCGCCCTAGTGGGCATTGAAGAGTTCAATCGCCGAACCTCAGTTGACCGCAGCGACCTGTCACGCGCCTCCCCGATTACACTTACGGGAGGTCGTGATGTGATCGCTATG
>NYTG01000030.1 GCA_002683395.1 Halieaceae bacterium | reverse complement strand
TGCTGGGCGCCGTGCTGAGTTCCTTCAACTCACTGATCAACAGCGCCTCGACGCTGTTCTGTATTGATGTGTATCAGCCGCTCGTTGGCAGAGCGGTCTCTGATTCTGAGATGGTGAGGGTGGCCAAGCGAGTGGGGCTGGTGATGACCGGCTTTTCTTTACTGGTCGCGCCGCTGTTGCAGTTTGCTGCCGAGGGACTGTGGCAGGTCATTCGTATTTTCACGGGCTTCTACAATATTCCGATGATCGCGATTGTCGTGATTGGTCTGTTTACCCGGCAGGTGCCCGCGGTGGCGGCCAAGGTGGTGATCGTTTTCCACATCGTTGCCTATGGCACTTTCCAGTTTGTGCTCAAGGACCTCTTGCCAGTGCATTTTCTGCACCTTTACGCGATCCTGTTTGTTCTGGAAGTTGCGATGATGCTCGCGATCGGCGTGTGGCGCCCGCGACAAGAGGAGGCGACCATCAGACAGACCGCAGAAGTGGACCTGACGCGCTGGGCCTATGCGCAACCCTGTGCGGTGACGCTGCTGTCCTGCGTGGTGGCGCTCTATGTTGTGTTCTCACCCATCGGTCTGGCGGGCGATGGCTCGAATCTCTTGGTGCCCGTTTTGCTGGGTCTGCTTGGGCTCAATGTAGCGTTGTGGTGCGGTTGGCATCGCCGTCTGTCTAGCGAGTCTGGAGTCAGGGCGTGACAAAGTCTCCCTCTCCCTTGGTAGGTACTACCGCAGAACGCGTCGCCGCGCTCACGTCAGAGAATCCTTACCTAACGAGCCAGCCCAAACCCCGCCTGCTGATAGTGGGGGCGGGCATGATGGGGCGAGAGCATCTGCGCGTGTCTCAATTACTAGGCTGGGCAGACGTGCAGGGCATTGTCGATCCCGATGGGGGGAGCCTCGAGTGGGCGTGCTCCGACTGGCGCTTACTGACCAAAGCGCCGCTCACGATCTATCGCGATCTGAGTGAGGCCTGTCTGGATGACGCGGTAGACGCGATTGTGATTGCGACGCCCAACCACACGCACCGGGATGTCCTGCACGCTGTTGCTGCCTCCCACAAACCTGTTTTGCTCGAGAAGCCGATGGCCACGACCTTGGCGGACGCCATGGACATCGTACATCTGGCGCGGGATTACCCCGCTGTCATCCAGCTGGGGATGCAATATCGCTTCAAGGCGCAATACGTGGAGGCACTGCAGGCAGTGGCAGCACCGAACGCACTCGGGCAGGTCAAGACCGTTGCCATGTCTGAGTATCGGCCGCCTTTTTTGGACAAGGTGAATCAGTGGAACAAGTTCAATCGCAACAGCGGCGGCACCCTGGTCGAAAAATGCTGCCATTATTTTGATCTCATCAATGTCGTCGCGCAGTCACGGCCTAGGCGGGTTTATGCCAGCGGTGACCAGGCGGTGAACTTTCTGGATTTTGAGTGGCAGGGCGAGCAATCTGACATTGATGACCACGCCATGGTGATCATCGACTATGACAATGGTGTGCGGGCCAGCTTTACGCTCAACATGTTTTGCCGGGAGCTGTATGAAGAGTTGGTGGTAGTAGGCGAGCACGGCCGTTTGGTGGCCAGTGAACAGGCCAGCTTTCAACCCGATACCCCCTCAACAGCGCAGCTGCTGGTAGAGGTACCCGAGCATCCCGCTTACCGCGGTGTGCCCGTGGGCTATCCGGACTGGATTGAAGCCAGCGGCCATTACGGCGCGACCTTTTTTGAACATATCGCCTTTAATTTGCAGCTGGCGGGGCAGGAGGTGGACGCGGCGACGCCCGAGCAGGCACTCTGGTCGCTGATTGTGGCGAGTGCTGCCCAGCACTCGATGCGGATTGGGCGAGAGGTCGATGTGAGCGCGTTCTGTGAAGAAAACGGTATTGCGGCCTTTTTTGATGCGTCAATTAATAGTTGAACTAAAGGAGAGAACTGCGTGACAGCAACCATACCGGTGGGTAGCGGAAAGATGCCTGCCATTGGGCTCGGTCTCTGGAAGATCGCCCGGGACGACACCGCGGAGATGGTCCGTTCGGCCATTGCTGAGGGTTATCGACACCTGGACAGCGCGGCCGACTACGGCAATGAGGCCGAAGTGGGCGAAGGGCTACAGGCGGCACTGTCTGACGGGCTCGTGAGGCGTGAGGATCTCTGGATCACCTCAAAGCTGTGGAATACCTTTCACCGGCCTGAGCATGTTCGCGCCGCTTGTGAGCGCACGTTGAAAGACCTCCGCCTGAGTGAACTGGATCTGTATCTCATTCACTTCCCGATTGCGCTCCAGTATGTCGACTTTGACACTCGTTATCCTCCGGAGTGGATTGCTGACCCTGCTGCAGAAAATCCCGTGATGGCGCCCGATGCGGTGCCGCTCTCTGATACCTGGGGGGCGATGGAAGAGCTGGTGCACGCGGGCTTGGTCAAGGAAATCGGTGTCTGTAACTACAACACTGGGCTACTCCATGACTTGATGGCGTACTCCCAGATCAAGCCGGCCATGCTGCAGATCGAGTCGCATCCTTATCTGACCCAAGAGCGATTGTTGCGCGCATCGGCACAGTACGACATGGCGGTAACTGCCTTTTCGCCGTTGGGTGCGCTGTCTTATTTGGAGCTCAATATGGCTGACATGGGTGAATCGGTGCTCGAGCAAGCGGCTGTAAAGGAGGCCGCCGCGCGAGTGGATCGGACGCCGGCACAGGTGGTGTTGCGCTGGGGCATCCAGCGGGGCACTGCGGTCATCCCCAAGACCAGCCGAGTGGAGCGATTAAAAGAAAACCAGCTGCTATTTGATTTTGAGTTGAACGAGGCCGAAATGAGCGCGATCTCTGCCCTGAACCGCAACCGGCGCTTTAACGATCCGGGGCACTTCTGCGAGGAAGCTTTTGGCACCTTCTTCCCCATCTATGACTAATGTCATGACTGATGTGACGGCTGAGGGTAGAGGGCAACCAGTGCTTATCATGGTTTCAATATGCTGAGGTTTGAGCAGCGGCCGGTTGCTGGCCAGCAGCACCATAGTGACGCTGATTTCCCCCTCGTAATGGCGATAGAAGGCCCGGTTTCGCGGCAGGACTTGAACGAACAGGCCCCTATGCTCGCCGAAAAACTGGCGGCCCACGGCGCGATCCTGTTTCGTGGCTGTGGGGTGTCGGAGGCGCAGGCCTTCGATGATTTTGTGGCCGGCTTTGGCCTACCCAATTTTCCCTATGACGAGTCGCTGTCGAATGCGGTGCGGCACAACCGCACGCCGCGCGTCTTTACCGCCAATGAGGCGCCTCAGAAGGTAGAGATTTTTCTGCATCACGAGATGGCCCAAACGCCGTACTTCCCTAGCCACCTGTTCTTCTTTTGTGAGCAGGCCGCTGCATCGGGTGGCGCGACGCCGCTCTGCCGATCCGACGTCTTGCTCAACATCCTGTCAGAGCAGCTGCCGGGTTTTGTGGCCCGCTGTAGACAGCATGGCGCACGCTATTCGCTCACTATGCCCGCCGAGGCTGACGCCTCTTCGGGGCAGGGAAGAAGTTGGCGCCAGACACTGAACGTGGCATCCAAAGAGGCGGCCGAGGCGCGATTGGCAGCACTGGAATATGAATGGCAATGGTTGCGAGATGATGCGATCCGCACCACAACGCCCGCGCTCTCGCTTATCAGGCAGTCACCCTCGGGCAGAGAAGTGTTCTTCAACCAGCTGATTGCCGCATTCTGTGGCTGGCAGGATCAGCGTAATGAGAGCACCCGCTCGGTCACCTACGGTGACGGCTCAGCCTTTGATGACGCTGACGTGCAGTCGGCGGTCGAAATCGCCTACGAACTGGTATTTGACCTGCCGTGGGAGTCCGGCGATGTGGCCTTGATCGACAACTATCAGGTCATGCACGGGCGGCGGCCGTTTCAAGGACAGCGCAGCGTTCTGGCTTCCCTGTGTTTGGACTCACTTCCCGGGTGAGTGCCGCTTTATATCATCGTACGAACACCAGTCGGCTTAGATGAATAGGGCTGTGTATACTGGCTAGCGAAGGCAGGTCGTCACAGAATAAAAAGCGCGGTACTTTTGGCTCAACAAATTGACAGAGTGAACTTCGGTCTGACGGTCTCGATACTGCTGGGCATGTCAATTCCGCTGCTGGTTTTTCCGCAACAGAGCGCTGAGCTTCTCAGGGAAGCCTATGCCTGGATCGCGGGCACTTTTGGCTGGTTCTATATTCTCACCGGTGCGCTGGCCTTAGTGGTGGTGTTGTACATCGGCATGAGCCAATACGGCCGCATCAAACTGGGTGACGGTGCGCCCGAATTTAGCACCGCTAGTTGGATCTCCATGCTCTTTGCTGCGGGCATTGGTGCGGGGCTGATGTACTGGAGCGGTATCGAATGGGCTTACTACATTCAGGCGCCGCCGTTTCGCGCCGAGCCTTTTTCTCATGATGCGTATCTCTGGTCATCGTCTTATGGTTTGCATCATTGGGGATTCGTTGCCTGGGCCCTTTACTGCTTGCCCACAATGGCGATCGCTTACCCGTTTTATGTNCGTCGCATCCCTCAGCTGAAATATAGTATTTCTGCCCACTTCTGGCTGAAAGGNCGCGAGAATTCTTTGCCCGCAAGATTAATGGACAGCTTTTTTATGGTTGCATTGATCGGTGGAGCGGGNAGCTCACTGGGTTTTTCAACACCGTTGATAGCCGCCTTTATCAATCGATTGACGGGGGTGCCCGCCAACTTTGCCCTCGAGCTGGTGGTCGTGACGATCTGTGTTGCGGTGTTCGCTTTTAGCGTATGGATGGGTCTTCAAGCAGGTATCAGGCGTCTCAGCACGCTAAATATCGGACTGGCACTTTTTTTCCTGGTGGCGGTGTTGCTCGCGAGCGATACGCTGTTTCTCCTGAAAATGGCGGTGAATTCGCTCGGATTTCTGTTTCAAAACACGCTGGCCATGACCTTCTGGACAGACCCTATTGATGACACGGGGTTCGTGGGCGATTGGACCGTCTTTTACTGGGCATGGTGGATTGCCTACGGGCCGTTCGTAGGATTATTTGTCACGCGAATTTCNAAAGGCCGCACCCTCCGTGAAGTGGTTGTAGGGATGCTGTTATTTGGTTCCTTTGGCGTGTGGCTATTCTTTCTGGTGCTGGGTAATCACAGCCTGAGTCTCCAGCTCAGTGGTGAGCTGGACGTCGTCGGCATTATGCAGTCCGAGGGCGGCAATGCAGCCGTCGTGGCAGGCCTCGACACTTTGCCGATGTCNGGCCTGATCATTGGCGTGTTCGCGGTTGTGGCCGTTATTTTCGTTTCAACCACCTACGACAGCGCTTCCTATACTCTGGCGGCATCAGCAACCCAGTCACTCGGCGAGTCTGAGGACCCACCGAGATGGCACCGCGTTTTTTGGGCCGTTGCGCTTGCGATCCTGCCGATTGGTCTGATGTATGCCGGTGGTATCAAAGAGGCGCAAACTGCGACGCTCGTGGTGTCGTTGCCCCTGACCTTTACATTTTGGCTATCCGGCTGGGGGTTGCTAAAGACGCTGCGTGAGGATCATCCACCGCGATAATATAGGGCGCGTGAAAGCCCGCTAGGGCAGTGACGCAGCTCGTCAGAGCGAATATTCCACCGCCCGGCTGAAAGCTGGGAGGTGTGAGAAGTGAGATCGCCGTATGACAGATCAGCCTGTAGCGATTATTTCAGCTGGTGCCTCGGGGATTGGCCTGTCATGCGCGCGTGCCCTTGCCGCAGCGGGCTATCGGGTTTTGACACTCGACATTAATGTCGAGGCGGTTGCGGCCTTTGAGGCNGANTTTGGCGANGGTNCNGCAGTCGTGTGTGATGTCTCACACCCNGCGCAAGTCGAGACAGCGTTTGCCTNACTGATGGGCGCTTGCGATCGGGTNGACGTGCTCCTGAATAACGCCGGTATCGCCGGACCGCAGCAACCCGTGGAAGAGATCGAGGTGGAGGCGTGGCAGTCGACCATCAATACCGACCTCAATAGTCTTTTTTATCTCACCCGCCTCGTGATCCCATTAATGAAGCTGCAGCGCAGTGGCGTGATCCTCAATATGTCTTCTAGTGCGGGCCGTTATGGTTGCCCGTTGCGCTCCCCTTACGTCGCGTCCAAGTGGGCGGCCATTGGCCTTGCCCAGACCTGGGCGATGGAGCTGGGGCCATGGAACATCCGTGTCAATGNGCTTTGCCCGGGGAGCGTCGGAGGAGAGCGGATAGAGCGCGTGATTCAACGCGATGCCGAGGAGCGAGGGGTTAGCGCCGAGGACATCCGCACGGTTTACCAGCGNCAGAGTTCCTTGCGGGACTTCGCCAGNGCTGAAGATATTGCGGCGATGGTGTGCTTTCTCTCGGGGCCTGGCGGGCGCATGGTCTCTGGCCAAACCATTGGTATCGATGGCCATACCGAGAGTCTCNCCAATTGGTTGGANCNNTGAGGAGTNNGCGATGAAAACGTGCTGGTTTGATCAGTTCGGCCCCGCCCGCNNGGTATTGCAGATCGGCGACCGGCAAACTCCCGAGCCCGGACAGGGAGAGGTGCTGGTGAGGCTACACACCACCGGCGTGAATCCCTCCGATGTGAAAAAGCGTGCGGGTGCGTTCCCGGATCTTCTGGATATCGGGCCAGTAGTGCCCCATAGCGATGGTGCGGGGGTCATCACTGCGGTGGGTGCGGGGGTGCAGGCATCGAGAATCGGTGAGCGGGTGTTTGTTTATCAGGCCCAGCATGGGCGCTTGCACGGCACCGCCGCCGAATACGTCGCTATCGACAGCCTTCGTGCACCGCGACTGCCCGACAGTGCGGACTTCGATGTGGGCGCCTGCCTGGGCATTCCCGTGCTGACCTCACATCGCTGTGTGTTCGCCGATGGCCCCGTCACCGATCAGCGGATCTTGGTGACCGGGGGTGCGGGTCGCGTCGGCCACTATGCGATCCAATGGGCGCGCCACGGGGGCGCACGTGTGATAGCCACGGCGAGCAATGAAGCCGACGCTGCTGCTAGCAAGGCTGCCGGGGCAGACAGGGTGGTGAATCATCGTGAGCCCGGTTGGGGTGAGCAAGTACTCGATCTCACCGACGGCGAAAAAATGGATCGTGTGATCGACGTGGAGTTTGGCGCCAACCTGCCTGAGTTGCTGAAGTGCGTTCGCATCGGTGCGACCATTGCCACTTATTCAAGCACCGTGGTGCCCGAGCCGAGCCTGCCATTTCGAACCATGATGTTCATGGATCTCACGGTACGTATGGTGATTGTTTATGCGATGCCGGAAGACGCCAAGGCGCAGGCGGTGGCCGACACGCAGACGCTGCTGACCAGCAATACTCTGCAGCATCGAATTGCCGACAGGTTGCTATTTGAGCAGATGGCACAGGCCCACGAGATCATCGAAGAGGGGAGCGTGCGGGGATGCGTTGTCGTCACAATCTGACTGACCACTTACTAGGTTGCCTGTGTGCAGCGTTAGTGACTTTTACCCCGTTTGTCAGCGCGGAGACGGCCACCGACTGGCTGTCTGGCGCCCATGAGGGAAGATTACATACCGCGCAGCTGGGCGAGTGTGCGCTGGAAAATGGTGAGGTGATTCAGAATTGCCGGCTCACCTTCAGAACCTACGGTACGCTGGCGCCAGACCTCGGCAATATCGTGCTCATGCCCACGTGGTTCAACGGCAGCGCAGAGGGTCTTGCGACCTCTCATTACTTGGGCCCCGAAGGCATTGTCGACACCGATGATTACTTTGTGATCGCGGTCAATGCGTTAGGTAATGGCATCTCCTCATCGCCGTCAAACAGTGCGCAAAAGCCTTTCCCCGTCTTTACGATCCGCGACCAGGTAAGCGCGCAACACAAGTTATTAACCGAGCATCTGGGTATCGAACATCTTCATGCTGTGGTGGGCGCGTCCATGGGAGGTTATCAAACCTACGAATGGCTCATGATGCATCCAACCTTTGCGACGCACTTTGTGCCGATTGAGGGCACGCCCTGGTATACCTTTTACGATCGATTGAAGGGTCGTGCCTGGCAGGAGGTCATGGCCCTTCCAGAAGATTCTCCGCAGGCCCTTCGCCGGAAAGCAGATCTGTTGGGTTTGATTGATGGCATGGTGTTCTGGACACCGGAATACCTTAATCGTGAGCAGTCCCTCGAACATTTCGAAGACTGGTTGGCCGGGATGGCACGTTTCGATACTGAATCCAAACTGCGCGACCGCGCGAGCCAAACGGCTGCTTCAGGGCGGCATGATATTCGGCGTGATCGTCCGGAGTTTGAGGCGCGATTGCAGGCGATGGGACAACCGAGCGTGCTCGCAGTTGTATTTGAGCGCGATATGACCGTTAACCCTCAGCCCAATAAGGTGTTTGCGAAGCAGCTGGGTTTTGAGGTGATAGAAATTCCGGGCGATTGTGGTCACTTTGGTCCCAATCCGGAGTGCTATC
>NYTG01000029.1 GCA_002683395.1 Halieaceae bacterium | reverse complement strand
ACCCGCTGCGTGCCAGGTCGAGCCCGAGGTCAGCTCGCCCTTCTCGATCAGCATCACATTGGTCTCGCCTTCCTCGGCAAGATGATAGGCCAGCGCCACCCCCATGATGCCGCCCCCGACAATTACGATACGAGCCTGAGAATCGATCGACATACCACACCCCCGTTCTTATGCTCGGGAGCCTAACCCTCCGCGTGAAAAAGCGTCAATCTATTTGGGCAACTGTGTCCGCATCTGCAAAATCCGGCCCGGCCGACTGATCCTACAGAGCCACCCAAATTTGTCAGTTTTTGATGTCGCTTTTGGTCTTCTACGTGTCGGTTTAGTCCAAGCCTTAAAGCGCCAACCGCTCCACAGTAGCGGCCATACGTGGAGGTGGCTCAGCGGCGAAAAAAGTACCGTTATGCTGGCTTTGGCGTTAACATAAACGGACGCTTTCGAGGGTCGTCTTGGCCCGGCATAGTCGAGTTGTGAAGCCCTAAAGGGCGACTCGATCAGACCGGAAAAAAGGCAAGAGGTGAGAAACGCCTCGTAATGGAAGTAGCGCGATGAGTGAACGTGCGAGCAGGCGAAAAGGCGGGGGTCGGGCCGGACGACGTGAGGCTCGGGGATCGTCTGCCGCGGAGGCTGCTCCCTTCATCGAGCGCAAGATCCCCTACGTCGAAATTCTTAGCGAAGAAAATCTCCAACTGATTGAGCACAATGCCGACAAATTGCTGTCCGAGATCGGCATTGATTTTCTCGATGACCCTGAAGTGCTGGATCTGTTCCGCGACGCGGGTGCTGACGTCGATGGCACACGCGTGCGCTTTGCCACTGGCCTGTGTCGCAGCATTATTCAAGCGTCGGCACCCAGTGAATATGTGCAGCATGCGCGCAATCCGTCGCGCAGCGTTACGATCGGCGGTAAGCGCACGGTGCTGGTTCCCGCCTATGGCCCACCCTTCGTGCACGACCTCGACAAGGGTCGACGTTATGCGACCATCGAGGACTTCCAAAATTTCGTAAAGCTCGCCTACATGGCGCCCGGCTTGCACCACTCCGGCGGCACCGTTTGCGAGCCCGTCGACCTGCCGGTCAATAAGCGCCACTACGACATGGTTTACAGCCACTTTAAGTACAGCGATAAACCCCTGATGGGCTCGGTCACTCACTGGCGTCGGGCCCAGGACTCTGTCGACATGGCAAAAATCGTCTTTGGCGACGAATTTGTCGACCAGAACTGCGTGCTCACCAGCCTGATCAACGTGAACTCACCGCTTGTCTTCGATGGCACCATGCTGGGCTCACTCAAGATCTATGCGCGGAACAATCAGGCCACCGTCGTCTCGCCCTTTATTCTTGCCGGCGCCATGTCGCCGGTTACCGTTACCGGCACGGTCACCCAGATTCTGGCCGAGGCCATGGCGGGTATCGCCCTGACGCAGCTGATTCGCCCGGGCTGTCCAGTGATCTTCGGCACTTTTGCGGCCGCTGTGTCCATGGCAACCGGCGCACCGACTTTCGGCACGCCCGAACCCAGCATGGTGGTCTACGCTGCTGCCGCGCTAGCGCGTCGACTCGGAGTACCGTTCCGCAGTGGTGGAGGTCTATGTGGCTCCAAACTACCCGATGCACAAGCGGCTTACGAGGCCGCTAATACCCTTCAGACCTCGGCGCTCGCGGGGGTCAATTTCATGCTCCACACGGCGGGCTGGCTGGAGGGCGGACTGGCGATGGGCTATGAAAAGTTCATCATGGATTGTGATCAGGCAAATATGATCGCAGTACTCCTGAACGGCGTCGATGTGTCTGAAAACGCTCAGGCGATGGCGGCATTCGAAGAAGTCGGCCCGGGAAAGCATTTCCTTGGCTCAGAGCACACCCTCGCCAACTTCGAGACGGCGTTTTATCGCTCCACCGTCGCTGACAACAACAGCTACGAGCAATGGTCGGCTGAGGGCAGTCTCGATACTGCCCAACGCGCCAACGCAATATGGAAAAAAATGCTGGCGGAATACCAGGCACCAGATCTGGATCCGGCTATTGACGAAGCACTTCAGGCGTTCATGACGAAACAAAAAGCGTCATTCGCCGATCGGGACTACTGAGAGGAGACCCCGCCATGTCAGACGAAGACGCCGATATCATTCTGTCAGAGCTCTCGGACGACGACCTCGTCGAGCAGATGCACGATGACCTCTACGATGGCCTCACCGAAGAGATCGTAGAGGGCACCCAAATCCTGCTGGGTCGAGGCTGGTCCGCCGACACGGTGCTGGGTAAGGCTTTGGTCGATGGCATGACGATTGTGGGCATAGATTTTCGCGATGGCATCCTGTTCGTACCCGAGGTACTGCTGGCGGCCAACGCGATGAAAGGCGGTATGGCCATTTTGCGTCCACTGCTGGCTGAAACCGGCGCCAAGCCGGTGGGCACCATGGTCATAGGTACCGTCAAGGGCGACATCCATGACATTGGCAAGAACCTGGTCGCAATGATGCTTGAAGGTGCGGGCTTTGACGTCTATGACATCGGAATCAATAACGCCGTCGAGGATTACCTCGCTGCACTGGAAGAACATAAACCCGACATCCTGGGGATGTCTGCACTATTAACCACTACCATGCCCTATATGAAGGTGGTCATCGATACCCTCGTAGAGAAGGGCTTACGGGATGATTACATCGTCTTGGTAGGCGGCGCGCCGCTCAATGAAGAGTTTGGGCAGGCTGTTGGCGCAGACGCCTATTGCCGCGACGCCGCCGAAGCAGCCAGCACCGCTGCGCAGCTCGTCGGACAGCGCCGGCTGGCGCAGAGCGCCTGAACGCCCAGGCGATGCCAGCCCCCACTCTGGTCATCGCCTGCGGTGCGCTTGCCCGGGAAATTGGCGCGTTGAAAAAAGCCAATGGCTGGAGCCATATCGATCCTCAGTGCCTAGACGCCGCGCTACACAACCGCCCCGATGACATCCCGGGCAGAGTGGAAGCGCTGCTGGAACGCTACGCTGAACACTACGAGCATCGATTTGTGGCCTATGCCGATTGTGGAACCGGGGGAAGGCTCGATGCCGTGCTGCAACGGTGGAATGTCCGGCGGCTGCCGGGTGCTCACTGCTATGAATTTTTTGCCACCTCTGAGATTTTTCATGCGCTGGCCGAAGCCGAACCGGGTACGTTTTACCTGACCGACTTTCTAGTGCGACATTTTGATCGACTGGTGATCGAGGATCTCAAGCTGAACACTCACCCCGAGCTACGCGAAACGCTCTTTGCTCACTACACTCGAGTGGTATACCTCTCGCAGACGCAAGAAAGCGAGCTGCTAGAGTCGGCGCAGCGCGCTGCCGATCAACTTGCCTTGCCTTTAGAGGTTGTGGTGACGGGTATGGGTGACCTGCAGACTGCAATGGCAGCTGAAATCCTACGCTGGCAAGAGAATCCGGGAGGCAACCATGCAACGCATTGACATTTTATGGCGCGACATCCCCTCTCAGGTGCTGATCAAGCGCGGTCGTGAGCGCGGCAAGTACATGCTGAGCGCCCGATTTCAGGAAGCGATAGATCGCGCCGCCATGCGCGCCGACAAAGGCGGCAGCGACGCGTATCTGGAGGAATGGCGTCGAGTCACCAACAGCATTGAAGCAGAAGGCGCCCTCGAAGACATCGCACAGCGCTTGGGCAAGGAGGTCGAGGCTCAAGTCTCGGATGAACAGCTTGCGCTATTGGTTAAGCAAAAGGGCTTCGCCGAGGTCAGCTCATGAAGTCAGTTCGCCTGTGGTCTATTTGCCACGCCAAGTGGCTGAAAAAGGGCTTCGGTGTCCACGTCATGGCGTACCCTCTGGAAGATCGCATCGGTGAGATCGTGTCTCGGTCCAACGCTGTAAACAACCGCGAACCCTGGCGCCCTGCCGCATAACCTTTTTTCCATACACTTACTATTCATCGAGCAACACTCATGACCACAACAACCATTAGCTCCGCGTCCCGTGAAGTTCACATCGGTTTCGACCAACCGTTTGTCGTGATTGGCGAGCGTATCAACCCGACCGGTCGAAAAATTCTAGCCGAAGAAATGAAAAACGGTGACTACAGCCGGGTCGAAGCCGATGCCTTGGCACAGGTTGCAGCCGGTGCGCACATGCTTGATGTCAATGCAGGCATTCCGCTGGCTGATGAGCCCCGCATCCTCGCCGAAGCGGTGCAGTTGGTGCAATCAATTACCGATGTGCCGCTCAGTATCGACTCTTCGATTGTTGAAGCGCTCGAGTCCGGCCTGTCGGTCTATCAGGGCAAGGCACTGGTCAACTCAGTCACGGGTGAAGATGAAGTATTGGAGCGCGTCTTACCGCTAGTGGCAAAGTACAAGGCTGCCGTAGTGGCAATCTCCAATGACGAAACAGGTATTTCCGAGGATCCCGACGTGCGCTTCGCGGTGGCGAAAAAGATTGTTGAGCGCGCCGCTGACTATGGCATTCCCTATAGCGATATCGTGGTCGACCCGTTAGTGATGCCAATTGGCGCGATCAATACTGCTGGACTACAAGTCATGGCGCTAGTGCGACGACTTAGGGAAGAGCTGAAGGTGAACACCACCTGCGGCGCCTCCAACGTGAGCTTTGGTCTGCCGAATCGGAATGGCATCAACGCCGCATTTTTAACCATGGCGATGGGCGCGGGGATGACCTCGGCCATTACCAGCCCGCTGCACCCCGAGGTGATGCAAGCCGTGCGGGGCGGTGACGTGATGATGGGGCANGACCCCGACTGCACCCGATGGATTCGCGCCTATCGTGAGCCTGCGGCAGAAGGNGAAGGCCGGGGACGTCGCGGTGGGCGTCGCAGGAGCGCCTGATCATTGACTGAGGGTGACGTCAAAGTCCTGTTTATGCCCTCGGGTCGACGCGGGTTTTTCCCGCGCGGCACCCCTCTACTTGACGCGGCGCGCAGCCTAGGNGTCGACATTGACTCGGTCTGCGGNGGACGCGGCCTTTGCGGCCGATGCCAGATCAGCTGCGTGGCCGGCTCTTTTGCCAAACACCAGATCGACTCGGACGTCGACCACCTCTCCCCCTTTAGTCAAACCGAAGAAAAGTTTGAAGAGCGAAAGGGCGCGCTTAAAGCTGGCAGACGCCTGAGTTGCCACACCACACTGCTCGATGATGCCGTGATCGACGTGCCCGCCGAGAGCCAGGTGCATCGACAAATTGTGCGCAAAGAAATGGANTCGAGAGACATCCGACTCGATACCGCCACGCGCCTCTANTACGTTCAGATAGANGAACCCAGCCTGGATGACGCCCGGGGTGAAGTGCAGTTTCTGCTCGAAGCCCTCGAGCGGGAATGGGGTGTTACCGGGGTTTCTCTCGCCCATTCCCAGCTGCACGCGCTGCAGAGCGCGCTGACCCGCGAGGACCGCGGTGTGACCGTTGCCGTCTATCAGGAGCACCTGATTACGGCCATCTGGCCGGGACTCTTCGACCAGCCGCGCGGCATCGCGATCGATGTGGGCTCCACGACCGTTGCTGCGCATCTATGCGACTTGAATACGGGCGAGGTCNTGGCCTCGGCCGGAGTGATGAACCCACAGATACGATACGGCGAGGACCTGATGAGCCGGGTCTCGTATGTGATGATGCATCCAGAAGGCGCCGAACTCCTTACCGATGCCATTCGCGAAGCGATCAACGGGCTGTTTATTGAACTGTCGGGGGAAGCGTCGAGTCAGATCGAGGACATCCTCGAGATCGCGCTGGTCGCCAACCCGATCATGCACCANATNNTGCTNGGCATTAACCCNGTNAATCTGGGCACGGCGCCCTTTGCGCTCACCACCAGCGAGGCGGTTGATACCCGTGCGGCAGAANTCGGCCTGACCGCTCACCCCGAGGCCCGCCTCTACTGCCTGCCCTGCATCGCAGGCCACGTCGGTGCCGATGCGGCCGGGGTGATCCTTGCTGAAGCGCCCGATCGCAGCGAGGCAATGACATTGGTNGTCGATGTNGGCACCAATGCCGAGATTGTNCTCGCGAATCACCAGCGATTACTGGTGTGCTCGAGCCCGACCGGNCCNGCGTTTGAAGGNGCTCAAATCAGCGCCGGACAGCGAGCGACCATNGGCGCCATCGAACGCGTACGGATCGANCGCGACACGTTGGAACCCCGCTTCAAATGTATTGGCTCCGAACTGTGGTCGAACGAACCCGGTTTTGCCGAGGCTCTTTCGGATACCGGTGTGACCGGCATTTGCGGATCGGGGATTATCGAGGTTGTCGCCGAGATGTATCTCGCCGGCGTGGTGTCGACTGATGGCGTGGTCGATGGTGCGCTCGAAGAACAAACGAACCGGATCAAAAAAGACGGGCGGACCTGGTCTTATGTTTTACATGAGACGGATAATCCTGAGGCCTCCGATGTGGTGATCACGCAAACTGATGTACGCCAAATCCAACTGGCCAAGGCGGCACTCTACGCCGGTATCAAGCTGTTGATGGACGAGATGGGCGTCACCACTGTCGATCGTATTCGTCTGGCCGGTGCCTTTGGCAGCCATATCAGCGTTAGCCACGCTATGGTGCTGGGGCTCATCCCTGATTGTGACCTTGAACAGGTGACCTCAGCGGGTAACGCCGCGGGTGCCGGCGCGCGAATGGCGTTGCTGGATCGCAACGCGCGGCTTGAAATTGCCGACACCATAGCCAAGGCAGAGCGTATCGAGACGGCTTTGGCGGATGATTTTCAGGCTCACTTTGTAGGCGCTATGGGACTACCCCATCAAAGCGATGCGTTCCCTAATTTGTTCTCCAGTGTTGCACCACCTGCAGCAAAGATGTCGGAATCCGGCGACGCGCCCAAGCGGCGGCGGCGCCGAAAATCGCGGCCAACTGCTTAAACTCTATCGCCTGCGAGGCTCAATGAACGGCACTGCAGCCTCGCTTCCCTGCCCATCTGGCAGGCACGCAAAGATGCCATAAAAATGTGATGCAAATCTGCCCTCGGGCATCACACACCCTGCCGGGGAGATGCCTCCGGCGCNCCGCCACCCCTTTTAAGGCCTATTCAGCGACGTCGCCCACACGCTTGTATCGCGCCTTGCGGTCATACACCGCGTCGTCAAGACGCCCCCCGAAAAGCGAGTCGGGCATCATTTGGTAATAGGGGTCTTGGGTGGGTGTCGTCCGACTCCAATCCACGCGCTCGGAGCGGTAGCTCATCTTCCAGACCCCGTCGCGGCGCTCATAACGGTCAAGGTAACGCCCCGCTACGATCAGGTCATCGAAACCTGCCTCAGACTTCACCTTGTGATAGGCGTGAAAGTAGACTTCACCGAACGCCTCGTCTCCTTCGACTTCAAGCAATGTATTNCCGATCATGTGCTGGTTCGATTCGTGCTCGCGCAGCGCGGTNATGGCAAACACGACAAAGGTGGGTGCATCGCCATTGATAAAGCCGTATTCACAGTACGCATCGTCCCAGAACACCGAGAGCAACAACTCGGCGTCTGTTCGATCCAGCCCCCGCATATACCGACAGGAAAGCTCGTAGATCGCCTGCTTATCGACGAGTGTCTGTAGGGTCTGATCCATGCTCTAAACCTCTCGATCGGGTGAACAGATTGCTTCGGAGCATCGTTATCCACATCCCGCAACAGATCAACCGTTTTAGCGGTTATCCGGCTGCCGATGAAACCCTATGAAGGAAAGTGGTCACCCTGCGCGCGGCGCCAACGTGCCAGTATGGAGCTGTCCGGGCCCCGCTTGTCGTCTGGCCACGGCCTGCGCATACTCTGCGTATGCCTGCGAACTGTAAGCCAATAACACGAAGAAGCCGGAGCCGCTGAGAGAATGGCAGAGTCGGATCATAAACCCGGAGATGCGCGAGCGCGCGGCGAGACGATCGCCCGCATATTGGCCTCCGACGTGCAGCCCGCTCCCGCGCCGCTGACCGCGGAAGCCTACCGCTTTCTCGGCGATACCGACCTGCCCGCCAGTCGTTACACCTGCCAGGCGTTCCTCCAGCAGGAACTCAGCAAGATGTGGTCGCGCTGTTGGCAATGGGCGTGCCGCGAGGAACACCTCCCCGAGGTGGGCGACCACTACGTGTACGACATCGGGCCTTACTCGGTAATCGTCACGAGGGTCGCGAACGATGAGATCAAAGCGTTCATTAACAGCTGCACTCACCGGGGGACCCGCCTGCTGGGCGAACAAGGAGTCGGTCACGGCCAGGGCTTCAACTGCCCTTTTCACGGCTGGTCATGGCATCTCAATGGCGTACTCAAAGATGTGCCGGGGCGCTGGGATTTTCCTCACGTCTGCGAAGCCTCCCACTCGCTGCAGCAAGTAGCCTGCGAATCCTGGCAGGGGTTTGTGTTTATTAATCTCGACCCTGATGCCTCGCCGTTGCGCAAACAGCTTGATGTGCTCCCGGACCATTTCGCGCACTTTCCGCTCGATCAACGCCGCATTCGCCTGCACGTGCAAAAAGTGCTGCCGGCTAACTGGAAGGCAGCGCAAGAAGCCTTCATGGAGGCTTACCACAACTTCACGACTCACGATTCTCCGACTGGGGGGAATGCGCAGTACGATATTTTTGGCCCGCACGCGAGTCGCTTCATACACACGATCGGTCATTACTCACCCGAATCGCTCGCCGACTACCCGGGCGACAAATGGCGCGCTCCCCCGCTCACCGAACAGGAAATATTGGCGGGTCTTCCGGTTACCCAACGCCCGTTGGCAGAAGGTGAAACCGCCCGCGCGGCAGGCGCTCAACTGCTACGCGANGAGATGGGCGGCCAGTTNGGGGTCGATTTTTCGGCGGTGTCTGATAGCGAAATGCTCGACTCAATTGAATATCACCTCTTTCCCAACGCGTTTTTCTTTCCCGGCAGGCTCATCTCCATGGCATACCGTTTCAGGCCATTGGGCGATGATGTCGACAGCTGCCTGTTTGAGATTCTCATGCTGGAGCCTCTCGCCGAGGGTGCCAAGCACCCCGATCCCCCCGAGCCTGTGTTGCTCGGCGTCGACCAGTCCTACACCGAAATCGAGGAGCTGGCCTGGTTGGGGGCGGTCTATGATCAGGACACGAGCAATCTGCAGCTGCAGCAGCAGGGTCTCAAAACGACGCGTAAAGGTGTGACGCTGGGCAATTATCAAGAAGCACGGATCAGGCGCTTTCACCTCACTTTGGATGACTATTTAGCGAGCGCCGACTGCGAATAGAACCATCCGCAGTGCATCCCGTATAAAAGGTGGGTTCCTGGTTGCTTCCACCGTAAACTTGAAGCACGTCGCCGCCGACTCAGCATTCACTCGCCACTCACGGAGCACAGCATCATGAAACTCGGTTTTCTCCTCGGTTACTCAGGCAAGCAAATCCACATTCCCATCGACTTGATCAAGCAGGCCGAATCGATGGGTTATGACTCGGTCTGGACAGCGGAAGCTTACGGTAATGACGCGGTAACCTCTGCAGCGTGGGTGCTCGCTCACACCAGCAAAATCCGCGTCGGTACCGCCATTATGCAAATGCCGGCACGGACACCCGCGATGTGTGCCATGACCGCGATGTCGCTCGACCAGCTCTCGGAGGGGCGTTTTATTGTCGGCCTCGGTGCTTCGGGTCCACAAGTGGTAGAGGGATGGCATGGCGTTCCCTATGGCAAACCGGTGACCCGCACCAAAGAATACATCCAGATCATGCGTAAGATTTTCGAGCGCGAAGGGCCGGTCGAATTTGATGGGCAAATGTATCAAATGCCCAATCAGAGTGAGGGCACGACCGGGCTGGGCAAGCCGCTTAAATCGATCCTGGCGGCGACCGATATACCCATTTATACCGCCTCCATTACCCCAGCCGGCCTTCGCTGCGCTGGAGAAGTCGCTGATGGTGTCTTCCCGGTATGGATGGACCCCAATAAGTACAGCGTGCTCGGCGATTCGATCGGGCAAGGTTTTGAAAAAGCTGGCGGAGGTAAAGGTCTCGACAACTTTGACGTCGCCCCGTTCGTCACCGTCGCGATGAATGACGATCTCAACGCTGCCTATGACGCCCTGCGCCCTTGGCTCGCGCTTTACATCGGCGGCATGGGCGCCAAGAATAAAAACTTCTATCACGAATACGCCACTCGATTAGGTTACGGCGACGCGGCCGACCAGATTCAAACGCTTTATCTGAGCGGTAAAAAGCCTGAAGCCGAAGCGCTGGTGCCCAACGAACTGCTCGATGAGGTCTCGCTGATCGGACCCCGTGAGCGGATTATCGAACGACTGGGCCCCTGGAAAGAGGCCGGCAAACGCGGCGAGGTGGGCAGCATGCTGCTGGGTGTGCAAGATCCCGTCGTATTAGAACTACTCGCCAGCGAAATGCTCTGATAACGGAGCATTGAGTCATGGAAATTAATGGCGCCTGCCATCAGAAACACCAGCTCGCGCCGCAATTTCAGATCTGGTGCCAGTCGGCCATGCAATGGGNCGAGNTTGAAGGGGGCATTAAGATGCCCGACCAGGGTGGCATCAGCGCACGCTAATGCAGCTGGCAACCGCAAAGTCACACGGTTCGATACGCCAATAGCAATCGCTAGTTGGCGAGCTCTGCCCCTTCGGGTGGCAGCTCTGACTCAAATATCTGATAGGCCTCAGGCACGCCTTGCACGCGGTCGCTCTTGGGCGAGACGCCCATGTACTTGCGGTAACAACGACTGAAGTGGGTCGTCGACACAAAACCGCACATTGATGTGATCTCGACGATTGAGCGAGAGGTTTGTTTCAACAGGCGTCGCGCGCGATCCAGCCGCAGCTTGAGGTAATACCGAGACGGCGTGCTGTGAAGGTGTTTCAGAAATAAACGCTCAAGCTGCCGCCGCGAGAGCTGCACGTAATCCGCCAGATCCTGGAGTGGCAGCGGCTCTTCAAGATTCGCCTCCATCAGTTGCAGCACCTCTTTAAGCTTGGGCTGCACATCGACTTTGCGCGACCACATGGGGATCACCTGCATCTCGGCATCGCTGCGATGGCGCTCACACACCAGCATGTCGGCCACACCGTCGACCAGTGACTGTGGGTGCCGCTTGGCCAGCATGGCGAGCATCATGTGCAGCGGCACGGTACCGCCAGTGCAGGTCAGACGATCACGATCAATGGTGTATAGATGAGTATTGAATTCAATGCCAGGAAACTGCTCGGTCAGCAGCGTTAGGCAGTCCCAGTGGGCGCTGCACTCGTAGCCATTCAGAAGCCCGGCGCTGGCCAGCGCATAGGAGCCGGTGCAAAGGGCGCCGATTTGCGCACCACGCTTGGCTTGCTTGCGCAGCCACGCCAGGTCAGCCTTCTGCACCGTCTGCTCAATATCGATGCCCCCAACCACAATCACCAAATCGAGTTGAACGTCGTCGGCCAATGTGTGGTCGAGCTTAACGCGCACGCCATCACTGCTGACCTGCTCCTCCTCACCCGAAGCAATCAGACACCATCGATAGAGTTCAGTGTCTGACAGCAAATTGGCGACCCTGAGCGGATCGATAGCACTCGACAGAGAGACCAGCGTGAACTGGTCCATCAGCAGGAAACCGACCCGCTGCGTGGATTGTTGTTTGGCGGTGCCAATCGTATTCAATTTGCCAACCTCGCAATGCGCGCGCACTCGTCGCCCGAAGCCCGTGAGGCTGCCGGGGGCACGCACTGCATTCTGGCCGAACATTCGCTCAAAAGCGACATTAGCGGATTAAATACGACACATTTTGCTGATTCAGTCTCGCTAGGCGCTGCGGACTGGGTATTGGCCGGATAAAAAATCGGGGGCCTTAGCCCCCGATCTCTATTTAGCTCCTGACCCGTTCGTTACTGGGGTCCAGCAAGGCGCGATAACCCACCGACACGATTTTGGCGGGGAAGAAACAGCCAAAATACTCCATCAGCACTGAGTCGCCCTCTTTGGCACGATCCGATGGCAGGTAACCCATCGCAATGTTCTGCCCTAAAGAGGGGCCAAAGGCCACACTCGTGGTATAGGACCGGCGACCGTGGGAGTCGATGATGACCTCGTGAGTATCGGGGTCGAGCAATGGCCAGTGGCCAACGGGATACCGGACAACGCCCTGGTCGTCGGTGGTGTCCTCCAGCACAAAGGTACACAGGTAAGCGGCCTGCTCGGGCAACTCGCGCTGCGCCACGTAGGCGTCCTTACCGTGAAAGTCCGCAGCCTTGACCTTGGGTCGCGACAATCCCGCCTCGTAGAGGTTGTAATCGATCTCAAGATCGTCGTTTTGCAGACGCAGACTCTTCTCGAGACGGCGGCTGTTGGCGTAGGTTTCGATGCCAACGGGCGTGACGTCCAGCTCGGCCAGTGCATCCCACAGCTTGAGACCCTCGCCAAACGGAAAGTAGAGCTCCCAGCCCTGTTCGCCCACGTAGGAAATGCGNAACGCCCAGATCGTAATGCCCAACACGTTAATTTCCTTTGCGGNCGCGTACGGAAAGGCGTCATGCGAAATGCTGTCGGGGTCGTCCATGAGTTTTTGCAGCGTGACGCGCGCGTCCGGCCCCCACAGACCTAGCGTGGCAATCTGCTCGGTCTGGTCTATGAACTCCACTTGAGTCAGCCCGCGCTTATCGACCATGCGCTGCATCCACACGTAATCGCGATGACCCGTGTCACCTCCACAGATCACGCGGAAGCGATCATCAGCGAGCCGCACAATCGTCAGGTCAGAGTGAATACCACCGGTGTGGTCGAGAAAGTGCGTGTACACGCCCTTACCCACCGCCGTGTCAGTGCCGACTTTCGCCACCGAGCAAAACTCGAGCAACGCCTCGGCCTCCGCACCGACCACATCGAAGATCGCGAAGTGNGACAGGTTGATCATGCCGACCCCGTCACTCAGGGCAAGGTGCTCAGCGTTAGAGACCTCCCAGAAATGTCGGTTATCCCACTCTGCTTCGCGGGTGGGCACCTGATCGCGGTATTTGGCCAGAAGCGTGGCTTCATTAGCGGCATAGCCATAGGCACGCTCCCATCCGGCGACTTCCATAAAGTGGCCACCGAGCGCCACTTCTCGCTCGTAAAACGGACTGGTGCGAAGCTGACGCGATGTCGCGTAGGGCTCACGCGGATGCACTGCCGGAGTGTAGATCTTCTGCGCGATCTCATAGGTACGGTTACGGACAAACTCGTCGGTCAGTTGGATCGGATAGTGCCGCGCCGGATCAATACCGTGGGGATCCATGTCGGTGCGCCCGTTGGTCATCCAATCGGCGAGCAACTTGCCGGCGCCNGGGCCGTCTTTTACCCACACCGCTTCGCACAGCCAGAGCCCTTTCACCTGAGGCGACTCACCAATCACCGAACCGCCGTCGGTGGTGACCGACAACAGACCGTTGAAAGAGCGCCGCTCCTCCCAAGGGAGCTCTGCCAGAATAGGCGTCAGTTCTACCGAGCGCTCATAAGCGTCGAGGACCTGATCGAGCGTGAGGTCATTCATAGACGGCGACATGCGCGCATCCTCAGGCTCGGAAATCGCCGTCGCTTCGACCATTCGTGGTTCAAAGGGCTCGTAATAACCCCACTCCAGCAGGCCGCCTTCAGGCGTTGTCGGGTCGCCCGTGTCGCGGACGTAAGCGGAGTTACCCTGGTCGCGGAACAACGGGTAAACAATGTCTTTGCCGGTCCCCTCGAGAGCATCCCAGGGACCAAAAAACAGCAGCGGATGCTCAACAGGCATCAGCGGCAATTTCACATTGGCGGTCTCGGAGACCAGCGAGCCCCAAATACCGGCGCACAGTACGACGTAATCNGCCATGATGGTGCCCTTGGCCGTCTTCACGCCCACNGCGCGCCCGTCTTCAACAATAATTTCATCGGCGGCCGTGTAGGGAAACACCNGCAGCTTGCCCGCTTCAACGGCCTCGTCCACCAGATCGCCAGCCACTTTTTGCGAGCGNGGTGTCACCAGACCCGCATCCGGGTCCCACATAGCGCATTCAATGCTGTCTTCTTCGAGCAGCGGAAAGCGCTCTTTCGCTTCGGCCGCAGTGATCATGTGGGCGTTGGTGCCAAAGGCCTTACCCGAACCGACTTTACGCAGTAGCTCTTGAACCTGAGCATCATCGCCTTTCCGCGCGACTTCCATGCCCCCAATCTCGATGAAATTTCCCCGCGACCGGTAGAACTCCCGGCTGTAGGTGCTGGTGAAGACATTCAGCTTGTCATGGCTGGTCATGTAGCAAAAATCGGAAGCGTGCGAGGTCGAGCCGATATCAGTGGGAATAGCCGATTTTTCCAGACCGACGATGTCGTCCCAGCCGGCTTCCACCAGATGGTGTGCGACGGATGCACCCACAATGCCGCCCTGTCCAATAATCACCACACGCGCTTTTTCGGGTAACGCTGCCATACGACTCTCCTGAACTCCGTACTCGTGATGCCTTCCCGGCGAGCACCTGCCAGGCGCTCCGGGTCGTCATGTTTTGGCTTGTTTCACCGTTCGGGCTCACCCAAAACGGTCGTTTTTATGGTCCGCATTTGGCGCCTTCTGCGTCAAAAGCGCTGTTTCAAATCCGACACCCGATTGACCAAAAGCGTCACCCCAATCTCGCCCTAATCCCTAGAGGTTTTCCAGCGCCGAGTGGACGTCCAAACAGAGGCTATCGGGGGTCTCGGCGGCGATTTGCCGCAGCGATTTTTGCATCACAGGTGTCCAGAACTGNCGCATATGCTGGCAGATTTGTTCNGGCACATCNGCGCGCACCGGAATGTTGCCCGCAATCTGATTGGCCATCTTCACGAGATGGCGCTGCTGNTAATCCATNGCGGTACTCATGCAACCTGACCCGAAGACGGGCGAATCTCNACCGCGGTGACCTTGTACTCNGGGCAGTTGGTCGCCCAGTCNGAGTTATCCGTGGTAATCACGTTGGTNCCGCTAATCGGGTGATGGAAGGTCGTGTAAACCACGCCCGCTGGAATATCGTCGCTGATTCGCGCGCGCATACGGGTCTGTCCCGCACGGCTGGCGATCTCCACCCANTCTCCGTCTTTGACCCCTCGAGCCTCGGCGTCAGCCTCGTGAATGTCGAGCACATCCTCGCCGTGCCAAATCACATTGTCGGTGCGACGCGTCTGAGCGCCCACGTTGTACTGGCTCAAGATTCGCCCTGTGGTGAGTAACAGCGGGAACTTGCGCGTAGAGCGCTCATCGGTGGGCACATAGGGTGTGGTGACAAACTGGCCCTCGCCGCGCACAAACCGATCCTTGTGCATGATGGGCGTGCCGGTCGGTGCCTGGTCGTTACAAGGCCATTGCACGCTGCCGAGGCGGTCGAGCAGATCAAACGAGACCCCGGCAAAGGTAGGCGTCAGCTCCGCGATCTCATCCATAATTTCTGCGGCACTTTCATACGGCATGGGGTAGCCCATGGCCTCGCTCAAGGCGCAAGTTGCTTCCCACTCCGAACGCCCGGTGCGCGAGGTCATCACCGGGCGAACCCGATTAATCCGTCGCTCGGCATTAGTGAACGTGCCGTCTTTCTCCAGAAATGAAGTGCCGGGCAGGAAGACGTGAGCAAATTTGGCGGTTTCGTTCAGGAAAAGATCCTGGACGATCACACAGTCCATCGCGGTGAGCGCAGCAGCCACGTGCTGAGTGCTGGGGTCTGACTGAGCGATATCCTCGCCCTGAATATAAATACCCCTGAACGATCCCGATAACGCCGAGTCGAGCATGTTGGGAATGCGCATACCCGGGTCGTCGCGCAAGTTCACGCCCCAAATCGCCGAGAACTGCTCACGGACCGTGTCGTCAGAGACATGGCGATAGCCCACAAACTCATGGGGAAAAGAGCCCATGTCGCAGGCACCTTGCACATTGTTCTGGCCACGAAGCGGATTCACGCCCACGCCCACACGCCCGATGTTGCCGGTNGCCATCGCGAGATTCGCCATNGCCATGACCATGGTCGAGCCCTGCGAGTGCTCGGTGACACCGAGCCCGTAATAAATCGCGCNATTGCCNGCNGTGGCAAAGGCTCGCGCCGCNGCNCGCAGCGNCTCTGNCGNCACNCCGGTAANCTCGGCCAACGCTTCAGGGCTGTTCTCAGGCAGCCGGATGAACGCCTCCCAGGCTTTGAACGANGTCATATCGCANCGCTCTGCCACAAAGNCTTCGTCGATCAGCCCTTCGGTCGCGACGACGTGAGAAATGGCGTTCAACACCGCCACGTTGGTGCCGGGCATCAAAGGCAGATGATGTTCGGCGTGAATGTGGGGCGACCGCACCAGGTCAATCGAGCGCGGGTCGATCACGATGAGATCCGCGCCCTCTCGCAGCCGACGCTTCATTCGCGAGCCAAACACCGGGTGCGCATCGGTCGGATTAGCGCCAATGACCATCATGACGTCGGTGTGTTCGACCGAGGCAAAATCTTGCGTACCGGCGCTGGTGCCGAAGGTTTGCTTTAAACCGTAGCCGGTTGGCGAGTGGCACACGCGNGCGCAGGTGTCGACATTATTGGTGCCAAAGGCGGCCCGGACCATCTTCTGTACGACATACACTTCTTCGTTAGTGCAGCGCGAGGAGGTAATCCCGCCAATCGCGTCAACACCGTGTGCGGCCTTGATCGCATTGAGGCGGTCGGCGGCAAAGGCAATCGCCTCGTCCCACGCTACCGGACGCCACTCATCCTCGATGCTGTCGCGAATCATCGGCGTGGTCACGCGATCCTGGTGCTGGGCGTAACCCCAGGCGAAACGGCCTTTCACACAGGAGTGCCCTTCGTTTGCCCCGCCCTGCTTATCGGGCACCATGCGCACCACCTCGTCGCCGCGGAGCTCTGCGGTAAAGGAGCACCCCACCCCGCAATAAGCGCAGGTGGTTTTCACTTTGCGGCTCGGCACACCGAGGTCAATAACGCTCTTCTCTTGCAGCGTCGCNGTGGGGCAGGCCTGCACGCAGGCGCCGCAGGAAACGCATTCGCTGTCGAGGAACGGTTGCTGCTCACTGGGTGAGACCTGCGAGCCGAAGCCCCGTCCGGCAATCGTCAGCGCAAAGGTGCCCTGCACTTCGGAGCAGGCACGCACGCAGCGGCTGCAGACAATGCACTTGCTGGAATCAAAGGTGAAATACGGGTTGGACTCGTCCTTACTGCGGTCGAGATGGTTCTCCCCTTCCGTGCCGTAGCGCACGTCGCGAAGACCCACTGCACCGGCCATATCCTGCAACTCGCAGTCTCCGTTAGCGGGGCAAGTGAGGCAGTCGAGGGGATGATCGGAGATGTAGAGCTCCATCACGCCCTTGCGCAGCTTGTCGAGGCGCTGCGTCTGGGTCTGCACCGACATGCCGTCCTGACAGGGAGTGGTGCAAGAAGCGGGTGTGCCCGGGCGGCCTTCAATCTCTACCAAACAGAGCCGGCAGGAACCAAAGGCATTGAGGCTATCGGTAGCACAGAGCTTGGGAATGTTTGCACCCGCCATTGCCGCCGCGCGCATGACCGACGTGCCCTCGGGCACGCTCACAGGCATACCATCGATCTGAACGGTGACCATCACATCAGAGGCCGCACCGGGGGTGCCGAAATCTCCTGAGAGATCAATCTGAGCCGGATCAAACTGCTGGACCATATTCATCGTTTTACCCTCACCCCGTGGCAATCACAGGAGACGCAAAATCTTCCGGGAACTGGTTAAGCGCGCTGAGCACTGGATTGGGTGTGAGCCCTCCCATCGCGCACAGCGAACCTTGTGTCATGACATCACAGAGATCACGCAGTAATTCGGTATTGGCCTCAACGTTCCGCCCTGCACGAATTTTGTCGATCGTCTCGACACCCCGCACCGCCCCAATTCGACAAGGCGTGCATTTACCGCAGGATTCCTCGACACAGAAATCCATCGCAAAGCGCGCCTGTTCGGCCATATTAACGGAGTCGTCAAACAGGACCACGCCACCGTGGCCAATCATGCCGCCGGCTTCGATGAGCGTTTCGTAAGCCATTGCGACGTCGAGTTTTTCAGGGACCAGATAGGCGCCAAGCGGGCCGCCAATCTGCACCGCGCGCAGCGGTCGTCCGGAGCGCGTGCCCCCGCCAAAGTCATCAATCAATTCGCGTGCGCTGATACCAAAAGCCGTCTCGACGATCCCGCCGCGGGCGATGTTGCCGGCCAACTGGAAGACCTGGGTTCCCAGTGAACGATTTTGTCCCAACGCCGCATAAGCCTCGGCACCGCGCGCGAGAATGGACGGCACGCTGGCAATCGTCAGTACGTTATTGATCACCGTTGGCGTGCCGAAAAGCCCTTTGATCGCCGGAAGTGGCGGCTTAGCGCGCACCATGCCGCGCCGCCCCTCGAGGCTCTCGAGCATAGCGGTCTCTTCGCCGCACACGTAAGAGCCCGCACCGACACGGATCTCGACATCAAAATTGAGCGCTGAACCCAGAATCCCCTCACCGAGCCAGCCCTGCTCCCGGGCGATCCAGATCGCCGCCTGAAGCGTGGCGATGGCGTCGGGGTACTCCGAGCGCAAATAGACCAAACCGCGGTCAGCACCCACTGCGTGGGCCGTAATGGTCATGCCCTCGAGCAAACAGAAGGGGTCTCCCTCCATCAGCATCCGGTCGGCAAAGGTACCGCTATCGCCCTCATCGGCGTTGACACAAATATATTTATGGGCCGGCGCAGAGGGTGATTCACCCGCGTGCGGTGCCGGCGATTGATCCGCCACCGTGCGCCACTTGATACCCGCCGGAAAGCCCGCCCCACCGCGCCCGCGAAGCCCGGAATCGGTCACGGCCTGCACCACCTCACTGCCACTCATGGCAAGTGCGTTTTTCAAACCCGAGAGACCGCCGTGGGCGAGATAATCCTCGGGGTCGACCGGATCGGTAATGCCCACCCGCTCATAGATCCAACGGTTCTGGCGAGCCAGATAATCGATTTCCTCTACCGCACCGACATACTGCCCGCTCTGCTCATCGGGCAAGCCAGCCTCGATCTGGGCGGCGGTCATGTTCGCC
>NYTG01000028.1 GCA_002683395.1 Halieaceae bacterium | reverse complement strand
GTACCTTGTCCATGAGGATCTTGCCCTCATCATAGAGGGACTGCTTCAGGTCAGTGATGCGCAGAGCATGCTCGACATCGTGGTAAGTGCTAACGCGATGGACTTCCATGCTGATACTCCCTGATAGCGAAGGGCGCTAACGATTAACGTGGTTGCCTACAGACCATAGTGTATACATCGTGAATCAAAGTGTACACACTTTACGCTGCGTGCCCCGCGTGTTGCGACTAAGCAGTTCGTGGGTCGTGAGTCGGTTCATCGATCGGAGGCCGATATCAAGGCGGCCTGCGCACCGCTTTATCAATCGCCTTGGCGATGTCATATTATCGGTATCGGTCCAAGTTCGGGGGAGAAGGCATGAAGCTGACGGTCAATGGAAACGAGCTTCAGATCAATAGTGACGAAGACACGCCGCTCCTGTGGGTGCTGCGGGACGAGTTGAATATGGTTGGCACGAAGTTCGGATGTGGCATCGCCCAGTGCGGCGCCTGCACCGTGCATCTGGAGGGTCGTGCGATTCGCTCCTGTGTCATGCCGGTCTCTGCAGTAGCGGGCAAGCAGATTCAAACGATTGAAGGGCAAGCGGACGAGAAGGGTCTGTCGACCGTACAGCGTGCCTGGTTGGAAACGGACGTGGCGCAATGCGGTTACTGTCAGTCCGGTCAGATTATGGCCGCATCGGCGCTCCTGTCGGAGAATCCCAACCCGACCGATGCAGAAATCGATACCGCCATGGCGGGCAATATTTGCCGGTGTGGCACGTATCCGCGGATACGCACAGCCGTACATTTGGCGGCTCGGTGGATGACAGAGGAGCAGAGCGCATGAGTGAGAACAGGAGCTCAGGCGGGCTGAACCGCAGACGGTTTGTTCAGGCGGGCGGTGCGTTCTTGTTTGCTGCCCAATGTCCCGTCACTTTTTCTCGAAAGGCTCACGCGGCCGGTGCGGGCTCCATGATGAACAGCTTTGTTCGTATTGACCCAAACAACGTCATTACCCTGCTTGCCAATAACTCGGAATTTGGCAACGGGGCTTATACGGTGATGAGCATGATGCTGGCGGAGGAGCTCGACGTCGATTATCGCAGTATCGCGCTCGAGGCCGCGCCAACGACGCCGGAGTACTACTCCCCGTTGTTCCGCGAGTACCTGACAGCGGGATCCGTGACCACCGGCAGTACCTTTATACCGATGCGCACGGCGGGTGCTAAAGCGCGGGCCATGTTGCTGCAGGCGGCATCTAGGGACTGGCAGGTTCCCACCGACGAGCTTGGGACTCATGGCGGACACGTGACGCATGCCGGCAGCGGCCGCAGCAGCACCTACGGTGAGTTACTGGAAACTATTCATCGACTCGACATCCAGCCCCCTGAGACGGTGACACTCAAGGATCCTAGTGAGTTCGCGATTTTAGGTAAGCCTGCTCGGCGCTATGAAGGTGCTGGCAAGGTAGATGGTACTGCTCAATTCGGGATTGATATCAAACTCCCCGGGATGCTGTATGGCGCGATCGCGCGGCCGCCGGTTCACGGTGGATCGGTGGTTGATTTTGACGCTACTGATGCGCTGACTATGCCGGGTGTGGTGAAAGTCAAAGCGATCAGAGCCGGCGTGGTGGTATTGGCAGACAGCTATTGGCGGGCGCAAAAGGCGCGCGCCAAGCTCAAGATTAATTGGGATCGAGGCGCGAATGACGGCGTGTCGAGTGAGCAGTTCTACGCGGATTATCGCGCCCTGGCGGACACCCCTGGCCTGTTGGCTGAGGATATTGGCGATGCGATTGGTGCACTCGACGCAGCACAGGCGAGCAAGAGAGTGGTTGAGGCCACCTACGAGATGCCGTTGCTGGCTCATGCCACGCTGGAGCCGATGAACTGCATTGCGCGGGTTGAGGGTGATACTTGCACGGTCTGGAGCGGCACGCAGTATCAATCTAACGATCAGGAGGTGATTTCACGTTTTCTGGGTATCCCGCAGCAGAATGTCACCATTCATCGACCTCTCATGGGGGGTAGCTTCGGCCGCCGCTCGAGTAAAACGGCGGACTACACCGTTGAAGCGGTGGAGGCGGCGATGGGGGAGTCGGTTCCAGTGCAGATTATCTGGTCGCGGGAAGAAGATATTCGGAGTGGTCATTATCGGCCGCTATTTGTGCACAAGCTTCGCGGTAGCGTCGACGAATCCGGTATGCCGGAGGCGTGGCATCAGGTGGCGGTAGGCCAGTCGCTGATGCAGGGCAGCAAGCACGACCCTGGCTATATGGTGCGAGGGATGGATATCTATTCGTTGGACGGTTGCTTGCAGGAGCCGTTTGGCGTGTTTCCCTACGGGACCTCTTATCAGATTCCGAACCATCGTGTGGAAAGCCACAACGCGCCAAGGGTAGGGATCGTGCCTCAAGAGTGGCGCTCGGTTGGCCACACCCACACGGGCATTGCCTACGAATGCTTTCTGGATGAGTTGGCAGACAAGGGCGGTATCGATCCGATGGCGCTGCGGTTACGTTTGACCAAGGACCACGCTCGCATGAATCGCGTGTTAAGCGTGCTCAAGGAAAAATGCGATTGGGACAAGCCGCTGGCACCGGGGCGCGGGCGCGGCGTGGCATCACGGATCTACAACATTTCACCGGTTGCTCAAGCAGTAGAAGTGACGGTTGCAGAGAACGGTGATTTCACCGTGGACCGTGTCGTATGCGTGGTTGACTGTGGGTTCGCGGTGAATCCGCTTGGTATCGAGGGGCAGGTAGAAGGCGGTCTTGCCTACGGGCTAGGTGGCGTGGCCTTCGGCAACATCGACATTGTGAACGGTGAAGTCCAGCAGAGTAACTTCCATGATTACCCCGTTATGCGGTTACCGCAGATGCCAAAAGTTGAAGTGCATATTCTGCCCAGCGATGAGCCGCCCACCGGGATCGGCGAGCAGGCAACCACACCTATTGGGCCGGCCGTCGTCAATGCGCTATTTAATGCAACGGGGCGGCGTGTCCGTCGATTCCCGTTGTCGAGTCAAGGGTTCAATCTGATCTGAGGGCAGCATGGCACTAGAGCATATGGTTTGGCTCACACCTAAAGTGGGGGTGGGCGATGCCAAAATGGAAGAGATTCTTGCGTCGATTCGGGCGCTGACGCACGTGCCGGGGGTGGTGGCAATTTCAGCCGGACGCAACATCACCGACCGGGCCAATGGCGCGACCCACGGTGTTTTGGTGACGCTGGAGAGTGCTGATGATTTATCAGGGTACCTTGNGCACCCTGATCATCAGGCTGTCGGNGCGGTGTTGCGCGAGCACTGTGACGTGCTCGCNCTGGACTACGAGCGCTAGTCCGGCTGGCCCTCGCTCATGGCGCCCTCACTTCGGGGGGCGAATACCAAGAGGGCATTGCCGGCCTCGTGATTATAGAGACCGTACCCTGAGTTGATCACCATATGNCCTGCGGCAATAGCGGGGCCGGAGCCGCTCATNCCGCCACCCTTAGCCGTTACCCCATTGGTGCCCGTGACGGGTGTAGTCGTGTTATAGGACCAGATAATGTCCCCGCTTTGGCTGTCATANATTCGAATAATGCCATCGAGGTGTCCGGCAATAACGGCGCCATCCGTTGCNGTGATGGCCGCAGAGATTCCGGGGTCACAGAACGGTCGGCCCTCTCCACAAACGTTTTCCTGCACACGACTCCAAAGAACGTTTCCGGTGTTGGCGTCTACCGCAGACAAGCCGGGGCGCGCGGTAGCGGGGTCGAGCCATTCTCCGTTGCGGGTGTCATTCATGTCGTTGATTGGCACAAACACGGTTGAGCCGCTGGCAGCCATGCCGAAGTGCACGCCGCCTTGAATACTGCCGCGCCCCAACTTGACCTCCCAGAGTTTGTTCTGCCCCGTCTCCCAGTCGAGCGCGAATACCCGGCCATCTTTTTGGCCTGCAACGACAAGTGTCGTGTCGGCATCGATATCCACTAGCAGCGGGCTTGAGGCCTGATCGTAGTCAGGTCCGTCTTCCTCAGGGCAATTGGGGTTGTCGACCATCATGCAGGCGACATTCCAGGCGTCGTCAGGGAAGGTCTGTCGCGACCAAATGCGCTCGCCTGTGTCGAGACGAACAGCGATAACGGCGTCACTATTCTTATCTGCTGGGGAGGANTAATTCTCGCCGGTACCGAAAATCAGTAGATTTCGTTCAGCATCGATTGTCGGGCTGGTCCACACGGGCGCCCCCGAAGGGCCAAAGATTTTGGTTCCCGCTTTGGTATTCTCTGTTGAGATGGGTGCATCGGGAATCGCGTAGCTGTCCCACAGGACTGCGCCATCGTTGCCATTGACCGCCATGACGTGACCCCGGAACGTGCAGCATGCGTATTCTGGATTGGCCGCTGTGACGACCTCTAAAGACGAGACTGGAACGTACAGGTTGCCGTTGGCGAAGGCGGGGGTGCCTGTCAACGTGGCGCTGTGATGCTCATCAGGGCTGGTCTGCCAGACGAGCTCGCCGGTTGTGGCGTCCAGCGCATAGAGGTTGGCAATAATGTCACCGAAATAGGCAGTAGGAATGCCCTCCGGACCGCGTTTGCCCAANGTGATCCCGGTGCGCACCTCTGCTCTTGCTGCAAATTGCCAGCGAACACAACCGGTTTCGAGATCAAAGGCGTAAACAGTGCCGTCCTGGCTGCCCACGAAGACCGCTCCCATCGCTATGGTGGGTTGGGAGCGGGCGCGGGTGGAGGCGGGGAAGCCGAAACTCCACTTGAGTTCGAGATTGCGGATCTCGCTCCGGCCAAAGCCCGCTGCTTCCGGGCTGACATAGCGCCGGGTATCGTAGCCCCAGCCAGNGAGGTGTGTTTCATTTAGCGCGGTGAATTCGGTAGCGGGTCCTTCACACCAGGCAACATCTGGACGAGCATTGGGATCACCCAGCCGCATCTGCGTGATGTACTCGACAATGTGTTGTTTGTCACCGTCGGAGAGGTGGGCTGCCTGTGATTGCATGATGCCTTCGGTNATGGAGCGGTAGAGCACCTGCGGCGACATGAGTTCCAGCCAGGTNGTGTGAGGNGCTTTGTAAACCTGCGCCTCGTGACAGCCCGCGCAGTGNTCGATATAAAGCGGCTTCCCCGGTAGGGCATNGCGATCACCGAGATCNCCCACCCAAGCNTATTGTTCGTCCATCGAGCCCAGTGTCGCGACGTCGTTTTCNGGGTCNCTGGCCGCNTCACCCTGACACNCCAGCATTAACGTGGCCGCTACTAGCAGTCCCCGCTGGCTGAGTGCTCTCNTCCATACCGTNAATAACATGNTGTGTGCTCCCGGTTGANCTTGCCCTGAAATCATAAAGGCTTGTNCGCTGGATTGGTACGGACATTCGGATTTAATCAGGCAGAAATGCGGGGTCTGGTCTGCCAATAAAAAGCTGGTTAAGGTAGTGTGCACTCAGATTGAGTATGGGTGTAGTAGGGCTAATAGAGGAGCGTGATATGGCTCGGGAAAGGCTTTGGTTGGTGAAGTGCACGGATCGTGACGACGATGATGTGGACGCGCTGCGAGCGGAGCATATGGCTGGGCATCTNGCGCATATCGAGNCTATTGTTGACCATCTCGCGATGGCGGGGCCGCTCAAAGATGCTTCTGGTGAGCGCATNGTGGGGAGCATGCTGGCCTATCGAACCGATGATCTTGAGCAGGCTAAAGCCTGGCTGGAGGGAGATCCCTANGCCCGATGNGGTATTTGGAAGAGTATCGAATGGTCCTGNTTGGTCTTGGCNGCGGGNGCNTTGGCCGGGGGTGTCACCTGGTAGACGAATGATCGNTCGCCGCCCTCGCAAGTTGACGATAGTGCCGGCGATATCAGGCTCTACTTTCGCATTGAACTGTCTAAGCCGAGCCCTCAGATGCCCCAAGTGAGGCTTTGTTTGGCCTAAGTTTATTGTCTTTATATTCAGCGTAGACTGGAAAAACGGGGAAGGAGAATCCAATGGCGGGCGATGCGATTTCGGTAAACTTGGCTGGCAAGACAGCCCTGGTCACCGGTGCCAGCTCGGGTATCGGTGCGGCCGTGGCAGAAGCCTTGGCAATCAATGGCGCAACCGTATGGATCAATTACCCTAACGAGGCGACTGCTGAAGCGGCGCAGAGCACGGTCTCGCGGATCCATGAAGCGGGCGGAGCGGCGCAAACAGTGCAGGCAGACGTGAGNAGTGAATCGGATGTNTTGNGGATGTTCGGTGCGCTTGGCCCCGATCTTGACATCATGGTGAACAATGCCGGTATTGCGCACTCCAGCCCAATCGAGGCGCTTGAGGTCGGGGATTTTGACCGGCTCATCGGAGTTCATTTACGCGGGACTTTTCTCTGCACTAAGTCTGCTCTGAAGATGATGTATGCCCGAAACAGCGGCCGGATTATCAATACCGCNTCACAACTGGCCTANATTGGCGCGCCGGGCTTTTCCCATTACACCGCGGCCAAGGGGGCCATTCTGTCGTTTACTCGGAGTCTGGCGTTAGAGATCGGAGACCGGCCCATTACCGCCAATTGCGTGGCACCGGGGGCAACTATGACCCCGATATTAGCTGACGTCCCCGAGGACATTCTGGACGGTATTCGGCAGAACATTCCCGCCGGGCGTATTGCCGAGGTGCAGGACATTGTGGGTGCCTACTTGTTTCTAGCCAGTGATGCAGCAGGGCATTTTCGGGGGCAGTGCCTCAGTCCCAACGGTGGCGACGCGTTTCTTTGATGTCGGGCCCGGTCTGTCGCCTGAGGCGACATGTGGCCCTGTGCGACACTACTTTTACTGAAATTGATCGCTAAACTGTATTGCAATCAGGGCGAAAACAACTGATTATATATACAGTACTTTATCTTTAAGCGAAAAATTGCTGCCGCAGTCACGGTGCAGCCCAACCAACGGTCGATTGAGTCGACAAGAACTGGCAGATAAAAGGAGCAAAGCATGGATCCGAACAAGCAAAAAGCACTCGATGCAGCGCTGTCACAGATTGAGCGGCAGTTTGGCAAGGGTACGGTCATGCTCATGGGTGATCAGGAGCGCGTCGCGTTACCCTCAATCTCTACCGGCTCACTCGGGCTCGATATTGCCTTGGGTATTGGTGGGTTACCCAAGGGCAGGATTGCGGAAATCTACGGCCCGGAATCGTCGGGCAAGACCACGTTAACCCTGCAAGTGATTGCAGAGGCGCAGAAGGCCGGCGGAACGGCTGCGTTCATCGACGCTGAGCACGCCTTGGACCCTCAGTACGCCGAAAAATTGGGCGTACAGGTAGATGACCTGATCGTCTCGCAGCCTGACACGGGTGAGCAAGCACTCGAGGTGGCGGAGATGTTGGTTCGCTCCGGGGCGGTCGATGTACTGGTGGTGGACTCGGTTGCCGCGCTGGTACCCAAAGCAGAAATCGAAGGCGAGATGGGTGATTCGCACGTAGGCCTTCAGGCGCGATTGTTAAGTCAGGCTATGCGTAAGCTCACGGGNGCCATTAAA
The DNA here is from genome assembly GCA_002683395.1 of Halieaceae bacterium. Lineage (GTDB taxonomy): Bacteria > Pseudomonadota > Gammaproteobacteria > Pseudomonadales > Halieaceae > Luminiphilus. The sequence continues at coordinate 66,343 of NYTG01000028.1, read as the reverse complement.
CAAACGAATTGTCTTGTGATTTTCATCAACCAGATCCGTATGAAGATCGGTGTGATGTTCGGCAGCCCTGAGACCACAACGGGCGGCAATGCGCTGAANTTTTACTCATCCGTTCGACTCGATATCCGGCGAATTGGTGCGGTGAAGGAGGGCGATGAAGTCGTGGGGAATGAAACCCGAGTCAAGGTCGTGAANAACAAAGTCTCGCCACCCTTTAAGCAGGCAGAATTCCANATCATGTATGGCGNGGGTATCTATCACATGGGCGAGGTGATTGATTGGGGTGTCAAGCTGAACCTGATCGATAAGTCAGGCGCGTGGTATGCCTACAAGGGCGACAAGATCGGTCAGGGCAAAGCCAATGCNTCTAAGTTTCTCGAGGAGAACGCATCGATCGCCAAGGAGATTGAGGACCAGATCCGGCATCAGATGATGGGCGTNCCGCTTGCCGCAGTGGATGCCGAGTCTGAGGCGGAAGAAGAGTCCGCTGAGCNCGNGGATGTGCCACCGANTGGCAGCGTTGCAGAGTCTTCCTGACGGCGTTATCGCAGCTTTTGGTTGGCCTGCCAGACGACGATCGTTCCGTAACCGCTGCCGAGCTCCGGCTCGCAGCGATGGATTTGTTAGCCCGCAGAGAGCACGGTTCGCAGGAGCTAGAGGCAAAGCTGTCAAGGCGGTTTCATAAGCGGCACTATGATGTTGAGNTACTGAGAAGCGTCATCGAGCAACTGACCGTTGAGGGTCTGCTTAGCGACGAACGTTTCGCGGTCTCAAGGGTCAGGCAGCTCGCGGGNAGAGGTTATGGCCCGAACCGGATCCGTATCGATCTGCGTCAGCAGCAAGTAGATCAATTTCTCAGCTCATCCATGGACGAGGCATTTGATGTGCCGGTGGACTGGGCGGTGCAGGCGGCGGCGGTGTATCAGAAAAAATATCGTGGGCAGGCCATCGTTGGCGATTTCGACTCAAGACAACGAGAGCGAGGGCGCCGAATGCGATTCCTCCAGCATCGTGGCTTCGACGCTGAGATTATTCAGCGCTTAATAAACGCCGACGATAAAGGAGAGGGTCGGCAGGAAGACTGAGCGTAAGGGGAGGCGAAGTTCGACCTCGCTGGCGGTGCAGTACAACGAAGCTAGGCGGCTAGTTGCCGTCGGTCATTTTTTGTAGCCACAGCGCGCGGGCTTCTTCTCCTTTCGCTCTGATGATGGCGGCGTTCTCCGGTCCCATTCGCAACACTTGTTTCTGAAGGGGTGCGAGGGCCTCGATGGCAGGGTCTTCGTAAACCCAGATCGCTTCTTTGCGGATGAGCCTTGCCTCACTCAAGTCGATNTGTGGTGTATTGATAATCACATCAAGGGTCGCCAGCACTGCAGGATCGAAGGCGTCTTCATCTTCACCATAGTATGACCAGGCCTCTCGGAACAGCGGTAAAAACCAGTCCAGTGCAACGAGTAATGCGTCGATATCGAGACTCTGCACCCATTGCCCCATCGCGTCGTACCGCGCAAAGCCCGCCGGGTCCACGATAACCTGGGTGCCGTCATCGCTGATTGGAAAGACGCCTTTGGGTCGGGCAACAGGCAGCAGCTTATAGGGCACATCGCCTTGCGCCATCAGATAAATAAGGCTCGCACTGCGTTCAATAACGTTCCCCGGCATGAGGTACTGTTGGCCTGCGTTGCCAAGTGGTATCGAGCCTACCGCGTCGCGAACGGCGTCATCGCTTTCTTCTAGCCGAGGGAGTGGCTCAGCGACGGGCTCCTGGATCACGGGCTCTGCTGGCGGTGCTGGAGCGATGGTCGGCTCGGGCTCCGGCGTGGGTAGTTTTGGTTCCGGCGCTGTCACGACGGGGCTGGGATCCGGTGCCGCTTCTTCCGCGGGCCAGATGCCGCTGAGTAACACTACGCCGCCCGCCAGAATGATGACAAGAACGCCGATCAGTGCGACCTGAGAGGCTGCCAGAGCGCCTCTCTGCCGAAACCTGGATGTTGTGCTCAGCGCCATCACATTACCTCTCTCGCCCTGAAACCTAGTGGGCTCGCATCGGTCGATACTAAGGCATTTAGGCGGAGAAAACCGCCCATCTAGCGGAGTCTGTGCGTAATACCGAAGCCGTCAGCGCATATTGTCTCGGGTGAGAAAGGCCTGCTCTTCTCGACAGCGATCGGCTCCCGGCGGTCGGTCCAGGCGGTGCTAGTGCGCTGCCTGCGTAGCCGCGAGGGCATCCATATCGCTAAGCGCCTGCTCCAGCTGATCAACCAGGTCGTCAAATACCTCGATGGTCGCCTTGATCGGTGCAGGNGATGTCATATCGATTCCGGCCTTTTTAAGCAGTTCGATGGGATAGTCGTTCGATCCTGACTTCAGCATGGTCAGATAACGTTCTCGAGCGGGTTCGCCCTCTTCAAGAATCTGTTTGGCCAGCGCGGTGGCGGCAACGAAGGACGTTGAATACTGGTAGACATAGAAATTATCGCCGCGCAGAAAATGCGGAATGCGGCTCCACTCAATCTGGTTGAGTTCATCAGCGTGCACCGCGTCTCCGTAGTAGTCGGCGAATACCTCAGCGTAGATGGTATTGAGTGCGTCGGCAGTCAGCGCCTCGCCCGCTTCCACTTTTGCGTGGGCTCNCGCTTCGAAATCAGCAAAAGAGGCCTGCCGGTAAAAGCCGCCGCGAAATTCATCAAGGTATGAGCTCAGCAGGTAAGCGCGCTCTGCGGCCGATTCGGCCTCGGACAGCATCTTCTGCATCAGGATTGCCTCGTTGGTCATTGATGCGATTTCGGCGATGAATGTGCGGTAATCGCCGTAGACCTGGGGCTGCGTATTCCTTGTTAGGTAACTGTGAATAGAGTGCCCGTATTCGTGCGCGAGTGTTGAGACATTATTCAACGTGCCCTCGTAATTCATCGAAAGGTAGGGCTTGGACGTATAGGTGCCCCAGCTATAGGCGCCTCCGCGTTTACCCCGATTGGCCATCGCATCCACCCAGCCCTCATCAAAACCTTTCCAGTAAACGTCTAGATACTCTTGCCCTAAAGGCAACAGTGCGTCNGCAACGATCTGCTTCGCTTCTTCGAAAGAGATGTCACTGAGTGTAGGCGGCACAATAGGGGCATACATGTCCCATATTTGTAGCCGTTCTACACCCAGAGTCTGTTCTCGCAGTTTGAGGTAGCGCTGTAAGGGCGCACTGCCTTCTCTGGCTGTCTCGATAAGGTTATTGAAGACCTCTATCGGAATGGCGTTGGTATAGGTGGCTTGGTCCAAGCGCGAGTCGAAGCCCCTTGCCCGTGCAAAAAAGACACGGCTCTTTACATGCCCTTCGTAGTTCGCGGCCAGAGTGTGATTGAGCGTTTGATACGCGGAGAAGAGCCCTTTCCAAGCGTCCTCGCGCACGCGCCGGTCGGTGGAATGTAAAAAAGCGCCATAGCGTGAATTCGTCAACTCCACTTCATCGCCGTCTTCATTGATCAGTGTGCCAAAGTTGAGGTCAGAACTGTCAATCGCGGTAAAAACGCTATCAAATTTATCCAGTGGGTCGGACGCCATCGCCAGCAGTTTCTCCTCTGCCTCCGACAGCGTGTAGGACCGCATGCGGGCAGTCTCATCAAGGTAGTGCGCGTAGATTTGCAGGCCGGGCGTGGCGTCGATAAATTCAGACAGCGTCGCCTCCGGAATCTCCAATAATTCAGGTGTAAAGTAAGACAGCGCCTCTTGATATCGAGCGTAGAGCCCCTGAGCCTCGGAGAAGCGGGCGCCATTTTCTGAGATCCGCGTGTCCTCGTAGCTCTTTAAGCCCGCATACACATAAAGATTCGCGATAACGGCCTCAACGGCTTGAATGCTTTCGATCGCGTTGAGCAGTGAAAGTCCGCTTTCTCCCAGCGTGCCCCGGTGCGCGCTCAGTATCGGGAGTAACGCAATAAATCGCTCTCGATCTATCTCCCATGCTTCGGCGTCAGCATACATGCCCGTAAGGTCCCATTTGAACTGGGCGGCGATGTCAGCGCGCTCTGGGACCGCATTTGATAGTGTCGTTGATGGGGCAGTAAGGAATAGGGCGGCAGTGGCGATCGATATGATTTTTTTGAGTAGGATCATGCGTTGTATCTTCCTTGATTTATGCAGATTTAGTGCGGCGAAGCGGTATGCGACCTCGGACGCTGCGGAATGCGATGATATAACAGCACCGTAGCCTAGCCGATGAGTGGGCTTAAAACGAGACTCATAATGCCGCCGGCGCAGTCTCCGTATCGGCCGGCGCGAAGCGCAGACCTTTATCGGGCTGCGTGTAGGTGTCCAGACCGGCAATGGCAACAAGGCCCATTGCATCCAGGGCGAGTGCGCCGTCGGTGCGACGTGCCGCCTCGGGATAATGCAGTCGCTGCACCTCTCCAATCACCATGTGCGTTCCGTTGATGGCAAGGGGTTGATGCTCGCGCAACACGCAGCCGATTTGTAGGGGGGCGTCTTTGACAAAGGGCGCGGCAAAGGCTGGCAGCCACTCTTCCTCAAGTCCACAGGCATCGAATTCAGATTGGGTCTTGGGGTAGGGTGCCGAGGTCTGGTGCGCTTGCGCAGCGCGATCCAGCGTAAATCCATTGAGCGTCCAGCAGCGGGTCTCTAATATGTTGCCAAGCGTATGACGTTCACTTTGGCCCGAAGTAGGCCTCAAGATCATGGCTAGTAATGGGGGGTTAGACCCCAAATGCACCTGTGAACTGATGATGGCGAGGTTAGTCTGACCCTGTGCGTCGCAAGTCCCCACCAGCATGCCGGTCTTGTAGCCGGGCAGGCTGTTAATCAGCAGTGCGCGCTCTGCGCGGGGCATATCCGCCAGTTCTCGAGATGTCACTGAGATGACGCTCATGCGCCGGTATCGGACCCGCTAGTCGAGGGATAGCGCTTAGCGTAGCGTCTGACAGCCCATTGTTGATAACACCACGAGGCGATCGGTTTAATCACTGGCCAGGAGAGCCAGCGCCAGAGTAAGCCGATACGGGTGTATTGCCATGCCGCAATGTTGGCATCGAGCCCGGTGACCCAGTTGCCATCGCGCCGCAGATGTAAAGACTGCAATAAGGCGGCTTTGTCAGGGAGGTCGTCGCTGGAGGGAAGGTCGTGAATATCACGCAGCTCAAGNCGATCGGACTTCAGCCGGGCGAGATGCGACATCTCCCGCTGGCACAGCGGGCAACTTCCGTCGTAATAAAGAACATCAGGCTCGTGCATGGTCAGTTTACGGTGCGCGCCATGCAATGGATGTCACCATGGCGTAACGGTTGCCATCACTCGCTGAGGAGCGACTGAATTCGCTCTCTTAAGACTTGCTCATCGCCTTTGCGGAAGCCGACGTGCACCTCGCGGATCAATCCGTCTCGCCCAATAAGATATCCAGAAGGCATGCCGGCAACGGCGAAAGCGCGCCCTGAATCGCCGCTTTTATCAATGGCGACCGGGTAGTCGACTGGATATCGGGCCAGAAAATCGAGCGCATCTTCATCGACATAATCGACACTGATCGCCACGACCGAAAAATCCTTGGGATCAAACTCCTGGCTCAATCGATTGAGTGCCGGCAGGGATAGCCGGCAGGGCCCGCACCAGCTTGCCCAGAAATCCACGTAGGTCACGCGTCCGAGATTGCTGGTAGCAGTGAGTGTGCCCTCCCCATTGGCAATGATGGGCAGCGCCCACTCGGGCTGCGGCAGCGGCTCGTCGAGTGTGATGTGCGATCCGCGGTCCGCTGAGGCGAGCGAGCTCAAATAGAGACTGCCCAGCAGCAGTGCTGCGGCGAGCAGCCGAGTTATCGTTGTGCAATTGAATGGCATACCGCTGTCTCCCCGCCTANCGGTTCCGGCCCAGGCGTTCATGCGCATCGACCCATTCGTTGGTGCGCGTCTTTTTATCGACTCGGGCCGCACCCGAGAGCGATAGTTCCCCGGCTACCACGAGTGCGGCGGCTATTTCGCAGAGCTTGAGGGCCTTACCTTTACCTTCGCATCCCATCATGCGCAAGCACTCGCGTTGCGTCGGCAGAGCCGTGCCGCCACCGTAGGTCGCCATGATCAGTGCCGGTAGTGTAATCGAGAAATAAAAGTCGCCCTTACTTGTGGCACGCTGATAAGTGGTGCACTGATTAGACTCGCCGATGTTGGCNACATCCTGNCCGGTGGCGAGATAGAGCGCCGCGAGGCCATTGGCAGGATGGTTTGCGTTGTTCGANGAGTTAGTCAGGATGGCAGAGAGCGTTGATATTTGCTGCCCGTAAGCGATTTGCTCCGGCGCTACCCGGAGGTGCTTCATGAGGATTTCACGGGGTACCGTGATCTCAGCAGTCACTCGTTTTCCTCTGGTTTTTAACAGGTTGACCGAGGAAGTTTTCTTTTCCGTATCGAAATTNCCCGACAGCATGTAGTGCAGCATCTCGGGGCGCTGCTCATGAATCCATTCGCTGGCGATGAATGTGGCGCGGCTCACCATATTCTGGCCAGCGGCATCCCCGGTCGAGTAGTCGAATCGAGTAAACACCATGCTGTGCACGTGGTAGCTTTCAATGTCATGCAGCTTGCCCACAGAGGTCGACGTTTCCGCTTTGGCTTTGATGGCCTCAAAATTGTCTTTCAGCCACAGCTGAAAATCACGTGCCTGCCGGGCGTTGCGGAAAATAAACACAGGGGAGCGTTGCATGGACTCCTCAGAGACGGTTGTCAAAACGCCGCCCGCCTCTCGGATCACCTTCATGCCGCGATTGTAGGATGCCAGCATCGTGCCCTCGACCGTGGCCATGGGCACATAAAATTCGCCCTGNGCATGCTCGCCATTGACTAGCAGCGGCCCGGCTACCCCAATGGGGATCTGTGCGACACCCCAGAAGTTTTCGATGTTGCTCTCCATCTCGCTGGGATCAAAGGAAAACTGCTTGGTATGGTCGAGCTGGGCTCCGGTTTGCTCCTCGATGAAGCGCTGCCGTTGCTCGACAATTTCCCNACTAAAGTCGTCCTCGTCGCTGCGCGGAATTCTATTCTTGTCGCTCATAATCCATTGATCCGTGCCTTGGCTTGCTCATATTCAGCCGTGAGTTTCGCCACATAATCTGCAGTGCTGCCGAGTGTTTTGACCGCGCCAATTCCCTGGCCGCAGCCCCAGATAGTTTTCCAAGCTTTCGCGTCTGTGTTGCCGCCAGAACCGAAGTCCATTTTGGTTGGATCGCTCTCGGGGAGATTGTTGGGATCGAGTCCCGCCGCTTCGATGGAAGGCTTCAAGTAATTGCCGTGGACGCCCGTGAAAAGACTGCTATACACGATGTCATCTGCGCCGAAATCGACAATCGCCTGCTTGTAAGCCTGGTCTGCGTCGGCCTCTTCGGTTGCGATGAAAGCCGAGCCAATGTATCCAAGATCCGCCCCCATGGCCTGCGCCGCAAGCACCGCATCTCCNGTCGCTATCGACCCAGATAGAAGAAGAGGTCCATCAAACCACTCCCGAATTTCTTGTATGAGCGCGATTGGCGAGGTCGTTCCTGCATGCCCGCCGGCACCCGCGGCGACGGCGATCAGGCCGTCAGCGCCTTTTTCGATGGCTTTTTTTGCAAATCGATTGTTAATCACGTCGTGGAGCACAATGCCGCCGTAGCTGTGCACCATTTCATTGACCCACTCTTTAGCGCCGAGTGAAGTGATGACGATGGGTGCCTTGAATTTCACGCACATGTCCATGTCGTGCTTCAATCGCGCATTGGACCCATGAACAATTTGGTTAACGGCGAAAGGGGCAGAGGGCGCGTCGGGATTGGCTGCATCATAGTCGGCCAGCTCGGAGGTGATGCGCTCCAGCCATTCCTCTAGTACGGGCTCGGGTCGCGCGTTCAGCGCGGGGAAGGAGCCGACTACCCCCGCTTTACACTGGGCGATGACGAGATCCGGATTAGAAATGATAAAGAGGGGTGCTCCGACAACGGGTAATCTGAGAGCATTCTGTAACGCGGGGGGTAGAGCCATAACAACTTTCTCCTGGTGAGACGGTAATAAATTAGGGTGACGACGCTATCCCTCGTGGCGTGGTGAAGCAAGTCAGCGCGTCATAAGGCTGGTATTCAGCTGATCAATGGCCTGTGCAGCGCTTTCTTCAGCGCGCATAATGAGAGGCCGCCCGACAGTTATGGCATGGTATNTGCCAGAACATGGGGCTGCAACGTCATCACTTCGAGCTTGGCCAAAACCATGTATCAGCAGTACTTCGGACTCGTTGAACAACCCTTCTCCATCGCGGTAAATCCTCGCTATCTCTTTATGAGTGCACGACACCGTGATGCACTCGCACACCTTTTGTACGGGGTAGGAAGCGGTGGTGGATTTATTCTGCTCACGGGAGAAGTGGGAACTGGTAAGACGACGCTAAATCGCTGTTTGCTTGAGCAATTGCCGGATAGCACCGATATCGCCATCGTTCTCAATCCTGCGTTGAGCGCTGTGGAGCTCCTGGCCACGGTGTGCGATGAATTTAATATCGATTATCCCCGGGGGTCAGCCAGCCTGAAGGTGCTTACCGATGCCCTGCACCAGTTTTTGCTCAGTAATCATCGCGCAGGGCGACGCACAGTATTGATGATCGACGAGGCGCAGCANCTCGGTGTCGAAGTGCTGGAGCAGATCCGATTGCTTACCAACCTCGAAACCGATGAAAAGAAGCTGCTGCAGATTATTCTGACCGGACAACCCGAGCTGGCGGTCATGCTGGCTCGCCCGGAGCTCAGACAATTGAATCAGCGAATTACGGCGCGGTTTGATCTAACTCCGCTGGATGGGTCCGAAACACGGTCCTATGTTCGCCATCGCTTGCAGGTTGCCGGTCTGAGTGATGGCAGGACGCTTTTTAACGAGGCGGCCTTGCGGGAGATCTATCAACTGAGTGGCGGGGTCCCGCGGTTGATCAATGTTTTGTGCGATCGGGCTTTGATGGGCGCGTATGGCCGAAGCGAGTCAATGGTCTCTAAAAATCTTATTCGTGAGGCGGCGAGAGAAACGCTCGGGTCTGGCTTTTCCGGGTCACGCAAAACGAACGAGAGCAGTCGGGCCGCGTGGTGGCGTCGATGGGGGCTGGCGAGCCTCATCGTTAGTGCGCTGGCTATTATCCTCCTCGCGGATAAGTGGCCGTTGGGGGCCGAGGCAGAGCTGCCGCGCCATTCCTCAGCTGTCGAGTCCCGCTTACCGGCTTCGCCTGCGTCCTATGAAGAGCCGCCCGCCGCCACGCTTGTGTCTCATGAGGGGTTAGATGCCTGGAACCTGAGTCCTAATGCGGCGGATGCTGCGCTGTGGTCGTTATGGACGGGTGAGCGCCTTGAGGGCGACCTGTGTGAGCGAGCTACCGAAAAAGGATTGCGCTGTGAGCGCAGTGATGCCGATGTCTGGGATGTGGTGGTTGAGACCAATCGGCCGGTGGTGTTGGATCTGCGGCGTGACGACGGATTCGCGGGCGCGTCAGTGTTGATCGCTATTCAAGGTGGCACCGGGTCGTTATGGACAGGTGACTCGGTTTGCGACGTCTCGCTTCAGACGCTGGCATCGCNTTGGCGTNGCGGATTCCATTACCTTTGGCGGAGCCCCGAGGGGTGGAAGAGGCCGCTGATTCAGGGTGATCAAGGCTCGGTGGTGAGGCAGGTGGTCAACGATTTTTCGCGTCTCGACGGATTGCCACCGCCCCCTTTGAATGTATTCACGCCCGCGCTCGCCCAGCGTGTTCGGCAGTTTCAGTCCTCGGTTGGGTTGGAAGTGGACGGCGTCATAGGGGTCCGGACCCTGCAGGCCCTGAATGAACAGCTTGGCGAGAGCTTAACGCTCGCGGCGTCGGCGGACCGCGCGCAGGCGTCATCTGGAGTGTCAGCATGTCGTTGATTCTGGATGCATTGCGTCGGTCCGAGCAGGGTGACAGCCCCGCTGTTCAGGTGCCGACGGATATCAGTCGTGAAGNGCATCCCGCTGATCGCCGATGGATACTGGTTCTGTTACTGGGGTGCCTACTGGTAGGAGGCATCGTAGGATGGCTGAGTCGCGGTGCAGGCGTTGATAAAGCGACGACTGCGGATCTACCGCCTATGCCCAGCGTGCCGGGAGTGCCGCTCGCCGGTCCTTCTGTCTCGAGGGCAACAGGTGGGGCGGATGAGGTTGTGATCTCGACCACCGGGGTTGCAGGGCGGGCTTCGGCGGAACGGAGTGAGCCTGCGGCCAATGGGCCTGTGATGACCGATTCGCGACCGAGAAGAGATGATGCGCAGATCGCAGCACTGCATCAGCAGATGTGGGCCGATGCTACCTCTAATCCTTCGCCAGACCGGGTCGCCTCGGTCTCTGATAGCAATCAGCGCGATCAGAATAAGGCGCTAGAGGCTGAAGCGGTGGGAGCGAATGCCTCCTCTATCGCGCCACCCATTGACTTGGCGGCAGCGATGGAGCGTGCGGCGAGGGAGTTGGGTGAGAGCTCGCTCATTCTGCATTCTGCCGTGTTATTGGAGAACCTCTCTCAGCAGCAAAAGGATCAAGTGCCCACCATTGTTTACACCGAGCATGATTTTCAGGAGGACGGATCCTCGACAGTCGAGCTCAATCGGAGCCGTCTGGGCGCGGGTCAGCGTGCGGGCCCCATCACAGTCAGCGAAATCCTGCCTGATAGTGTCGTCTTAAAGGTAAACGGCATGACATTTCGACTGCNTGCGCTCAATACCTGGGTCAATCTCTGAGTGTATGGTCGTGAGCGACCGCGCTGATCTCGCGCCTACTCCGGCGCTGTGCCAGTGGTCTCGCTCACTGCGGGTTCCTCAAGTAAAAAGGCGCTCATGGCATCGTGGACTTCGCGCTGCCGAAGGAAAGGTTTGAGCCAAAGTCCGCCGACCTCGTTTGCAAACAGAGGAACGTTTGCCCCCGTGTGTTCCTCACTAAAGCCGGTATTGGTTGCATAGTTAATACGCATGATTCCGCCCTCGGGGGTGATCACTCGCGCGGTGAGGCCCGGGGAATAAATCGGAATAGGGTAGTCGGAGTAAAGGCTGGGGTCTGGCAGTATCTGCGCCGCTTGTGCGTGATCTGCGGTCACAATAATCGCCGTATTGCGCTGTTCGGCAGCAAAATCTAGGGAAAGCGAAAGGNCCTCCTCGAGCTGCTCTATCTCTCCTATCGAGCCGCAGGGGTTGCGTTTATGGGATTGCTTATCTATCGAGGCTGATTCAATCATGAGAAAGAACCCTCGCTCGTTATGAGCAGAAAGGTGGCGCAGCGCTAAGCGAGTCATACTAGCGAGGGAGGGAGTGCCCTCATAATCTGGGTTCGTCTCGCACTGCATGGGTTCGGGCTCTTCCGCATCACCCAGATAATCGGACAGGTGGTGCAGCCAGCTGGTCTCGGTCGGCTCACCCACCCTTGCGTCGGTGCCGCGCCACCTGACTTCAAGGGTCTCTTCATCAAACGCGCCGATAATCGGTTTCTCGCTCGCGACGCTATCCAAATTCGTGTCGCGGTCGAGGACCTGAAATCCGCGACGAAGGGCCATATTGTGAACTGACTCCCCGTCGATCGTGGTTTGTTTTAGAAACTTGGTGCCGCCGCCGAGCAAAACCTGCGCGCCGCTGTCGAGTAACTGTTCAATGATAGAGCCGGGACCGCCGTTGTCCCGCGCGTCGTTTAGGCACGCGGGCTGGGGAATGCCGTAATAGGTGCTGCCTAAAACTTCCTCTGGTCCTTCGCAACTCCGGGCGGAAACATGTGCAAGAAACGATGCGGGTGTCGCATCTGTCAGTGAAGAGGTGGTGACCAGNCCGACCCGAAATTGTTTTTGGAGCGCTCGTTCGGCGATGGTAGGCAGGTCCTTATCGTCAATGTCGGTGGCGATCCTGCCAATTTGGGTGATGCCGCCGGTAGCCAGTGACGTGGCGGTATTGGCCGAGTCGGCTACGTAGAGGGGGGTGCCTGAGGCGGATAGCGTTTCAACCTGAACCGACGCGCGAAAGGGCAGCCTATCGACGCCCAGTTTGCCGCTCATGCCCGCCAGATAGTTGCGCCCCATCGTGACATGCTGGTCATCAAAGCCATCGCCAATAATGAGAATGACATTTCTATTCTCCGCTTGAAGCGCCCCGGGCGCGAATAAAAAGGCCAGTGCAATAATCAGTCGTGTCGATCGATTCATAGTGGTCTGCTGCAGGCGATAGCATCGCGGAGAATATGCCCTAGTCATGACATTCTCATTTCATCGGGCTCCGGCGCTTGGGCTTAGGCGTCTGCCTGTGGCACACTTCTATCATCTATCAGCGCCTCAAGGAATACGATTTATGTCCGCATATGCTAGCCGAGTGCTTTTCGCCCTGATGGGGCCGGTCCTCTTGAGTGCGCCCGCTATGGCGGACGATCTTTCAGGTGCTGATACGGCATGGATGCTGACCTCGACTGCCCTCGTCCTGTTCATGACGATTCCCGGGTTATCCCTGTTCTATGCGGGGCTGGTGAGGGTTAAGAATGCGCTGTCCGTGTTGATGCAGTGTTTCGCACTGACGGCGCTCATGTCGGTGCTGTGGTTCGTCGTGGGTTACACGCTCGCTTTCGGCTCGGCAGGGGTTGATCAAGGTCCGTGGATTGGGGATCTCGGCAACCTGTTTCTTGCGAAAGTATCGATGGACAGCATGAGTGGATCGATCCCTGAGACGTTATTTGTCATGTTTCAGCTCACCTTTGCGGTGATTACGCCCGCTTTGATCGTGGGTGGTTTTGCCGAGCGTATGCGGTTCTCTGCAATGCTCATCTTCAGCTCACTATGGCTGATTCTGGTATATGCCCCCATCTGTCACTGGGTATGGGGCGGGGGTTGGCTGGGTGAAATGGGCCTTCAGGATTTTGCCGGTGGCGCTGTCGTTCATATCACGGCAGGGGTTGCTGCGCTGATTGCAGCAATGTCCTTGGGGAGCCGAAAGGGCTTTGGGCAAACGGCCATGCCCCCACACAATCTGACGATGACGGTCACGGGGGCGGGTATGCTCTGGGTGGGGTGGTTCGGTTTTAATGCCGGGTCAGCCGTTGCGGCAGATAATAGTGCGGCCATGGCCATGCTNGTGACGCATCTTTCGGCCGCATGCGGCTCATTGGCCTGGATGACCATGGAGTGGCTTCGTCATGGTAAGCCCTCGGTGCTTGGGATTGTGACCGGCATGGTTGCCGGGCTCGGTACCATTACGCCTGCCTCAGGGTCGGTGGGTCCTGCGGGCGCAGTCGTGATCGGCCTTTCGGCCGGGGTAGTGTGCTATTTCGCGACCATCACCCTCAAAAATCGACTCGGCGTGGATGACAGTCTGGATGTCTTTCCGGTTCATGGGGTAGGCGGCATGCTTGGACTGATCATGGCCGGGATTTTCTGTTCCCCCTCACTGGGGTTATTCAGCGGCAACGGTTTTTCAGATGGCGTTGAAGGCATCGCGGGCCAGCTAGGCATNCAGCTNACGGGCATCGGGGCGACATTCGCCTATACCGCTGTGGTGACTTGGATCTTGCTTCGTGTGGTGAACGTCATGGTCTCTCTGCGCGTCGATCAGGAAGACGAGACCGCCGGGCTGGATATCGTTTTGCACGATGAACGTGGCTACGACATGTGAAGAGTGGGNGCTCAGCTAGCGTTGAGCACCACCGAAATACCCAGCTTTTCCANCGCCGGTNCGCTTTGTTGAAGTTCCCAGATCGTNAGGGGGTGGTCCGTTCCCCAGCGCTCGGGGAAGGCGAGGGTGATGGTTTCCTCGTCAGCCGACACGCTTAGATCGGGTAAGGCTTCCAGCGCCTCTACATGCTTCAAGATGACTGCAAGGCGGAGCAACACCATCATTCGGGCTACGGTACGGCGCTTCTTTTTGGCGACCGGCTCCAGCAATTCTAGACGAGGCTTACCTTTCAGCCCTGCTATCAGGGCTGCCATGACTTCCTGATCCTGCTGTGCGAAGCCGGGCAGGTCCGTATTGAGTACCAAGTACGCCGAGTGCTGCGAGTAGCTCTTCTGGGACACCGCGACTCCGATCTCGTGGAGCGCGCCTGCCCATTTGAGTAGCTCAATGTCGTGGCTATCAAGCTGCCAGATATCTCGTGTCGCCTCGGCCAGCAGAGCGACCCTGTGTGTGACGAGATCTGCAATGGTTTGGTCGGCAGAGTAGCGCTGTTGCATGGCTGAAATCGTGCGGTTGCGGACGTCCTCGTGGCTGAATCTTCCGATCAGGTCATAGATGACCCCCTCACGCAACGCCCCCATGGATGTTCGCATTAGGGAGATTTGCAGCCCGTCAAAAATGGCCATGGTAATGGCCAGGCCAGCCGTCACAACGCCCTTACGCGTCTCGCTAAGACCAGCGAGGTCAATCTCGTCAATGTGGCGAAACCCGAGAAGTTTTTTTCGCAGTTTTGTGAGCGAATCGCGATCAATGCCGTCTTCTCGCCAGCCCGCAGTCACGATGAGACCCTCGATCGCGCGCAAGGTGCCGGATGAACCCACTGCCTCTTGCCAAAATTCTCTGTGGTAGTTGCGGCGGATGTGCGAGACCTCGATTCGGGCGCGATGATAGGCGGCGTCAAATCGCTCTTTGTTGAGTTGCCCGTCGGGAAAAAATGCCTCGCCGTAAGAAACGCAGCCCATTTGCAGGCTCTCGAGCCGCATTGGTTCAAAGCGCTCGCCTAGGATAAATTCAGNGCTACCTCCACCGATATCCACCACCAAACGCGTATCTTCGTCGTCAGAGAGGGTGTGCGCGACGCCCAGGTAGATCAAGCGCGCTTCTTCTCTGCCGTAAATCACATCGATAGGCGCTCCCAGAATCTGCTCGGCGGGTTCGATGAAGTCCTGGCGATTTTTCGCACGGCGCAGCGCATTGGTGCCAACGACCCTGATCTTTGTCGGAGCAGTACTGTCAATCAGCTGCTTGAAACGCTCAAGGCAAGTTAATCCGCGTTTGATCGCCCCGGCCGTGAGCATTGCGGAACGAGATGTCTCCCCCAGTTGGACCTTTTCGGCCAGCGCATGAACCGGNCTCAACTCNCCGAAATCGGANTTGGCNATNATTAGATGAAAAGAGTTGCTACCGAGGTCAATGGCAGCGAGCAGCGTATCGGATCCATTTTTGTTATGCGCCATGAGTGGAGCAGTCGGTCGCTCGTCGGTCGGTAAAGGCATCAGTGACTGCAACGGTTTTGAGGTTCATGAATGGTAGCGCCGGGGTGTTCTGGCGGTAAGGCGGGTCATCAGTTCGTAGCCAATGGTGCCACAGTGGTTCGCCACCTCATCAATTTGGGGCTGATCTCCCCACAATACGGCGGGTGCTCCCGTCGTCACGCCGACGCAGTCCGTGACGTCTACGGTGGTCATATCCATAGAGACTCGTCCTGCAAGGGGCGCAATCTGCCCATTGATGCTTATGGGAGTGCCATCCGCAGCCGCCCAGGGGTAGCCATCACCGTAGCCAACNGGGAGGGTTGCAATCAGGCTGTCGCGCTGGGCANTCCATCGCCCTCCGTATCCCACGGATTCACCGATTTTCACTTGCCGAACGGCGAGCACCGCGCTGCGGAGCTCCATGGCGGCTTTGATCTTTGGATCGACCGCGAGCCCCTGTATTTGTCCCCCGTAGAGCGCGTAGCCCACGCGTATCCAGTCACTGTGTGCCGGGAGGGAAGAGCGGGTCGCCGCAGAGTTGTGGAGGCTGGTAGGGGCATCCAACAAGCCTGTGTGACGGCTCCAGCTGGCCAATTGGGTTTGCGTCAATGGGCTGTCAGGATCTTCGGCAGAGGCTAAATGCGACATGGCAGTTACGCTCGCGATGCCCATTTCCTGAAGTTGTTGTCTGACAGGGCCGATTTGATCGGGGGCAAAGCCCAGCCTGTGCATACCGGTATCCAGCTTNATCCAGACGTGAGGTAAATGTGCGGCCTGCGCTTTGCACCATTNAAGTTGTTCTTCCTGATGCAGGACCGGCCACAAATCGAGCTTCGCGATCAGCGCAAGATCACTGGCATCGTGCGGGCCTTCCAGAACAAGAATAGGCGCCTTGATACCTGCATCGCGCAAGATGACCGCCTCCTCGGTATAGGCAACGGCTAGNGCGTCAACCATTGCCTCNATGTGCTGTGCGACNGGTATGGCTCCATGGCCGTAGGCGTTTGCTTTAAGGACNGCAAGGAGTTTTTGATTGGATAGCGGTGCGCGCAGCGCAGCNATATTGTCACTGATGACGGTGAGGTCGATGTGAATCGTCGTGGCGCGTGACATCAGGGCCTGCTGAAACGATGCTGATGAAATAACTGCTGTGCTGCAGACCACCGTGGGCCGGGCTTGCCGTCATTCACGGGCTGACCGTTCACGCGCACAACGGGAGAGAGCTCCTTGGTAGAGGAGCTCAACCAGATTTCTCGTGCATTGAGTACTTCCTCGAGGCTAACGGGGCGGATCTCNACTNCCCAGTCTGTATGTGCGGCCANCAGCTCTAGACACTGACGTCGAGTCACTCCCGGCAACTTTTGATGGTCAAGCTCGGGTGTCAGGATTTTGTCATCCGACACGACAAACACGTTGCAAGCCGCCGCTTCGGTAAGCTGATTGTGATCGTTGAATAGCAGTACTTCTTCTGCGTTCTCCTCAATGGCTTCCATCATGTGGAGCACATTCCCCAGGAGAGCTGTCGACTTAATGTGGCAGCGGCCCCAGCGTTGGTCTGGTCGCGTCACAGTGCTGAAGCAGGTGGCGCTCTCGATAGTGCCGTCAGACGGAGGGGAAATAGAGAAAGTGTAGGCGAACACCGTGGGTTCACATTTTTCAGGGAAGGCGTGCTGGCGTCTCTCGACAACCCCCCTAGTTATTTGCAGGTAAATCCCCANATCCCCGCCGCCATTCTGGCGGATGAGCTCATCAATCAGCGCATTCAGCTGTTCGTCGGAATGAGACGGTGACAGCGCTATGCCCTCTAGGGAGTCATGNAGTCGCTCAAGGTGGTACTGCATAGCGACCGGCTGACCGCCATAACAAGGGATGACTTCGTAGACGCCGTCGCCGAATAAAAAGCCTCGGTCCATCGGTGATATTCGGGCCTCAGACAAAGGGGTGAATATCCCGTTGACATAAGCCGTGGTCACTGTGTTTTTCCCTGCAATAAAATGGCGTGGATGGCCTGCATGACGTTCTCTGCCGCGTGCTCGGGAAAGCCATCTTCTGTGGCGGTGGACGCTCCCGTAACACCATCGACGGCGCCGTTGCGCACTAGGTGTTCTAGATCAGACTGAATATCGACTATTGCGCTCATTGTCCTGTCGTCCAGCCAGTCAGTAAGCGCGCAAAGCGCATACGCAGCCCAGTTAGACACGTCCGCAACGATCAGTTCGCTACAGACGCTCTCGGCCGGGCGTATATCTAGTCCAGTCAGGCTTTGCGCCACATTTCCCATACCGACTTCGTTGCCGCCATCGCCAATGGCTATGGTAGAGCAGTTGGCCTGATCAAGGTAGGGTTCAGCTCTGATGCATCGCTTCGAAATATCCTCGCCAGCCATATTGTAATAGTGGCCGTCTGCCGCCGCGCCCGGGCACTCGATGCTGATCACCAGTGCGGGTGGATCCGTTTTATAGAGTGCCGCCGCGGCTTGTTGAGCTTGTTTGTGAGTTCCCGGCGAAAGCGCATGACAACGGCACTGCCTGGAGAGCGCTGCCGTTACGTCAGGCTCGGATAGAATTACCGGGTCTTTCTGGAGTCTTTGGCAGAGCCGATAGAGCGCCATCGCTCCAGCGGGACCGTCGGTTTCAAAGGTTTTCGCCACCGGGAATCCGGTCAGAATGTACACTCGCCCCGAGCAAGCATGAATCGCCTGCGCGGCGCGCAGCAGATAACCCGGAGTCAGGCTGGCTCGCACATCATTCATGCCGCGATGATTGTTGGCGGCTAGCAGCGCTTCGATAGCCTCCGAGACGGCGAGAAGATCCGGCTGGTTCACCGCAATCGTGTCTCCAAGTAGTGCTGTTCCAACCATTGAATTCGGTCGGCCTCCTCGGGGCTGCATAGCGCGAAGCGAATCTTCTGCCCGGGCCGCGCCTGAGCCAGTCGCAGGCAGTCACTGCGAATGACTGCGCCGGGCTTGGGGTAGCCGCCTACCGTTTGTCGGTCGTTGAGTAGGACAATGGGCTGGCCATCGGGTGGAATTTGGATGGCCCCGTGGCAAGTCGCCTCAGACAGCAGAGTTTGAATTCCCGTCTCAATGGTGGCGCCCGCCAGCGTGACACCCATCCGATTGGCTTTTGGGGTGACGATATAATCAGATTGCAGGAGATCTTTGATCGCGGGCTCGGAGAGTGCCGCGTACTGAAAGCCGGGCACGAAGCGAAGCCATAGTGTTTCTCGAGTTCTCGCGGTAATCAGGTGAGGGTCCGCTCTGCCCTCGCGACCGGCAAAGTCGCCAATGGGTAGCACATCTCCATTTCTCAGATAGCCCCCGTTCAGGCCGCCGACCCCCTCTCTTGGCGAGGTGCTGCGGCTCCCAAATTGTGGGGCGGTCGCTACTCCGCCCGATATGTGTAGGTAGCTATAGACGCCAGCTGCCGCCGCTTTGATGTCAAGCGTCTGCCCCCCTGCAACGGTGTGGACGCTGGTAGGGCTGACCGGCTGGTGGTCGATGCTGAGGCTAACCGGTGCGCCGGTAACAACGATGTGGCAGTCATCCGTGGGGGACGCAACGAAATCGCCGTACGCTACCTCGATGGCAGCCTCGTCCTGAAGGTGCCCTAGTTGGNGCTGGCCACTGACCAGCGCGCACCAATCCATTGCACCCGCGGGCGGAATACCCATCTGCAGCATGCCGAACCGGCCGCTGTCTTGAACGCTGGAAGCGATTCCCGCTCGCTGGATCTGCAGCGCGTTCATGTTGGGCGGCTCATCGAGTAGAACTCGGCTTCGCTGATGGGTTCAAATCTGACAAAGTCACCGACGCTCAGTTTCGAGGGAGGTGTTGATTCGAGAGTGAACAGTCGTTCGGGGCAGGCACCAATTAGGCGCCATCCTCCGGGGGAGTCGCAGGGGTAAACGGCGGTCTGTGAATCTGCGATCGCCACGGCGCCGGCCGGCACTTGAGGGCGGGGGGTGTTGAGTCGAGGTGTGACCAGGCGTGAGTCGACGTTCCCCAGATAGCAAAATCCGGGGGCGAATCCAGTGGCATAGGCGAAGTAGGTCTGCTCGCAGTGAAGTCGAATAACGTCGTCGACACTCAGGCCCGTGTCGTCTGCAAGCCACTCGAGATCTGGCGCGACGCTTGGATGATAGAACGCCGGGAGTATAACCGGCTGCTCGGTGCGTTCGCCCGGTCTGGATGTTTCCAGCATCGGATTGTCGGCCTGCTCGCGCAGCCATGCCTCAGCGCGGTCGCGTTCGAATTTAAAGGGCGTGAAAAAAAGTGTGAGGGTGGTATAGCCGATAACACTGTCGATCAGTGTCTCACTGAAATAGTGCTGTGCTGTGTCTTGTATCGACAGGAGTTTGCGGGTGAGCGCCGGTTGCGGCGGCTCTGAAAAGATCAGGCGCATCGCCGATTCACCCGCTGGGCCAACCTCAAATGTCATTTAAAGGCTGTCCAGCGCCTGACGTATGCCGCGGATCATTTTGACCGCACCGGGCGTATCGCTATGGACACACAGCGTGTCGGCATCGACAGGAATGCGCTTTCCTCGCGGTGTCCTCAGTTTGTTTTGAGAGATCGCAATCGCTTGAAGCGCCGCTGCATCCGGAGCCAACAGAGCGCCTGGCTTGTCTCGCCCCAGAAGCAGGCCGCGGCTAGTATAGCCGCGGTCGGCGAAGGCCTCGTAGCGCAGAGTGAGGCCATGCTCAACCGCGAGCTGCACCGTCTTGCGGTCTCTGGGCGTTGCCAGCACCACCAATTCCAAGTCGGAATGCCAGCTGGCAACCGCCCTCATGATGTCATTGAGCAAAGNGGGGTCGGCAAGCATGGCGTGATAGAGCGCACCATGAGGCTTGACGTAGGTCACGCGGGTGCTGTTGGCACGCGCAATGCCGTCGAGGGCGCCAATTTGATATTGGACAAGATCAATGAGCTCTTGTCCGCGGATATCCATTGCGCGGCGACCAAAGCCTTGCTTGTCGGGGTAGGACACATGGGCCCCGATCTCAGCCTTGTGGCGTCTGGCCAGGTCAATACATTGGCGCATGGTGCTGGGGTCACCCGCATGTCCACCGCAGGCGATGTTGGCGGCATCAATTAGGGGCATGATCGTCTTGTCGTTCCCCATCTCCCAAGGACCGAAGCTTTCTCCCATGTCACAGTTCAGGGTTAGCCGTTTTGTCATAAGTCACTCACTAGCGCTGAGTTTTTAAGGTCTGTTACCAGCATATGCCCGGGCTCGTGAGTAATGGCGAGAGGGAGCCCCGCCGCCTCCAGCGCCACTTGTGGCGTCACGCCACAGGCCCAGAAGAGCGGAATGTCGTCCTCACGCAGGCTGACGGGATCACCGAAATCAGGCTGCTCAAGATTGTCAATTCCAATCAGGCCCGGATTACCAAGGTGAATCGGTGCTCCATGCACAGAGGGGTACCGCGAACAGATCTGAATGGCCTCAATGGCCTCTGCGGCGGGCATCGGACGCATACTCACGACCATTTTTCCCTCAAACGGTCCCGCGGGGCTGCAGTCAATATGGGTGCGGTACATCGGCACATTCACTTCTTCAGTAATGTTTCTGATTTCGATCCCGGCGTTGATCAATGCCTCTTCGAAAGAGAAGGAGCAGCCTAGTGCGAAAGCGACCCAGTCGTCCTGCCACAGTTGCGTAATGTCATTACGCTGCTCGACCACTTGCCCATTTTGCCAGACTCGGTACTGGGGTAGGTCGGTTCGGATATCGATATCGTTACCGAGCGCGGGCAGATGATAGGCGCCTGGCTGGGCACTTGAGGCGAGCAGCGGGCAGGGGCGTGGGTTCAGTCTGCAAAAGATCTCGAAATGCGCCGCGGTGTCTGCAGGCAGAATGACCACGTTGCATTGCACGTAGCCAGAGGCCAACCCGGAGGTTTGGCTATTGAAATCGGATGACCGGCAAAGGGCCCTGATCTCTGCGCCTGTCATGTTCTTNTTCGCCGCTACCATCTTGGTCATGAGCTTGTATAGTGACCTCGAATCATACGCTCAAAAGAGAGAGACGCCATGCCNCATTTTTCTGTCTATGCTGCTGAAACCCCGGACCGACCGGCCTACATTATGGCCAATTCGGGCGAGGTCGTGACCTATGCCCAGTTAGATCGCAGATCGAATCAGATTGCCCACTTGTTGAGATTGTCGGGGGTCAAGCGGGGTGATCATATTGCCATGATGATGAAAAACTGNGTTGAGTTTTTGCAGGTTGCACAGGCGGCAAACCGCGCTGGGATCATCTTTACGCCNATCAGCACNCATCTTAAGCAGGATGAAACGGCNTACATCATCACGAACTGTAAAGCGAAATTATTTATCGCTTCAGCCAGCCTTGCGGAGGTTGCCGTCGAAGCTGCCGCTGCTTCCGGGGGATTGAAGCGCTGTTTGTCGGTGGGCGGTGATATTGCGGGTTTCGAATCGTTGAATGAACAGCTGGCGAGCCTGCCGGAGACGCCCATCGAGGATGAATNTTTGGGCGCTCCGATGCTGTATTCCTCGGGCACTACGGGTCAACCCAAAGGCGTGTACTGGGCGCCTCATGCCGAGGATATCCAAACAGATCATCCCCTGTCGGGCAGCGTCGGAGCGTTCTTCGGTTTTGATATCGATACGATGTATTTGTCGCCGGCTCCGCTCTACCACGCGGCGCCGCTCCATTACAATTTGATGGTGCTGGGTCTGGGCGGTACCTCGGTGATCATGGAGCATTTTGACCCGGAGCAGTCGCTGGCTTTGATAGAGCAGTACGAGGTGACCCATAGTCAGTGGGTGCCCATCATGTTTGTGCGAATGTTGAAACTGCCCGAAGCCGCGCGAACACGTTTTGACCTGAGCTCCATGAAGTGTGCGATTCACGCAGCCGCGCCCTGTCCGATTGATGTCAAGGAGGCCATGATTCAATGGTGGGGCCCCGTGATCGTCGAGTATTACTCCGGAAGCGAGGGTAATGGGTTCACCATCATCGATTCGGCTAACTGGTTAACGCACAAAGGTTCAGTGGGGCAGGCGTTGATTGGCGAGCCCAGAATCATGAGTGAGACAGGTGAAGTGCTCGGTCCTGGCGAAGTGGGCGACGTCTATTTCGCTAACAGCCGGCCGTTTGAGTACTTTGATGAGCCAGAGAAAACGAAAGATGCCTTTAATGCGCAGGGTTGGAGCACGATGGGTGATGTGGGTTACCTCGATGAAGAGGGCTTTCTCTATCTGACCGACCGAAAGAACTTCACCATTATTACCGGGGGGGTCAATGTCTACCCCGCTGAAATTGAGGGNCTTTTGATCACTCACGACAAGGTGGCGGACGTGGCGGTGTTTGGCGTACCTCACCCCGAATTTGGGGAAGAGATCGTGGCGGTGGTGCAGCTGCTCAATGGGGCAGAGGCCACCGAGGAGACTCGTATGGCCTTGATTGACTGGATGCGGGAGCGTCTTTCCGGTGTAAAGGTGCCGAGAAAGCTCGATTTTATGGAGGTGCTGCCGCGAATGGATAACGGCAAGCTCTACAAGCGACATTTGCAGGACGCTTATCGCGACGCGGTGTGAGATTTTCGTCTGTCAAGCTGGTTCGTTTCCGGTTGAGGCTCTATGCTGAGGTCTCAGGATCGACCAATAAAAGACGCGTAGCGAAGGAGTGGTAGTTGGCGGTTAAGTCTGAGTTGCGGCAGCTCGAGCAGGATATGGAAGCGGCGCAGTGCTACGAAGAGTGGCTTACTGCAGCGGGCGCTCACGATGCGCTTACCGGGAAAGCGGAGTGGCGTCAGGAAGAGCTTTCCGAGCTGTATGATCACGCGCAAATTCGCTACCGATTAGATCGGCTGCGCAAATTTCGCAAGCGTAAAGACTGGACCGGTCTGCTCTACGCCCTCAACGAGGGCATCCACGGCAACATGGGTGGGATGGGTAAAAGTGTTCTCTATCGGCAGGCCAAATCTGGCACCAAGGTGCTCGTAGAGCAGTACATACAAGAAATAGAAGAAGCACTCAGGCTCTTGGCCGAGCTGCCCGACGACGTGATCCCCACCCAGCAGAAGCTCGATTTCTTTTATCGCAGTAACGTGTGTTATGGCCGTTCAGCGCTGATGTTGAGTGGCGGCGGTGTTCTGGGCTTTTTGCATGTCGGGGTGGTCAGCGAGTTGCTGCGTCACGGCCTGCTGCCCCGAGTCGTATCGGGGTCCAGCGCGGGCTCCATTGTGGCGGCGGCTCTGGCAGCCTACACAGATGAAGAAATGATCCAGCTGGACCTCATTGCATTGATGGAATCTGGCGGTGCGGATACCAAGGGCATGGTTCGACAATGGTTCTCGGGAGTGGGAAGCCGGTTTACCGCCGAGGACACTGAAAAGCTGATTGAATCGACGATCCCTGATCTGACTTTTGGCGAGGCGTATGCCAAGACCGGCCGTCAGGTCAGTATCACGGTGGCGCCAGCCGAGCCGCATCAGCGCTCCAGGCTCCTCAACGCCGTGTCATCTCCTAACGTGTACTTGCGTTCTGCTGCGATGGCCTCCTGTGCCATTCCCGGTGTATTTCCGGCCGTGATGTTGCAAGCCAAGAATGAAAAAGGTGAGCGGCAGCCCTACTTACCTGCGCGACGTTGGGTGGATGGCTCTGTCGCAGACGACCTGCCGGCCAAGCGTCTGTCGCGGCTTTATTCGACCAACCATTACATTGTTAGCATGGTGAACCCGATTGCGAGAGCTTTTCTTCCCCGTGANGATAAGGTGCGGCCGCTGCGGCAAGCGGCCACTTCGCTGGGAATGGGCATTGGCCGGGAGATGCTAAATTTCTATCGTGGGGTCGCCAAGAAATATGGCGAACACTGGCCGAAATTCAACATGATGATGCATGGAGTTCATGCGTTACTTGATCAAGAATATTCGGGCGATATCAATATCGTTCCACAGTTTCGCTTTCAGAACCCGCTCAATTTGATTAGCCAGCCCAGCGAACAGGAGCTGCGATTGCTCGTGAGGGAGGGGGAGAGGGCGACCTACAGCCGAATCGAGTCTGTCAGGCGCTGTACCCAAATTTCTAGGACGCTGGAGGAAATCCTCCACCGCTTTGAATATGGCGACCTGCGCCCGGCGCCCGGTACCTATCGCCGGCCAAAGAGCTCTCGCCGTCGTCCTCCGCCTACGGCGTCGCAGAAGAAATCGATGAAGGCCGATAGAGCCCCCAAGTCCGATAAATCGGCCCCGGCTAAGGCCGCTCAATCTCCACGCCGAATGACCGGAGCCGCCGGGGTGGCGACAAAAAGCAAAGTCGCCTGACGCCTCTATAGGGGTCTCGTCAGGGAATGCAGGCGGCTCCCAGCGCAGCGAGCGGTCCGACCATAACGGACCGACTGTCGGCCTCCGCGCTGGAGGCTGTGCCGATTTGCGCGCGCTTTTTGATGCCCTGCAGGATGGCGGCGATGCGGAAAAAGCAGAACGCCATGTAAAAGGGCCAGTTATCAATGCCGGTGCGTCCGGTGCGTTGGCAATAGGCGGCAATGTAATCCTCGTCAGAGGGCAGGCCTAATGCAGCTCGATCTAGCCCTTCCAGACCCGCGATGCCGCCTACTCGCGGAAATTGCCAGGCCATCAGCTGATAAGCGAGGTCGGCTAGCGGGTCGCCCAGTGTAGACAGCTCCCAATCGAGGATGCCGATGATGCGCGGCTCTGTGGGGTGGAAGATCATATTGTCGAGTCGGTAATCACCGTGCACCAGCGAGACCGTTTCTCCTCCTGCTGGTATGTGATCTGGTAGCCATTCTATAAGGGCCTCCATATCTGGAACGTTGTCCGTTTCCGAAGCACGATACTGTTTTGTCCAGCGGCCAATCTGGCGTGCATAGTAGTTTCCGGGTTTGCCGTAATCGCTCAGCCCCACGTCATGGATATCGACCGAATGGAGTGCTGCGAGGACGCGATTCATCTCGTCGTAGATGGCTGCTCGGTCTGTGTTGTCCACTTCTGGCACCGCGGGGTCCCAGAAAATGCGGCCTTCTAAGTGCTCCATGACATAAAACATTGACCCAATTACTCCTTCGTCTTCGCACAGTGCGACAGCCTGTGGAACCGGTACATCGCTACTGCGCAGCGCGTCTAGCACCCGGTACTCNCGATCAACGGCGTGTGCGGACGCGAGTAGCTCACCCGGTGGCTTGCGACGAAGGACATAGTGGCGGTCCCCTGCGGTGAGTTTGAAGGTCGGGTTAGATTGCCCCCCTGCAAATTTCTCCACGGTTAGCGATCCGTCAGTGTCGGCCACATGTTCGCGAAACCAAGGTTCGAGGCGGGTGAGTTCAAGGTCCTGTGTGCTCATGTCAATCCTCTGGTGCATGGGTTATGGGGCGAATTCGTGGCTGGCACCTGCCCCGAAGTATTGGCATGATACCTGCCAATAGGCTCGGCGTGGTAGCTGGTCGTTCAGTTCGGGTTAGGGTATCTTGCGGGCGCTTTGCAATACAACGCTCAATCAATCGACCGACAAAAATAACGGGACATTTCTGCATGAACAATCAGGTTATCGATCACTACCGACAGGCGGTAGAGATGGTGACGGCACCAGACGCTTTCCTAGAGCTCACCACGATTGAGCAGGATGGTCATACCCTCAAAGCCTACAAGCATGCTCCTGGATCTATGCGTGACCTATGGATGCTGGGACAGGGCTACGGCGACCAGGAATACATCGTCTATGGTGACGAGCGCTGGACCTTTGCCGAGGCAGGTCAGATCGTGGCGAATTTCGCTACCTGGTTGCAGACCCAAAATATTGGGTCCGGTGACCGTGTCGCCATTGCGCTGCGCAACTACCCGGAATGGATCTTTGCCTATTGGGGCGTGATTGCCGTTGGCGGCGCAGTAGTGGGGATGAATGCCTGGTGGGTAGCGGATGAGATGGCCTACGCCCTCAATGACTCTGAGCCCAGATTGTTGATCGCCGATGACCAAAGGCTCGCCATTTTCGCGCAGATTGCCGACGACTTCCCCGACCTGAGCGTCGTGGCGGTGCGCGACGCAGCGCCAGCCGTTCCGTCCGCACAATGGTCCGATACTATTACCGGCGCCGCAGAGCTACCGATGCCTCCCATCGACCCAGACGATGACGCCTGTATTTTTTACACCTCGGGTACCACGGGCCGTCCTAAGGGCGCTCAGCTCACTCACCGAGGGTGTGTTCACAACATCATGAATGTGGCCGCCATGGGNCAGATTTTTGGCACCACTCAAGCGATGAATCGGGGTGATACGGTTGAAGCGCCCGTTTCTGCTCCGCCGGCCACTTCATTGGTGGCCACGCCACTGTTTCACGTGACCGCCAACAACTGCGTCATGCACGGCGCGACCATTAGTGGGGGGAAGCTGATCCTGATGTACAAGTGGGACACTTCTGAGGCCCTTAAGCTCATCGAGCGTGAGCAGGTGAATACGCTGAGTGCGGTGCCTATGATGACGCGAGAGCTTTTGGCGCACCCCGATTTTGCAGAGTACGACACATCTAGCCTCAACTCATTNGGGGGAGGGGGCGCAGCGATGCATCCCGACTTGCCCGACAAGGTGGTAGAGAGCACAAAGCGGGCGAAGCCGGCGCAGGGTTACGGTATGACCGAGGTGTGTGGAATCACCACTTACACTACCGGCGATCTGTTTCTGGAGCGGCCTGAGAGCTGCGGGCCGTTGGTCCCTACGCTGGAGGGCAAGATCATTAACGCGGCTGGAGAGACGCTGCCTGCAGGCGAAGCAGGNGAGTTGTTGGTNAAAGGTGCTCCTGTGATCAAGGGTTACCTGAATCGTCCTGAAGCGACCGCTGAGACCATTGTCGATGGCTGGTTGCACACGGGAGATATTGGATTCTTCGATGAGGATGGTTTCCTCTACTTGGTCGATCGAGCCAAGGATATGATCCTGCGGGGTGGTGAGAACATTTATTGTGCAGAAGTTGAGGGCGCGCTCTATACCCATCCCGCAGTGCTCGAGACAGTCGCTTTTGCGGTGCCCGATGATCGATTGGGCGAAGAAGTCGGGGTCGCAGTCCATCTTAAGCCCGATGCCATGCTGGATGCGCCCGGTCTGCGCGAGCACATGG
Organism: Halieaceae bacterium; assembly: GCA_002683395.1. Classification (GTDB taxonomy): domain Bacteria; phylum Pseudomonadota; class Gammaproteobacteria; order Pseudomonadales; family Halieaceae; genus Luminiphilus. The sequence goes on along the minus strand of NYTG01000028.1, from coordinate 39,078 downwards.
GTTCCCGCCTGGCGGCGTTTAAGGTTCCTCGCTACGTCTGGTTTTTGTCGGAGCCGTTGCCACGCAATGCCAACGGCAAGTTCCTCAAGAGAGAGCTGCGGGAAGTCTTGGATCCGGCATCCTCAGATTGAGACTGACCGCAAGTCGTGCCCCAGCGCCACGGTCGAAGCAGCCGGTATTACCGAACAAACGAGTGTAGGAGAGCGGCATGCTCATCAGGCAGTTTACGGAAGAGCAAATCATGTTCAGGGAGGCCTATCGACGGTTTCTGTCTGAGGAGGTCGTGCCACACATGGAGCGGTTTCGTGAGCAGGGCGTGGTTGATCGGGAGATCTTCAAAAAAGCGGGTGAGCAGGGTTTTCTGATGGTGTGGCCGGAAGAGCGCCTTGGCGGGATGGATGACTACGACATTCGATGGGAGCAGGTGATCATTGAAGAGTTGGCCTATGCACGTTGCAGCGACTGGTTTGGTTCTCTGCATAGTCGCATTGTGGCCCCTTATATCACCCGTTTTGGCACAGAGGATCAAATCCAGCGTTATATACCAGGGGCAGTTTCCGGTGACATCATCCTGGCGGTGGCCATGACCGAGCCCGATGCGGGGAGCAATTTGGCAGGAATGCGCACGCAGGCTGTGGAGCAAGACGACCATTGGATTTTGAGCGGGCAGAAGACCTATATCTCTAATGGCATTAACTGTGATCTGGTGGTGGTCGCCGCTAAGACGGATCCCCAGAATAACCCTCACGCGATGACCCTGTTTCTGGTGGAAGCGGCATGGAATGGTTTTGAAAGAGGGCGGAATCTTAAAAAGCTTGGTTTGAAAGCCCAGGATACCGCTGAGCTCTTTTTCAACGATGTGAAGGTCCCAAAAGCGAACGTGCTTGGCGAGGCGCATAAGGGTTTCTATTATTTGATGGAAGGCTTGGCCGAGGAGCGCCTTCTTGGCGCCATGGGCTATCTTGCGGCAGCGCAGCTGTCTTGGGATCTCACGTCTGAATTTGTGCGAGAGCGAGAAGTGTTTGGCAAGCCCTTATCCGCTATGCAAAACACGCAGTTTAAAATGGCTGAGCTGCGGGCAGAGCTCGACATTACGCAGTGTTTTGTGGATCAGGCCGCTGTGGCTTTCAACGCAGGGACACTCTCGGCGGAAGACGCGGCTGCCGCGAAGCTGAAGACCTCAGAGCTGCAGCAGCGTGTGGCGGACGAAGGCCTTCAACTTCACGGCGGGGCAGGATTCATGGATGAGTATCCGATCAGTCGACAATCTGCCGACGCCAAGATTGCCACGATCTATGCCGGGAGCTCAGAGATTATGAAGCTCATCATTGGTCGACATTGTCTGGGCGATCATTACGATCCTTTCAATCAACGTAACTTCTGAGGAACTGACGCCGATGGGATCGTTAACTGGATATACGATTATTGAATTGGCTGGGATCGGGCCCGCGCCCATGGGAGGCATGATTCTGGCCGATATGGGCGCAGAGGTCATTCGGATAGAGCGTCCGGGTGCAGCAGATCCCAAATTGGCCGAGCCCATCAGTGGGCGGAACAAAAAGTCAGTGGTTTTGAATCTCAAGCAGGAAGCCGGTCGAGAGGCGCTGATGGCGCTCATTGAAAAAGCGGATGCGTTGATCGACCCCTATCGGCCAGGTGTTTGCGAAAAGCTGGGCTTTGGCCCGGAGGTCTGTCATGCCCGGAACCCCAAACTGGTATTTGCGCGAATGACGGGGTGGGGGCAAACGGGGCCGCTCGCGCAGGCTGCTGGCCACGACCTCAATTACATTGCCATTACCGGCGCGCTGCATGCGATCGGGCGTCGCGGTGAGCGCCCCGTCGTGCCCTTGAATCTGGTGGGTGATTTCGGCGGCGGGGGGATGTTGTTGGTGACGGGCATTATGGGCGGGCTCCTGGAAGCCGTGCGGTCCGGAAAGGGACAGGTGGTCGACGTCGCCATGGTCGATGGCACAGCGCAGCTGATGTGGATGATGCAGGGGTTTCAGCAGCTGGGCGCCTGGAATGCCGAGGAGCGAGAGGCGAACCTGCTTGATGGCGCCGCGCACTTTTATGACACTTATGAGTGTGCCGATGGCAAGTACGTGGCGATTGGCGCTATTGAGCCGCAGTTTTATGCCGAATTATTAGCTCGAGCTGAGATCATTGATCCTCAGTTCGAAGCCCAGCACGATGTTGCTCAGTGGCCGGACCTCAAAGAAAAAATGGCGGCCGTGCTCAAGACCAAGACCCGGGACGAATGGGATGCTGTCATGGCAGGCAGCGATGCGTGTTTTGCGCCGGTGCTGACCATGGTTGAAGCGGCCGAGTATGCGGCTAACACGGAACGTTCGGTCTACACTTCAGTTGAGGGTATGACGCATCCTTCACCCGCGCCGCGTTTTGACCGCACGCCTTCCGAGATTCGTCACGCAACGCGATCTCTGGGGGCAGACACGATATCCGTGCTGCAGGCTGCGGGGATTGCTGAGGCGGATATACAGGCGATGTTGGGGTCGGGTGCGGCTGCAACAGTAGACGAATAAAGTCGTAGGGAGTGTGTAATGAGTGATTACGAAACAGTNTTGATAGAGCGTGAGGGGCGNGTTGCTCGCGTTTCATTTAATCGACCGGAGAAGCTCAACAGTTTTAACGGCACGCTGCGACGTGAATTTTTGCGAGCGGCACAAGAGGTTAATGCAGACAACGATGTGTGGGTGGTCGTGCTCACGGGTGCCGGCAGAGCCTTTGGCGCGGGCGCAGATCTGTCTGATACGTCCGAGCCGGCACCCAATGGCGCCGAGGGCGTAGAGGACCAATTGAACGCGGAATACAAGCCTGGAGTGCTGGCGATCCATCATGCTCGCAAGCCCTGGATTGCTGCCGTCAACGGTCCCTGCGCAGGGATTTCCTATTCGTACGCGATGGCCTGCGATCTCATGGTGATGGCTGAAAGCAGCTACCTGTTCCAGCCGTTTGTGGGCATTGGCTTGGTGCCCGATGGTGGCGCGACCTGGTTGCTGCCCAGTCTCGTGGGTGCCAAACGGGCCTACGAGTTGATGGCTTTTGGGGAGAAGTTGGGCGCCGAAAAAGCGGTAGAGTGGGGATTGGCCAATCGGATACTACCCGACGACGACTTCGCCGGACACGCTATGTCCTTCGCTCAGGAACTGGCCGGTCGGTCACCCATGGCATTGCGTTACGCTAAGGAAGCTCTCGCTTTTGCAGCAACCCATAATCTTTCTGACGCGATTTCCAAAGAAGCGGCCTTGCAGCCATTGTGTATTGGTAGTGACGATGCCAAGGAGGCGATCAAGGCGTTTTTCGAGAAGCGCCAGCCGAATTGGCAGGGGAAATAGGCGGGAGAACAGACATGGGCGCAAATCATCGTCAGGAAAGTTCAGTCCGGCAAACCCGGCATGTTTTCTGGCGAGCAGCGCATGTTGCCTTGGTGTGCCTCGGGTGCTCTGCGGTCGCACTTGCCGAGGATAAGCAGCTTCTCTGGGGTGATACCCACCTTCACTCTACCTATTCGTCCGATGCGTTTACCAATGGCAATCTGACCGCGACGCCCGACACGGCTTACCGTTATGCCAAGGGCGCACCGGTAGTGCATCCCGGGCACAAGGCGAGAGTCCAAATCGGTACGCCGCTCGATTTTTTGGTGGTCTCTGACCATGCTGAGTATCTCGGTGTGATTCGCAGTCTCTACCTCAATCCAATGATCACCGAGGGGCTCACGTGGAAGGAGCGGATCTGGACTCGCATTGTTCAGTATTTATTGCGGGATGCGGTAGATGGTGACTCGGGCCGAGAGCTATTTACTTCTATCTTGCCCAAACCATCGGAGAATGCCGTCACCGCGATGGATGGCTGGGAAGAAGACCGAACCAGCGGTCTGATCCCNAGGCAGCCTACGGTAGAGATTGATACCTGGAAGCTGATTACCGACGCGGCGGATGAACACAACCAGCCAGGGGTGTTCACGGCGTTGATTGGTTGGGAATACTCCCTCATACCGGGGGGCGCCAACCTGCACCGTATTGTGATGACGGACATCGATGCTGAGCGGGCTCAGTCCTTTGCGCCGTTTGGATTCGATGACAGCTCTTTCCCCAGTGATTTGTGGGCCTGGCTTGAGGACNCGAGCGAAGCCACAGGCGGNAACTTTATTGCGATTCCCCATAATTCCAATATCTCAAAGGGCTCGATGTTTGATGTGCGCGACATTCGCGGCGAGGCGATGAATCAGTCCTATGCTGAGACCCGGCGCTACTGGGAGCCGGTAGTCGAGATTACGCAGATCAAGGGGGATTCGGAGACTCACCCGGTGTTATCGCCTGACGATGCCTTTGCCGATTTTGAAACCTACCCTTATTACATCCAGCGCGAGTGGACGGATTATATTCCGCAGGTGGGGGACTATGTTCGCAGCGCGCTGAAAACAGGGTTGGCGTTGCAAGAGACAATGGGCGTCAATCCCTACCAATTTGGCGTGATCGGCTCGACCGATGCACACACGGCGCTCCCCTCCGCAGAAGAGGATAATTTTCACGGCAAAATGGCGACTGACTCCATCCCTTCGCGAAAATCGGGTGGGTGGTCACAGGATGCGAGGGGTACCTTTGGCTGGGGGATGAGCGCTTCCGGACTGGCCGCCGTATGGGCCACCGAAAACACCCGAGAGGCTATTCTCGCGGCCATGCGTCGCCGCGAGGTATATGCGACCAGCGGGCCGCGGATAGCGGTTAGAACCTATGGCGGGCTCAACCTGCCGTTAACCGCGCTCGAGGTGGCAACATTCCCAGGCAATATTGACGCCCAGTCGGTACCGATGGGTGGGGAANTTGTCGGCGCAGCGCCTGATGATCGCTTTACGCTTGTCGTCGAGGCCCAGGCGGATCCCAATGGGGCGTATCTTGATCGGGTGCAGATCGTGAAGGGTTGGGTAAACGCTTCTGGCGAGCCTGAGGAGCGAGTGTTTGACGTTGCCTGGGCGGGTTCCGAGCGTCAGCGAGCGGACGGCTCAATCGATCCAGTGGGTTCGAGCGTCGATATGGCTACCGGTATGACGAGCAATACCATCGGCGGACCCAGTTTGCGGGTGGTGTGGCAGGACCCTGAGTTCAATCGAAATCAGTCAGCGTTTTACTATGCTCGCGTGCTGCAAATCCCGACAGCACGCCATTCCTTGCTCGATAAGCTGGCGCTGGGGGATAACGCCCTCGATACTCGCCGGCCCGATACGATTCAGGAACGCGCTTATACCTCGCCGATTTGGTATCGCCCCTAAGTCCGTTACACCGCAATACAGACCCTGAGACCCTCTAGTACGGCCTGCGTTTGAGCAAGCGCCGTACGGCACGCCTCGCGTTGCTCACTCAATGCAGATAGCTCCTCTTCTCTAACTGAGGGGTTGACGGACTGCAGGTAACGGAGCCGACTTAATTCATTATCGTAATGCGCCAGCGCAAGCGTCATGGCTTCTTTGCTGCGGTACTCGACGGCTTCCTGTGCACGCCGCTCAAGACCGGGCAGCAGCTTTTCCAAGACAGGACGCAATTTGTTTAGCGCCGCTGCGCTGGTCGCGCTGGGCACTTTTTGCAGGGCCTCCGCTAAGAACCCAGATGAAAGCTTGTCGCCCACTTCTTTTCCAGCCTGTGTGAGGAGCATCCGGAGTGGCTGCTGATCAAGAAATTGTCCTGCCTCGAGGTAGCGTGGAGCAAGGCATTCCACGCGGTGCAGTGACTCGAGCAGCAGTGTTCCCGCAGGCACGCCACGATGTTTGAATGTCCCGATGCTGGCCTTGCCAATGTCACTGCCGATGAGGGCTGCCATCGACTCCATCACAATGGGATGCTCCCAGGTCAGAAAAGTGACGTCGTCACGCTTCAGCGCGGTCGGTCGATGATAGGTCGCGGTGATCCCGGCTTCGTCCAGCCCGGGAAGTTGTCCAGTAGCCAAGTTTTCAGTGGGCCTGACAAGTGATAGCTGTTCATCCAGATAATCGAGCTCGATACCCATACGATCAAACAACAGCTCGGTAAACTCATGAAGCGTATCCGCCGTCTCGCGCGCTTCCAGTGAGGCAATAATATCGGCGCCCACGCTAGCATCATGCGAGTGACGCTCTAACAGCCGATCACGCCCCGTGTCGCTTTCACGCAGGAGGTTCTCACGACGCTCGCGCGTGCTGTCGAGGAGCGGGCGAAGTACTCCTTTGCCTGACAGCACCTCGGTAAGCTGATCATCGAACTCCGTGAACAGCTGATGACCGACGGAGCAGGTGGCGTTAAATGCGTTCAAACCCTCATCGAGCCACCGATACAGCGCCTCCTGCGCGGTGCCCGCGAGGTAGGGCACGTGTATATGAATATCGTTGCCTTGGCCAATGCGGTCGAGTCGGCCGATGCGTTGCTCGAGCAGATCGGGGTGGGTTGGCAAATCGAAGCAGATAAGGTGCTGCGCAAACTGAAAGTTTCGACCTTCGCTACCTATTTCTGAGCAGATTAACGCCTGCGCGCCGCCGTTCTCCTCGGCAAAATAGGCGGCGGCACGATCCCGCTCTATGAGGCTGAGATCCTCGTGAAATGCCGCGCAGCGAACGCCCCCCTTAAGGTGCAGGAAATGTTCCAGCGCAATGGCGGTGGACCTATGGGCACAGATCACCAGCACCTTGCTGGGCCGGAGCTGTTTTAACTCATTCTGGAGCCATTGGACTCGCGGATCTTGTTCAATCCACAGTGCTTCCGGGTGCAACCGCTCGGGGTGCAAGACCGCGGAGTCCTCATGATAGAGCTCAGGCGGATTCAGGCTGTAGTGTTGGTGTTGGCGTTGGGGGAAGCCCGGGATGCCGCGTCTTGTATTGCGATACAGAATTCGACCGGTGCCATATCGATCGAGCATCTGCTGAATTTGCACTTCGACCGCGGCGGTGGCGTCGATGCCTGGTGGCAGCGTAACGGGCTGCCCCTGCTCGAGTTGCTCAATCACATGCCGCCATTGCGCAAACTGGGTGTGCTCCGCCTGAAATGTGTCGAAGTCGCTAAAGCGGGCGGGGTCAATCAGCTGTAGGCGATCGAAGTGACTGCGCAAACCGGCTTGTTCGGGGGTGGCGGTTAGCAGCAGTAGCCCCCGCGTTCGGGCCGCGAGGTCGTGGATGAATTGCCCAAATCCTGTTCGCGGTTGGCCAATGCCGGTCAAGTGATGAGCTTCATCAATGACCACCATATCCCACTGTATGCCGCAGACGACCTCCTGTAGCAGCGGGTCAGTTTCAAGCAAGCTTACGGGGGCAATGATGAGAGGGTTCTCAGCAAATTCGGTTTCGGCATCGCCATCTTCGAGTCGGCCAGCATTCAACAGCGAGAAAGCAAGATGAAATCTTCTTTGCATCTCAACCAACCATTGGTGTGTCAGCGTCTCAGGCACCAAAACCAGCACCTTCTGTGCTCTTTGTCGATGCAGTTGTTGATTCAGAATAAGCCCTGCTTCAATCGTCTTGCCGAGCCCCACTTCGTCGGCCAGCAGCACGCGTGGCGCAAACCGACTGCCTACACTGGCAGCCACGTAAAGTTGATGGGAGAGCAGAGCGGTGCGCGGTCCAAGCAGTCCTCGGAGGCCAAAGCCCTCACCGGAGGCCGTATGCTCCAGGGTCGTATGACGAAGCCCGAAGTCGCGCGGCTTGCCAAGCTGGTTGTTCAGCAGTCGCTCTATTGGCGTGCTGAGCTCAATATGGGCGTCGAGCTCAGTTTCCGCCACGGGGTAGACTTCGCCTTCCGCATCTTCTGCCTCATAGGTGGTAACGCCACCGCTTTCTTGCGCGGCGATCACCGTCAGGATGTCACCGTTCAATGTGGTCAGTTGATCGCCTGGTTTGAGCTGTAGCCGCGTAAGCGGTGCGCGATCCGTCGCGTACACCCGTTCCTCCTCTACCGCCGGAAAGTGCAGCGTGACCCGCCGCTCATCTACCTGAGTCACGATCCCCAGCCCTAATGTGCTATCGGCGTGGCTGACCCATCTTTGGCCAGGTAAAAAGAGGTCGGTCATCGCTTAAAAAAACAGTCGATAACTGTTATCGCGGATTTGCCCGAGAAGTGCTTCCACTGGCAGCGTCTTGATCTCTGCGAGGGTCTCGGCAATAAATGGCAGATAGCAGGGAGCATTGGGTCGCCCTCGATAGGGTACTGGGGTGAGATAGGGGGCGTCGGTTTCGAGCAGAATGTGTTCAATGGGTGTGGCCTCGACGACCGCCCTGACATTATCGGCATTGCGAAAAGTCGTGATGCCGTTGAACCCCAGTAGAAAGCCCTCTTCTAAGCAGTATTCGGCAAGAGAAATGGAGCTAGTAAAGCTGTGAATGACCCCGTTACCGCGCAGGGTGTTGCTGTGGTTGGCCAAAATGGCCCGGGTGTCATCATCTGCCTCTCGNGTGTGGATCACCACGGGAAGGGAGAGTTCGCTCGCCAGGCTGAGCTGCGCGTCAAACGCTTCGGCCTGAGCGCGCTGATCGGCATGCTGGTAATAGTAGTCGAGCCCGATCTCACCGATGGCGACAACGCGGTCGTCACCAGAGCCTTCTTTTATCCTCTCGGCGACGGCGGTACTCCAGCTGTCCGCTTCGTGCGGATGGATGCCCTGAGTGCACCAGATCTGGGGATGACCCGCGGCGAGCTCTCGCACGACATCGAGATTATCAGCGGACACCGCAATGGTGATGATGCGCTCAACTCCAGCGGCCTCTGCCGCCGCTAGCACCGAAGCGAGATCGTGCTGTTCTAGATAATCTAGATGGCAGTGTGTCTCAACGATCGGCGTGTTGAAGCGGGGAATTGGACGGCGGCTTTTCTGGTTCATGGGAACGTGGCAACGCTGGNGCGCGAAGTATGGCACAAATGCCGCTCGGGGAGTCAGTGCGGTGACGTTTATCCGCGGTGGACTACTCTGAAGCGCATGGATTGTACGGTATCGATAATTTCCTGCCACAACCACTGATGCATCGGTGAGTGCTCGGTTCTCCGATGGGCGATCAGGGAATATTGCACGCTGAAAGTCATGTCGACCGGCAATGTGAGCGCAACGATATCGCGGGTCGCCCCTTCATTGCGTGCAAGGTAGGCAGGACAAATCAATAGGTAATCAGTTTCTCTAAGGATTTCGAAGGCTGTTAAAAGATGTGACGTTTCGAGAATGCCTCTGTCGCTTTCAAAGAGTCCGCGTGCTAGCACCTGTCCCCCGATCAATTCCTCTCTATCCGCGACATAAAGCGCCACCTGCGGGTACTGTCTAATCAGCTCGCGGGTCAGCGTCTGCGCGACGAGAGGGTGATCCTGCCGCACAAAGATGGCGAGCGGCGAGTCGGCGAGGGGCGAGACCGAATATTCGGGTGGGTATTCTTCGCGTTGGATCTGAATCGCAAAATCCAGCTCGCCGTTCGCAAGTTGGTCTAGCTGTCTCTCGGCTCGAGTGATGGTCCGCAGCCGCAGCCGGGGTGCATGGGATTGCAGCCGCGCGGATAGTGGAGGGAGTAAGGTGAAGCCAACGTACTCGGAAATGGCGAGGGATATTTCTCCCCGATAGGCCGCCGGCGTAAACTCCCCGGCGTCTAGCAGANCATCTACCTGTNCCAGCACACTTTTCAGTTCTCCAGCAAGGCTCAATGCCCGCGGAGTAGGCTGTATGCCGCGCTTACTGCGGACAAACAAGGGGTCGTCAAAGGTGTCGCGAAGTCTNCCCAGTGTCTTGGACATCGCTGGCTGGGTAATGGAGAGCCTATCGGCGGCTCTCGATACGCTGCCTTCCTCAAGCAAAATATGCAGTGCTACCAGTAGGTTAAGATCAATTCTTGCGAGNCGGGTTAGGTTCACGTGCAGGCCTTATAACGCAGGGGACTGTGTCCAATTAAAAAAATACATTAGGAGTAATGATACCNNTAACGCATCATNACGTCAGGTTCTGAATNTAGGNNGTTGGGTCTACCCCTTTAGGCCTAATNCAACCCAGAGTCCGATACAGCCTCTGCCCGCCTCTCCGAGGCGGGCTTTTTTTTGCGTTATATTCGTAAATCCTCCCAACGCGTTGTCTAGCGGGTATCCCTTGAAGCTTCTGTTTGTTCTTGTCTATTGCTACGCGTGTTGCGCTCAGGCGAGCACCCCTGTGCCATTTGGCATACCCGTTCAGTTCCGCGACACGGTGCGTTTGCCTGATACTGCAGGTGGCACTGACGTGCCTCAGTTAGTGACTGTGGGCGCTGCCGAAAAAAAGTTGCTGGAAATGGAACAGACGCTGGGACCTTATCATCCGGGCTTGGCGGCTCAGATGATGCAGGTGGCTCAGCTGGCATCCGAGGCGGGGGAGTTTGGGTTAGCCGCNGGGTTGTATGACCGAGCCTTGCACAACGCTAGAGTCAACGACGGGCTCTATGGCGATCAGCAATTACCCATACTTCGGGGCCTGTTGGATCTCTACCTTTTATCAGGAGACAGGGAGGGCTTTGAGGCGCGGGCGGCCTATCAATTCCGGCTGCTGGGATCGGGGTTGCCACCTTTTGAGGAGGGTGAGCTTCAAGCGGCCATCGAATTTTTCGAGGCGTCACTAGATGCCTTGATGGNCGNGTCTTGGGAGGGGCGCAGTCGGGAGCTNNTGAGGCTGCATGAGCGGTTCGAATCGATGGCCGAGGGGGTGTGCGCCGACCCGTCAGTNAGCGTCCGGTGGTGCCAGCCGTTCACGTTTAGCCTCGGTCGGTTTTACTACCTGCTCGAGTACAAGCTTGAGGCGTTTGTCGATGATCCGCGCTTTGAGCGCACCTTTTCGGATCCCGACTGGCAGTCCCTTGATCGCGAGCCACGGCTGGATGCACTGCAAAGAAGGTTATTTGGTAAGGGCGAAGAAAGCTTTCAGCGACTGGTCACGGTGTCTCCTGACAGTCACGACGCGTTGTCGGCGTTGGCCGANTGGAATTGGTTTTATCGCAAGCGCGACGCGGCAACTNTNCTGTATCGCCAGGCTTGTCANTTGGCGCCTGAGCGGTTTGCGAGGGCGGGCCCCTTACCAGAGTACCCTTCGCTGGCCTTCGAGCTGGCGTTCCAGACANCACCGGTGCCCCTTGTCGTGAATCTGAGCGTGACTGACCGNGGTCGTCCGACAGATCTGGAATTCTCGNTACCTCATGCCGCCGACGGCGCCAGCCCGCCGGGTGCGGTCCGGCGGGCAATGCGCAATATGGTGTTCAGGCCTGCGTTTGTGTCCTGTACCGAGATAGTGAGCAGCACCGTGGAGCTGGATCTCGTCTTTGTCGATTGATCAGTCGTTGTGAATGACCAGCAGCGCCCCGGTTGCCTTTACAGCGCCGGTCAAGCGCCAGTCGAGCACCTCGCCACCATGCTTTGCGATAGTNCGCTCAGCCATTTCGTGGAACGTGGGTCGCTCCGGATCACCAATCACGATGGTTCCGACACCCGCATCGATAGCTCGGTCGATCATTTTTCCTACTGGCTTGACCAGTTCGTCCCAAAAGCAGATATCCCCACCAAAGAGAATATCGACCTTCTCCAGATCTTTTTTTCGCACTTTTTCAAAGCGTTGTACCCAGCTTTTCGTCGAGACGCCATTGAGTTCCGCTACGGCATCGAGGTAGGGAAAAACGGCGGCATCTGCATCCATCGAGATGACTTTTGAATCCCAGTGCTTCGCGCACCAGATGCCGGTAATACCCCAGCCGCAACCTGCGTCGAGGACTCTTTTTCGCCGCTTGGGTGGGTTCTTCTTCAAATAATCAATGATCAGGCAGCTAGATTTCCAGAGTTTCGTTCCGTGAATGCTCGGCTCGTGTCCCGCCCGTTTGACGGCGCGGATACTGCTATGACCGGCATAGGGCATGACGACGCCACGAAAGCGGCGCAGCTTACTATCTGAGTTCATCTTCGAGGCTTTGCTGTTCGAGTGCTTGCCGGTGTTCTTCGGGGACTTTGACGAGGGCATAAGACATCACGCATTCAATGGGAGCGCGAGCTTAGCAAACCTGCCATGCTGAGGGTATTAGCGTTTAGTGACTTCTTCTGCCTGCAGGCCTTTTGGGCCCTCCACCAAGTTGAACTCGACTTCCTCTCCCTCATTCAGGCTGCGATATCCATCGCCTTGAATTGCCCTGAAGTGGACGAAAATATCGTCGGGCCTATCGGCCATCGTGATAAAACCAAAGCCCTTGGCATTGTTGAACCACTTTACGGTTCCGGTCTGGCGATCTGACATGGCTAGCTCCACCACGCTCGAATTATTATCGATGTACTACTATCAGGGCTTCACTCAGAACGCAACTCCTCAATTTGCGAGCGCTGCAGAGTCAGTGTGGCCAGCGCAGNCTCTGCCTGCTCTCTTTTTTGCAGNTCTGCNGCGACGATGTCTGCCGGGGCCCGCTCGGTAAAGGCGGCNTTGCCCAGTTTGCTATCGAGCTTCGCTATGTCCTGCTCCTGCCGCGTTATTTCTTTGTCGAGACGCGCAAGCTCGGCTTCGATATCGATTACGCCCGCCATAGGAACTCTTATCTCAAGATCGCCGCACAGTGCCATCAGGCTGACGGGCGGTTGTTCGTCTCCCGTCAGGATCGTGATGGCGCTGACTTTTGCCAGTCTGCCTAGATAGGCTTCGTTACGTTTGAAGCGCTCGCGATCCAGATTAGCAGCATTGCCTATAAACACCGGTAACTCGGTGGCAGGCGGAATATTAGACTCGGATCGGATGGTTCGAATACCCACGATGATTTGTTTCAGCCATTCGATTTCATTTTCAGACTCTTCATCTACGAGTGCTGGCTCGCGATCAGGCCAGGGCGCCAGCATAATGCTGTCCTCGTGCCGGCCCACCAGCGGGCTGACGGTTTGCCATATTTCTTCAGTGAGGAAGGGCATGAAGGGGTGCAGCATTCGCAACGATTGCTCCAGCACCACAATGAGGGTTCGGCGTGTCGACAGTTGGTCAGCTCCCNCCGCATTCTCGTCCCATAACACAGGCTTAGACAGCTCGAGGTACCAATCGCAGAATTCATTCCAGACGAAGTCATATAGCGCCTGTGACGCCAGATCAAANCGGTAGCTGTCATAGGCGGCTTCGACGGCGTGCAGGGTGGCCTCTAGCCGACTGCGGATCCAGCGATCTGCAAGTGACAACGGTGCATTGCCTTTGCCGAGATCGTGGCCCTCGGCATGGCTCAGGACATACCGTGATGCATTCCAGATCTTATTGCAGAAATTCCGGTAGCCCTCCATGCGACCAATATCAAATTTGATATCCCGGCCGGTGGAGGCGAGCGAGTAAAAGGTGTAGCGCAATGCGTCGGTGCCATACCCGGTAATGCCGTCCGGGAACTGTTTACGAGTAGCCTTTTCGATTTTGGCCGCGAGCTGCGGCTGCATCAGGTTGCTGGTCCGTTTAGCAATTAACGTCTCAAGTTCGATGCCATCAATCAAATCGATGGGGTCCAGCACGTTCCCCTTCGATTTCGACATTTTTTGGCCTTCGCCGTCACGCACTAAACCGTGAACGTAAACCGTGTGGAATGGCACCTCGTCCATGAACTTCATGGACATCATGATCATGCGGGCGACCCAGAAGAAGATAATGTCAAAGCCCGTGACGAGTACTGAGGCGGGATGAAAGGTTTCAAGGTCCGGATGTTTTTCAGGCCAGCCCAGAGTAGAAAACGTCCACAGAGCGGACGAGAACCAAGTGTCCAGTACATCATNATCCTGTCGCAGCGACACTGAGTCCGGGATGTCGTTTGCTTTGCGAACCTGTGTTTCCGATTCGCCAACGTAGACCTTTCCCGCGTCGTCGTACCATGCCGGGATACGGTGCCCCCACCAAAGCTGACGGCTGATGCACCAATCCTGAATGTCTCTCATCCAGGCGAAGTAGGTGTTCTCCCACTGCTTAGGCACGAACTGTATCGCTCCAGTCTCCACCGCCCNGATCGCCGGTCCAGCAAGCTTTTTAGCGTCGACATACCATTGCGGCGTCAGCCAGGGTTCAATCACGGCACCCGAGCGGTCACCTCGCGGCACTTTCAGGGTATGTGCTTCAATTTTTTCCAATAACCCTAGCTGTTCAAGCTCATTGATAATCAGCTCTCTTGCGTCATAGCGATCCATGCCGCGGAAACGTTGTGGCGCCTCATCGTTGATTTTGGCCTCGGCGGTGAGAATATTGATCTTGGGCAGTTCATGACGCTCGCCCATGGCGTAGTCGTTAAAGTCATGGGCAGGGGTGATTTTGACGCAGCCTGAGCCGAACTCCGGGTCGACGTAATCGTCAGCGATGATGGGGATGGCGCGATCTGTCAGCGGGAGTTCAATCGTTTGCCCAATGAGATGTCGATACCGCTCGTCCTCCGGATGTACGGCCACCGCGGTGTCTCCCAGCATGGTTTCAGGGCGCGTTGTCGCCACGACGAGGTGCCCCTCGCCGTTGCTTAGCGGGTAACGTAGGTGCCAGAGCGAGCCGGCTTCCTCTTCCTGCACGACCTCAAGATCCGATATCGCTGTTAGGAGTTGAGGATCCCAATTGACCAAGCGATAGCCTCGGTAAATCAGGTTCTGTTCGTGCAGCGTGATAAAGACGTGCTGCACGGCTTTCGATAAGCCGGGGTCCATCGTAAACCGTTCTCGGGTCCAGTCCGGCGAAGTGCCGAGACGCCGTAGCTGCTGGGTAATGGCGCCGCCGGATTCCGCCTTCCAATCCCACACGCGATCAATGAAGGCTTCTCTACCCAGCGCTTCTCGCGAGGTGCCTTCTGCCTCAAGCTGTCGTTCGACCACCATTTGAGTGGCGATTCCGGCGTGGTCGGTACCCACCTGCCACAGCGTGTTCTGACCTCGCATCCGCTGGTAGCGAATAAGAGCATCCATAATCGCCTGCTGGAAGCCGTGCCCCATATGCAAAGTGCCCGTGACATTGGGGGGAGGAATGGGGATGCAATAAGCNGGTCCCTGACCTGANGGCGCAAAGTAGCCTTGCGACTCCCAGCGCTCATACCAGCGCGTCTCGATATCGGCGGGCGAGAAATTTTTATCCATTGTCACGGTCGTGGCTGCTCTTGGGTACGTGTCGTGATCTATTAAAGATCGTGTTTGGCGAGGGGGTAGCCTCGGTCCCGATAAAAACGCCAAGCATCGCGAGACGCCGCTAGTGTAGCGTCATCAGCGGCGACGATCTCGGCTAATCGCCCAAAACGCGCAAAATCACCGGGCACCTTNCCAGCAGTATTAATGAGCACGTCTTGCTGGTCCGGCGGCGGTTCCTCCCAGCCAATTACGAGTGGTTCGCCGTCCTCTGACCCCATGATGGCATGAGGCAAGAAGCTGTTAGCGCGAAAAGTCCAAAGACTTTCCTGCAGTAATCGGCCGCGTTGTTCGTCTTGGACTTGAACAAAGATTTGGTGGCCTCGCGACAGGGCTTTTTCGGCGATACGACCTACCGCCATCTGGACAGTCAAACTGCCATCGTGCGGCAGCAGATAAAAATCAATTTGGGTCATAAGACGCCTGCGCGATCGCGCAGGTATTGGACCAGAAGCGGCACCGGCCTGCCGGTGGCGCCTTTCGGAGCGCTCCTGAAGGCCGTGCCTGCAATATCGAGGTGAGCCCACTTGTAGTCCTGGGCAAACTGCGAAAGAAAGCAGGCTGCAGTAATGCTGCCGGCTCCGCCCGTTCCAATATTGGCAAGATCGGCAAAGGGGCTATCAAGCTGGCGATGATATTCCTCCCAGATCGGGAAGCGCCAGCCGCGATCGTGGCTCCGGTCGCCAGCAGCCAGNAGACGGGTCGCAAGGTCGTCATCATTGGAGAACACGCCTGTGGCCTCCTGCCCAAGCGCAACAATGATGGCGCCGGTGAGGGTTGCGATATCGATGACTTCGATGGGCGAAAAGCGTTCGACATAGGTAAGGGCGTCGCACAGCACAAGACGTCCTTCTGCATCGGTATTTAACACTTCAATCGTTTTNCCTGACATGCTGGTGACAACGTCACCCGGTTTGGTAGCGCGCCCACTGGGCATGTTCTCGGCTGCTGCGATGACGCCAACGATATTAATCGGTAATTTCATGAGCGAGGCGGCTTTCAGGGCGCCAAAAACCGAGCCGGCTCCTCCCATATCGAACTTCATTTCATCCATTTTTCCACCGGGCTTCAAACTGATGCCCCCGGTATCGAAGGTGATGCCTTTACCCACCAAGCAGTAGGGNCGTGCTTTGGCGGCTGCACCTTGATATTTGATGACGATGAGCTGCGAGGGCTGTTCGGAGCCGTTGCCAACGGACAGCAGGGANTGCATGCCGAGCTCAGCCATCTTGCGCTCGTCCAGCACTGACACNCTGAGNTTTTTATCCGATCGTGCGAGGCGTCTTGCCTCGCTGGCCAGGTATTTGGGGGTNCAGATATTGCCCGGCAGATTCACCAACTCTCGTGTCAGGTTCGCNCCCTGTCCGGTGGCAACGCCCGCTTGAATAGCGCGTCGCGCACTGGCGGCAGTACAGAGCGTTCCCGCCGCTATTGCGACCCGCTTTAGCGTTCGTGGGGGCTTGCGGCGTTTGTTTAAGGTTTGACCGTATTGATAGTGCGCCAAGGTTAGCTGAAGACTCATTTGCTCCATCAGTATGGCCGGCATGATCAGCTTTGTGGTCAGGCCCTCCATCACAATCANCGCATCGGCAGCTGGACTGCTCACAAGTGTTCGCGCAATCGACTCCCCGACTTTTTTAGCGAGCGCAGTGGTTTGCTTCGCTGGGTCACCGCATCCGATGAGCAGTACTCGCTGTATCCCCCCTGCGCCGGGTAGCCACATGTGGCTGCCCTCCGATCCGGAAAAGTCACCTTGCTTTATCGATCGGGACACAGTGCCCCCGAGAAGGGTGTCCAGCACCTTTAGATAGGGTGAGAGCGTTTTCCGTTCCGGCGTGAGCACCACCAACGCTTGAGTTTTGATCTCGCTTGGGGAGTTTGCGGTCTTCGCGGNAATGCTAAGTAGTGTCATAGAGCGTTCCGAAATGGGTTCAGCTGATAAGAAGGGCGCTAGTGTATGATGCTGTGGCCGTTAACGAAATAACCCTTTGCGAGACTGTCGCGGACTATTTGACGCCATGCGGATCCTTCGGTACCTCACTCGAGATATTTTACTGCATGCCGCTGCGGTCAGTTTTGTGCTGTTCCTTGTTGTGTTTGCAGGTCGTTTTATCCGCTATCTCGCCGAGGCGGCGGTCGGGTCACTTACCGGCGATGTCTTATTACCGATTATGTTGTTCAAGCTGCCCGGCTTCTTCGAAATGATTCTGCCGCTGGGGCTATTTATTGGCATTTTATTAAGTCTGGGCCGGCTCTACGCGGAGAGTGAGATGGTCGTGCTACGGGCTTGCGGTGTGGGTCCGGGCAAGCTGGCCCTGTATGTCATGATCCCGGCCGCAGTGGTCATGGTGGTCGTGGCGACATTGTCGCTGATCGTTGCGCCGGAAGGCTCAGCCAGAGCACAGGTGCTGCTCGATAATCCCCGTTCGGCAGAGGGCCTTCACATGCTCAATGAAGGGCGGTTTAGAAAGCAGCGGCGGGGCGATTACGTTACTTACGCGGAGCGCATTGACGACGACGGCCTAATGCACAACATCTTCGTGTTTGAGCGTGAGCCGGGTTCAATGGACGACTTCTACACTGCGACCTTCGCTGAGGAAGGTGAAATTGTTTTCGAAGAAGCGAGCGGACGGCGTTACCTGGAACTCAGGGGCGGTAGCCGTTATCGCGCAGAGCCGGGTGAGCGAGCGCTGGAAGAAATCACGTTCAACCTTTATGGAGAGCTGATACCGGAGCCCAAGAATAGTCTTCGTCGCACCGGCAAGGTGGAGTCATTGGCCACCGCCGAGCTATGGCATAGCGATGAACCTCGACTGAGGGGGGCGCTGTGGTGGCGGTTGTCGTTACCGATGATGGTTCCAGCCGTGGCAGTGATTGCGCTGGCTATGAGTCGAACCGATGCGCGTAGAGGGCGGTATGCGAAAGTCGGCCCGGCGATGGTGGTATTGCTGCTCTACTTTCTCTGTTTGACTCAGGGGCGGAGTGCGATTGAGGGAGGGCAAGGTCCGACTGTGATGATCGCGGTGCATATCGCCTTCGGGGTGCTGGCGCTGACGCTACTACAGTGGGAGCGAATCACGAAGCGGTGGAAGGCGGCATCCCGTGCATAAGTTTGATCTCTATATAGGTCGATCAGTATTTTTGGCGACGCTGGGTGTCCTGCTTTTGCTGGTAGGCCTCGATGCGTTGACCTCTATCGTAGATGAAGCCGACGATATGAGAGACGGCTATAGCTTTGCAGATGTGTTGATCTATGTGGGCTATACGGTTCCCAGGCGGGTTCACGAGTTCGTTCCTTTCGCTGCGCTGATTGGCGCCCTGATTGGTCTGGGCCGGTTAGCGGCTTCGAGCGAGTTGGTTGTGATGCGCGCGGCGGGTGTATCCATGTTTAGCCTGTCGATCATGGTGTTGAAGCCGGCCCTCTTGGTGGCGGCTTTGGGTTTTTCGGTTGGCGAGTTTATCGCTCCTCATACCGAGCAATTGGCGATGAGTCATCGCGCATTGGCGCAGCGGTCCGAGTCGGCCGTAGCGGGTCGATTCGGTGCTTGGAACCGGGACGGAAACACCTTCGTCCATGTCGATGCAGTGCAGCGCGGCGGCATAGCCTATGGCGTGACGTTACTGAGCTTCGATGCTGGGCGGCGACTGCAAAGCACGTTGATGGCAGAGCGGGCGACCCATGCCGGAGATCACTGGGTGCTGGAGCAGGTGAAGTTAACGCGGCTCGAGTCAGGCGCTACTCACACCGAAGAAAAAACGCTCTGGCGGTGGGATACGGCCATTACGCCGCAGCTGCTGACGCTCGACGTGGTGGACCCCGAAACCTTGCCGGTGCTGCAGCTCTGGCCTTATGCGCAGTATTTAAAGCAACAGGGCATGGTGTTTGTCGACATTGAGCTCGCGTTTTGGCGGAAGTTATTGCAGCCCCTCGCGACACTGGGTTTGGTGCTGGTTGCAATGTCTTTCATTTTCGGGCCGCTGCGCGAAGGCACGATGGGAGCCAGAATTTTTGTCGGTGTCATTGTGGGGGTGGTGTTCCGGATCAGTCAGGATTTTTTTGGTCCGGCGAGCCTGATTTTTGGCTACGATCCGATGGTTGCGGCACTGTTTCCCATAGCAATGTGCTGGCTGGGTGGAGCCTGGCTTCTGTGGCGTCGCGCATGAGAAATCTCGGTGTAATGCGACCCCCGCTAACCGGACTTTGGCACCAATACTAAACGGGTTTGTGACAGGCGATCGTGCCAGTAGCGATGGTGAGGCGGTACGAAGCGCCAGAGGTAGCCGCCACCGAAAAATACTGCCGAGAGCATTGCCCCCGATAGGCGTATCGTCACTTGTTTCCATGTGAGCGGCTCGCCCGATGTGCTCATCAGCTCGATACGCCAGGCCTGCATTCCGAGTGTTTGCCCCGCACGGCGCCAGAAGATGCCGAAAAATAGGAGCAGGATCAGTATCCAGCTGCACCATTGTAGAACTGCTGGCACCGCGGGTTCGTCAAGGGTTTTGGTCGGGCCAAAGACCGCTATCCATAGCGCGGCGGCGGCCATAAAAAGCGGAATAATGAGTAGCGAGTCGTAGAGCATCGCCAGTAAATGTCGCCAGAATGGGGCTGCTGGAAGTGGTTCGGTGGTGTTCAGAGAGGAGTCCATGTGCGGGTGCGTATCCGGGAGATGTCTGGGCTATTTCAACGTAAAATAGCATGCTTGAGATCGGGACTGCTGATATGACGATACAGAGTGAGATGACAACAGCGCTGGAAGAGACGTTTCGGCCCGGGGCGCTGTCGGTTGAAAATGAGAGCCATCGGCATAATGTGCCAGTCGATTCCGAGACGCATTTTAAGGTGACGCTGGTTAGCGAGAGGTTCATCGGCCAGCGCAGCGTCAAACGACACCAATCGGTCTATGCCGTGCTGGCCGAATGGCTGGCAGGGCCGGTGCACGCCCTGGCGCTCCACACTTATACACCTGAAGAGTGGGCGCAGATTGATGCGGCACCCGACTCACCTGACTGTCGGGGCGGTACCGGGAAATGACCCGAGTAGAGCCGCATGCAGACCGGGTCGTGGCGGCGCTGTACCGTTTTGTGACGTTGGAGGATTACGCCGACCTAAAGACGCCTTTGCTGGAGGTGTGCCGGCAGGCAGAGGTAAAAGGAACGCTGCTGCTCGCGCGGGAAGGCATCAATGGCACGATTGCGGGCAGCCAAACCGGAGTTGATTCGGTGATTCGCTGGTTGCGCCGCGACCCACGTCTTGCCGATCTTGACTGGAAGGAATCGCGGCACGCTGCAGCGCCTTTCCATCGTATGAAAGTGAAGTTGAAGAAAGAGATCGTCACCATGGGGGTGGAGGACATCGATCCGACCGCCTGCGTGGGACGCTACGCAACGCCGGCGCAATGGAATGTGCTGATTGATGATCCCGAGTGTCTGGTAATAGATACCCGAAACGATTACGAAGTGGCCATTGGCAGTTTCAAAGGAGCGGTGAACCCGGGCACGCAGAGCTTTCGAGATTTTCCAGGCTGGGTTCGGCGTCATCTGAAGCCCGAAAAGCATACCAAGGTGGCGATGTTTTGCACGGGAGGCATCCGCTGCGAGAAGTCGACTTCTTACCTTGTTTCGCAGGGGTTTGATGAGGTCTGGCATCTCAAGGGTGGGATTCTCAAATATCTCGAAGAGATGCCGCAACCCGAATCTCGCTGGGAGGGAGAGTGCTTTGTTTTCGACTCGCGCGTGGCGATTGACCACAACCTTGAGAAGGGGAGTTTTGATCAGTGTTATGCCTGCCGGCATCCGATCACGGAACAGGACAAGACCTCGGAGCACTACGAGAAGGGCGTGTCTTGCCCTCGGTGCTACGGGGATCTGACGGCCAACAAGCTGGCCCGTTTTAAAGAGCGGCAAAGACAGGTTGAATTGTCGGCCGGTCGCGGCGAGCAACACATCGGTAGCCCACCCCCTGAGCGTCAGCGCAGTCGTCGGACTCGCTCAAGCAGTGACTGAGCGGGGTAAAAAAAGCTCACCGTGTTGCCATCCCCTGCTGAAATGATGCCGAGTAGCCGAGCGCTGCCGCTGGCGGTTTGAGTAAGAATCGCGCCGCCAGACGCACCCTGCCTGGCAACGCAGTTTGACGCCGCCGGGCGGGATTCTGAGTCGGTCACACGGCAGGCCGTATCGGCGACCAGCTGTCTGTGGGTCACTGAGTCATGGAGATGCTCGGTGGGGGCGAAGCCGGCCGCGATGACTCGCGAACCGGACCGAGGCCGGGTAAGGGAGATGGGAATCCAGCCTGCGGTGAAAATAGGACGCTGCGCGCGCAGTAGGGCCCAATCCTCCAGCATAGAGCCGCCGCTCTCGATGAGTGTCAGCATCAAGGGCTCCTCTTCTCGGGGTAAGACGAGTTGCAGCGGGTCAAGGGTCGATCGATAACCGTCGAAGCAGTGCCACGCGCTGACAAAAATAGGCAGCGGGCCGGGAGTGATGGCCACCGCCGAACAATGTTCCGTGAAGTGCCGGAGTTGGCCATCCTCTATTCGTTTCACAGGGACTTCCAGTTGACCGATGGCTAGCTGCCAGTTGGCGGTATGTGGCCCGAGAGGTGTTCGCGGGTCGCCGGCTGGCGCGGCCGTTGGGGCCAACGACAGCCCGATATAGAGTATCGCTCTGGCCAAAGAGTGATTGCCGCGACGACACATAGCAAAGCCGGTGCATCCGATTGATCGGGCAAAGTATCACTCCCGGCGTCACTCTGAAAAGCGCATCGTATTAGAAGGCCATTTTCTGCTCTCCCTTAGTGTAATCTCGCGCTGCGGTCAGTCAGATGATGGCTCTCCACGATCTGCCTCAGAGGAGTAAACATTGCAGTACACAGCACAACAGCTGAGAACCGGATTGGCACTCGGGGTTATCGCCAATATTATTTGGGGTGTATCTGCCCTGTACTGGGTTGAAACAGCGCCCGTCAGCCCAGCGGATGTGGTGGCCCACCGGGCAATCTGGAGTTTGCCGGTGGCAGCACTGGTATTGCTGTGGGCGGGGCGATTCCGCGCAACCTGGGCTTTGGTGCGAGTGCCAAAAACACTGCTCTGGAGTGCTGCGGGCACCATTCTCTTGAGCCTCAACTGGGGTGTGTTCGTCTATGCGGTTTTCTCCGGACGCGCCACGGAGGCGAGTCTGGGCTATTTCATGGTGCCGCTTCTCACTATCGTGGTAGGCAAGGTGGTGTTTCATGAGACGCTGGGTCCGGCTCAGCGAATCGCGATTGTGTTAGCGGTAATGGCGGTAGCGCTCCAGCTGGTGTCCTTCGGCAGCCTGCCTTGGATCAGTCTGGTCGTGGGCACTAGCTTCCCCCTGTACGCCGCGATTCGTAAAAAGATTGAAGCCGACACCATGCAGGGATTGTTTATTGAAACGCTCTGCATGGCGCCCTTTGCCTTGACATGGTTGTGGATGACGGGCGGTGCTGGGATGGGTCAGCACGGCTTAAAGGTCGATGTATTCCTGTTGCTCGCGGGTGTCTATACCGCGACGCCCCTGCTGACCTATATTGCGGCGTCGCGGCTGTTACCGCTGAATATCGTTGGCTTGATCTCTTATCTCGGACCGTCACTGCAGCTCTTGGTAGCGCAAACGGTGCTGGGCGAATCTATTGACACGGTCACCGTTATTTCTTTCGCGTTGGTTTGGGTTGGCGTGCTGCTGGTGTCGGGTCAGGGATTGGCGCGCATTCGGAAGCGCTAGTGGCGGGCTGGATGATAAGCGTATGACCATCGCAGTACGATTAAGGCAGGAGTGGCTGGCACTGCTTGAGCAAGAATTCGAGCAGGAGTACATGAGGCAGTTGGGCGGGTTTTTACGCGCCGAGAAAGCTGCGGGCAAGGTCATTTATCCGGCGGGCACAGACTTTTTCGCAGCCCTCGAGGCCACCCCTCCGTCTGCGGTCAAAGTCGTGATTTTGGGTCAGGATCCCTATCACGGTCCGGGCCAGGCTCATGGCCTCAGTTTTTCCGTCAAGGGGGAGCAGAAGATCCCGCCGTCGTTACGGAATATTTTCCGGGAGCTGCATGAGGATGAGGGGCTGGTCCAGCCAGCCCATGGTGATCTGTCTGTGTGGGCCGAGCGAGGTGTGCTGCTGCTCAATAGCGTGCTGTCGGTTGAGCGAGGTCTCGCAGGGTCCCATCAAGGTAAGGGTTGGGAGCAATTCACAGATGCGGTGATTGCTCAACTGAACGAGAGTCAGGCGCCGCTGGTATTTATGTTGTGGGGTGCCCATGCGCAGCGAAAGGGGGCGGGCATTGATCGTGATCGCCACTGTGTTTTGGTTGCTCCGCATCCTTCGCCGCTGTCAGCCCATCGCGGCTTTCTAGGTTGTCGACACTTTAGTCGGGCCAACGCCTTCTTGATCGCGAATCAACGTGAGCCGGTAGATTGGTCATTGTCCTCGTGACAGGGCGAAATATGGGTCAGCGCTTCGCCTCCCGCCCGCAGGGTAACCCTGCCTGCTACCGCCGCGGGGACGAGTTCAAGGAGCAATTCGGTGTGTTCACTGTGCTGGCAATGGTTGACGATGCTACCGACAGGCCGGTTCTCTGCGTCGATCAGTGCGTCGCCCGATGCGACGGGAGCGGCCACTTGTGCGCGGTGCAGTCGGCGTTTCGGCGTGCCCCGATAGTGTAGCCGAGCGATAATTTCCTGGCCGGTATAGCACCCTTTGCTGAAGCTGACTGTCCCGTTAAGGTCGTAATTAAGATCTTGTGGTAAGTATTGACCCACGGTTTGTAGTTCAATTCTCGCTCGGTTGCCCAGTATGTCAGGCCAACTTTGAGCCGAGGGTTCGTGGTCTTCCCTCGAGCGGGGTGGCCGCCATTGTTCCTGATATCCGGCCTCGACGGGAATCGTCACGGCCGTTAAATTTTTTGCGTCATATTCTAGTGTTGCGTGAGGTTCGGCTTGGATGCCCGGGGTGCGCTCAACGAGCCAGTCAGTGGGCGACAGCTCGCATCGGGAAAAGGCAAGGTAGGGCGTGAGATGTTCCGCCAGCTTGAGCATGACAGGCTGCCGTCCTCTGAGCAGGACTTCTGTATCGCTGACCACGACGGCTAAAATATCGGCTAATACGCGCCCTTTGGGATTGCAAAACGCAGCATAGCGTATGTCTCCGGGGGCACAGGCTTTGAAATCGGCCGTAGTTTGCCCATGGAGGAAGTCGCCAGCCGCTTTGCCTTGCAGCCGCATGACGGTATCGGCCTGATCGGCGGGGGTACCAGATTGGGGTAGAGTCGAATCGGTCACGTTAGGCACCGCAAAATGAGAAAGGCCTATACTACAACGTTTAGTGCGAGAGGCCGCCGGTGTCTGATGGATCAACGAGAAGAGTGGAATAGGGCAAAGTGGGCCAGCCGCCGCGGGCTGCTGGAGCTTGATCTGTTGTTATCCCCATTTGTAGCGGAGGCCTTCAGCGATTTAAGTGACGACCTTAGGGCTGACTATCGCGAACTGCTCTTTCAGGATGATCAGGATCTTCTGGAGTGGATTATGGGGCGGGCGGACATCACCAATGTTCGATTCCTCGACATCGTTGACAGCATCAGACGTTTCCACCGCATTCCATTGTAACGGCGCTCAGTCCGAATACGCGGGCAGCGTATCGGTCGGTCCGCTCAGCGCCGACGCAGGATCAAAATGAGGCGGGATCAGGATGGAATCAGAGGCCTTTGCCGCGGAATCAGGATAGTCTGAGTTGTAATGTAAGCCCCGACTCTCTTTTCGTCCCGCGGCGCACTGGACCATCAGCTGCGCAATCCTTGCCAGGTTCCGCATCTCTAGGAGCGGTCGAGTGATCTGAAAGCGCCCGTAATAGCCAGAGACCTCTCTATCCAGCAGAGCGATCCGCTCAGCGGCATTGTGCAGTCGTCTGGATGTGCGCACGATCCCTACATAGTCCCACATCAATCTCCGCAGCTCTTGCCAGTTGTGCTGAATCACGACTTCCTCATCAGAGTCTCTGACGCGACTGTCGTCCCATGCCTCGGGCACTGTGCTTAGGGGGGTGATGGAGTCCGCAATGTGCTCGGCGGCCGACTGCGCATAAACGAAACATTCGAGTAATGAATTACTGGCCATTCGGTTGGCGCCGTGCAGGCCAGTGCAGGCCGACTCTCCGACCACGTAAAGCCCGGGCACGTCGCTGGCGCCAAATTGATTCACTACCACACCGCCGCAGGTGTAATGGGCGGCGGGGACAACCGGGATGCGATCACGAGTGATATCCATGCCCAGTGCCAGACAGCGTTTGTAGGCCTGCGGAAAGTGGTGGGTGATGAACTCTGGCGACCGCTTGCTGATATCGAGGAAGACACAGTCGGCACCGAGACGCTTCATTTCGTAATCGATCGCTCGCGCGACGATGTCCCGGGGCGCCAATTCCTCGCGGTCGTCGAAGCGGGACATGAAGCGCTCACCGCCGGGTAAGTGGAGGGTCGCCCCCTCACCCCGCAGCGCCTCGGTCATCAAAAATGATTTGCTGTCAGGGTGATAAAGGCAGGTGGGGTGAAATTGATTAAATTCGAGGTTGGCGACCCTGCAGCCCGCTCGCCACGCTACCGCGATACCGTCTCCGCTAGCGCCGTCGGGGTTGGTCGTGTATCGGTATGCCTTGCTGGCACCCCCTGTCGCCAGCACCACCGCATCTGCGCTCACGGTATCGACCCGATTGTGCTCCGTGCTCAACAGATAGGCGCCACAGACTCTTGAACCTGTTTTGATGACGTCAACCAGACAGCGATCCGTCAGCAAAGTGATGTTAGAGGCCTCTGCCACGCGGCTGGCCAGCACCTCCGATAACGCGCGTCCGGTCTGGTCAGCGGCGTGAATGACTCGGCGGTGGCTGTGCCCACCTTCAGTCGTCAGATGAAACTCGCGGAATTCGGCGTCTTGTTGGTCCTCGCGCAGATCGAAGTGCATGCCCTGAGACACCAGCCAATCGACCATCTGTCGACTGCGGCCAACCGTAAACTGCACCGCGGGTTCGTGACACAGGCCGGCGCCCGCGGCCAACGTATCTGTAACATGCGCCTGCACCGAGTCCCGATCATGCAGCACCGCTGCCATGCCCCCCTGGGCCCAAAGCGTAGAGCCCGAGCCCAGTTGGGTTTTCGACAGGACGGCTACCTTTAGTTGCGGCGGCAATTGCAGAGCAAGACTCATCCCAGCGGCACCGCTGCCGATAATGAGCACGTCAAATCGGGAAATAGTAGGCATATTTCATCGGCCGTTGGTTCGGTGCAGGTGCGGTATAGTAATGAAGAGATAAGTGTAATGTATCGGGAACTTTTTGCCTGCGCTGTGTTCATACAGGCCAATGGGTGTCCGGTAGGGTGGGCATCCCGGTATGTCGGGTAAAACAAAGGCGCGGTTGTGACAGCCTCTGACACAGATAAGCAACTGGTTCAGAGGGCGCAGCGCGGCGACCTGAGAGCGTTCGACCTGCTGGTATTGAAATATCAGGGACGGATTGCAGCGTTGGTCAGCCGGTACGTGTCAGACCCGGGAGAGGCAGAGGACGTCACTCAGGAGGCGTTTATCAAAGCCTTTCGGGCATTGGAGCAGTTTCGTGGTGACAGTGCGTTTTATACGTGGCTGTACCGTATAGCGGCAAATGCGGCCAAAAATTATTTGGTCGCCAAAGGGCGCAGGCCTAGGGCTGATGCGACCATCGAGGACGCCGAGGGCTTTGACGATGGATGGCTGCTCGCGGAGAGTAGTTCGCCCGAGGCGGTTGCGATGGGCGACGAGCTCGCCGGAGTCGTGGAGGCAGCGATGCGAGCGCTGCCAGATGAGTTGAGGTCCGCCCTAACACTCAGGGAGCTTGATGGTTTGAGCTACGATGACATTGCGGACGTTTTGGAGTGCCCTGTAGGCACGGTGAGGTCAAGAATTTTTCGAGCGCGTGAGGCGATTGACGCACGCGTGAGAGAGCAGATGAACGGAGAGTCGGGGTTTAGATGACAGCCGAAGACAGAGATAGAGAGGCGCTTTCAGCGCTGATGGATGGCGAGGCGCAAGAGCTTGAACTGCGTCGGGTGCTCGATTCGATCTCCAGTGACCCGTCTCTACGGGAGCGGTGGCGGCGGCAGCAGCAGGTGCGGGAGCGCCTGCAGGGGCAGCGTACTCACGCGCCTGATGTCGACGTATCAATTCGAGTGCGCGAAGTGCTCGATACCGGACGGTCTGCCAGTCGAAATCCAATCTGGAGTATGGCCGTTGCGGCGTCAGTGACGCTGGCTGTGGTAATGGGGGGGCAGCAGTTGTTAATTCCTTCCTCGGGGATTGCGCCCGCTCCGGTGGTCAGTGAGCTGGGCGGGGCGGTCGTGCCGGTATTGGGCGCACAGCCAGTGCAAGCCAGTTTGGGCGCTCGCTCGCTCCCGGTGTCCAATCGTCAGACCGCGGGGATCCAGAGCGCAGGTCAGAGCGTCGCCGCGGTCTACGAGCGGCTGGCTCGGGACCGTTATCATCGCCTCAACGGTCGTCACGCGGCGTCGGCCGCGCAAAGCCACCCAGCGCCTTATATATCGTATGTTCGCGTCCCGGAAATCAAGCCCGAAGCACCTGTTTCAGAGTAACGCTGTTCGGCGCAGCCTGCGGCCGATCTTGGTCGCGTGGGCGCTCGTTGCGTTGCCTACTCAGGTGTCAGCTCAGGCTGATGAGCAGTGCGTCCTCAGTGCGCCATCGGAGAGGGCCTTGGCAACAATGTTGCAGGCGTCATCTGACGTTACTTTCGAGGGCACAGTGCTCTTCGAGCGCTCGGGATCCCGACAGTTTCTGACGGTGGCATCGACTGCTGAGGGCAACCGGGGGGAGCTGCGCCGGATGAACGCAGGGGCCAACCCCAGGTCCGAATTTTGGCCGATACCGAGTCGCTCGTTGACGAGAATTTGTCATGTGCTGGAGGTCTACGTCCCTAGGCTGGAGTCCGGCCGGATTATTGCGGGCCGCTCTACCCAGCGCCTCACGTTGCGGCCGCGCGATACGCTGCGACTGACGCATCTGGTGGATATGGACCAGTCGACTGGCCTGCCGCTGGCCATGATCACGCTGGATCTCGATGGACAGATGCTAGAGCGCTATGAGTATGCGGCCATCGAATATGAATCAGTTATTCCAGACGCGTCTGTCGGGAACGTCGTTGACGCAGAATACAAGCGCGGTCGCAATATTGTGCCCGGCTACTTTTTGATCTCTGAAAACCCCGATCGAGGTCTTTTTGTAGTCAGTGACGGACTGGCAACAGCCTCGGTTTTTGTCGAGCCGCTGCCAGCCGGCGCGCCGGTCGGTGAGGGTGCGATTATCGAGGGTGCGACGTTGACCTACACCAGGGGGGTCCGGTCTGGCAGCGGGGGACTGCTGATCAGCGTGCTGGGAGAGGTGCCGTTCGTCACCGCTCGGTTGTTGGCTGATGCGGTGCGCCCGCCCCTCGAGGACTCGTGATGGGTTGGCTGACGGAGACTGCGCGCGTTGTCGCGGTAGAGCATGACGCGGTATGGGTTGAAGCGGACCGGAGTGCGGCCTGCGGCAAATGTGCTGCGCGCGCCGGTTGTGGTCAAGGAGCCCTCTCCGCCTTATTGCAGAGTGGCAAGGGGCGCGTCAGAGCCAAGTCGGGGGACACGCTGGCTGCGGCGAGCTGCGAGGTGGGGGATGAGGTCGTGATACAGGTCCCTGAGTCAACCCTGCTGGGCGGTACCCTGTTGATCTATGGTGCGCCTTTGCTCGCGGGTACCGTGATTGCGATGCTCGCGTCTCATTGGGGGGACCTCTGGTCTGCTTTGGCCTTCGCTGCCGGTCTCTTGAGTGGTTTTGCTATCCTTCGGGCCGTCAGCGTGAGGTCAGGGGGTGTATTGCCCGGTCTCGCTGAGCCCAGGTTGGCCGCAAAGCAGGACAACCAGATAGATGGGCTGCTCGTAAAGAGCTGATCTCAATTTCCTTAATATAATGCGGAGTACGGCGATGATCGTTCGCTTTCTGATATTGGTGCTGGCACTGTCTGCGATGGCGCAGCGAAGCGTGGCCAGCCTGCCTGATTTCACTGAAATAGTGGACTCAGCGTCGCCGGCAGTGGTGAAGATCCTAGTCGAATATGAGTCGGAGAATCCCCGGTATCAGGAGCAGATGGAGGAATTACCTGAGGCACTGCGACGCTTTTTTGACTTTCGTGGCGGCCCCCCTGTGCCACGCGAGCGCGCGGGTATGGGTTCAGGTTTCATTTTTTCTAGCGACGGCTATGTCGTGACTAACAATCATGTCGTGGAGAATGCCAGACAGGTGGTGGTTCGCTTGCCGGACCGGCAGGAGTTCGATGCAGAAGTGATTGGCACAGACCCGCGGTCCGATTTAGCGGTGCTTAAAGTAGACGCCAGTCGCCTGCCCTTTCTGCAGTTGGCCGATGAAGATGACGTCAAAGTAGGGCAGTGGGTGCTCGCGATCGGGTCACCCTTCAGTCTCGATTTTTCTGTGACAGCGGGCATCGTCAGCGCGCTGGGTAGAAGTCTGCCAACCGAAACAGGGGACAACTATGTGCCTTTTATCCAGACTGATGTGGCCATTAATCCTGGGAACTCCGGAGGGCCGCTATTTAACCTTGATGGAAACGTGATTGGCGTGAATTCCCAGATCTTTACGCGATCGGGCGGTTCTATCGGGCTGTCGTTTGCCATTCCCGTGTCAGTCGTTCGCAACGTGATCACTCAGATCCGGGAAAAGGGCGTCGTCGAGCGTGGCTGGCTCGGCGTCAGCATTCAGGACGTTGACCGTAATCTGGCTGAATCTTTCGGGCTTGATCGCCCCAGAGGTGCGCTCATCGCGCAGGTCGGTCGAGATTCGCCCGCTGAGCGGGCAGGATTGCAGCCCGGTGATGTGATTACGGTGTTTGACGGCGAGCCGATCGAGACCTCAGCGGATCTGCCGCATGTGGTGGGGTTGATTGCTCCCGGTACGCGCGTCGAGGCACTCATTGTCCGCGAAGGCGAGGAGCAAGCGATTGGCGTCGAGGTCGGTGGACTGGCCGCAGATGAAGTGGCGCGTGTTGAGGCCGGCGCTGCTGCAGACGGCAGCATGACTTTATTGGGGATGCGTATCGCTGAAGCGGAGCCAGCGGTTCTATCTGAGTTGGGGCTGTCAGGTGGCGTTGTGATCAGAGAGGTGGCCCTCAATTCGCCGGCCGAGGAGGCTGGCGTTAGGTCGGGTGATATTCTGACTCGGTTGGGTAGCCGCCCGATTAGCCGCGTGGAAGATCTCGAAAGTGCTGCTGAGGAGCTGGCCCCGGGGCGATCCGTTCACGCACGTCTCATTCGGGGCCAGAGCCCGTTATTTATTGGTATTCGTATACCCGAAGCAGACTGATGAGTCGCCTCCGGGCATGCTAAAATTACCGCATCGATCAAGCGGCCTGTGTTGTCAGTGGCCCGCATTCCTTTGAGGCAATCTAACTGTGGCTGAGCTCAGTCATATAAGAAACTTTTCTATCATCGCCCACATTGATCACGGCAAGTCCACGCTTGCGGATCGATTCATTCAGCATTGTGGCGGGCTGTCCGAGCGGGAAATGGCTGAGCAGGTGCTCGATTCCATGGATATCGAGCGGGAGCGGGGCATTACGATCAAAGCGCAAAGTGTGACCCTGGACTACCAGGCTCAAGACGGCGCGATTTATCAGCTGAATCTCATTGATACGCCTGGCCACGTCGATTTTTCTTATGAGGTATCCCGTTCTCTCGCGGCCTGCGAGGGCGCGCTGCTAGTGGTGGATGCGGGGCAGGGCGTCGAGGCGCAGTCCGTGGCAAATTGCTACACGGCAATCGAGCAGGGACTCGAAGTATTGCCCGTGCTGAATAAAATGGATCTTCCGCAGGCGGACCCCGAGCGAGTTCAGCAGGAAATCGAGGAGATTATTGGTATTGATGCGACCGGGGCGGTTCCGGCCAGCGCGAAAACCGGCATGGGTATTGAAGACGTGCTGGAGTATCTCGTAGAGCACATTCCCGCGCCTACGGGTGATCGTGATGCTCCGCTTCAGGCGCTCATCATTGATTCGTGGTTTGACAACTATCTAGGCGTCGTCTCGCTGGTGAGGGTAAAGCAGGGTCGGCTCGGCAAGCGAGACAAGTTTGTCGTCAGCTCGACTGGGAAGCAGCATCAGGCTGACATAATCGGGGTCTTCACGCCGCGCAGGACTGAGACCGGCAGCCTGATGGCGGGGGAAGTGGGCTTTGTCGTGGCGGGCATCAAGGACATTAAAGGCGCGCCCGTTGGGGACACGTTGATCTCGGCGTCGCATCAAGAGACAAGCGCGCTGCCCGGTTTCCAGAGTGTTAAGCCACAGGTCTATGCCGGCATCTTTACCGTCAACTCCGATGACTACGAGGATTTCAGGGATGCGTTGGGCAAACTGACGCTAAACGACGCCTCGCTCTTTTATGAGCCGGAGTCGTCGGATGCCCTCGGGTTTGGATTTCGGTGCGGCTTCCTCGGGATGCTGCACATGGAGATTATTCAGGAGCGTCTGGAGCGGGAATACAACCTCGATCTCATTACGACCGCACCGACGGTCATTTACGAGATTGTGACCAAGAGTCAGGAAACGGTTTATGTCGATAACCCCTCCAAGCTGCCAGACGTCGGGGACATTGAGATCATGCGTGAGCCTATCGCGCGCTGCACTATCCTCACGCCTCAGGGGTACCTTGGTGCGGCGATCACGCTGTGTGTTGAAAAGCGGGGTGTTCAAGTTGATCTGCAATTTTTGGGTCAGCAAGTTCAGGTGATCTACGATATTCCCATGGCAGAGGTAGTGCTCGATTTTTTCGATCGACTCAAGTCAGTCAGCCGTGGTTACGCCTCTTTGGATTACGGATTTGAGCGGTTTGAGGCGGCATCCCTATCGCGCCTCGATGTATTGATTAATGGCGATCGGGTCGACGCGCTGGCCATCATTGTGCATCGAGACCATGTGCAGTCGCGCGGGCGCGTATTGACGGAGAAGATGAAGGAGCTCATTCCGCGGCAAATGTTCGATGTCGCGATTCAGGCGGCCGTGGGTGGGAAAATTGTCGCGAGACAGACAGTGAAGGCGCTGCGCAAAAACGTGACTGCTAAGTGCTATGGCGGAGATGTGACCCGTAAAAAGAAGCTTTTGGAAAAACAGAAGGCAGGAAAAAAGAGAATGAAGCAGGTGGGGAATGTAGAGATACCTCAATCTGCGTTTTTGGCGGTATTGCAGGTGGACGGTTGACGGGCCAGAGGGCTCGTCAGTGTATGATGAGGCGTATTAATTGTGGCAATGGGGGCGTGGAAAATACGCCCTCAAAAACGCCCCGGTTGATGAAGAGAGCGATAGACTATGAACATTGATTTCCCGCTGATTTTGGTCATTGTCGTGCTGGGTAGTGGGGCCATCTGGGCGATGGATAGCTTGTT
This sequence comes from Halieaceae bacterium, assembly GCA_002683395.1. Classification (GTDB taxonomy): domain Bacteria; phylum Pseudomonadota; class Gammaproteobacteria; order Pseudomonadales; family Halieaceae; genus Luminiphilus. The sequence goes on along the minus strand of NYTG01000028.1, from coordinate 6,499 downwards.
GCTGGCTAAGGGCAGGAAGGCGCGCCGTGCCCAGCTGGCGATCCAGTTTCCCGGCCATGAGCAACTGGGTTCGAAGGCGGCCGGTGCTTTTGCGGAGGCCTGCGATCGAGAAGCGGGGGAACCGGCGGTGGTGGAGTATGCGAAGTCGTTCTTCCCGGTTTTAGCGGTCGTGCTGGTGCTGCGTTCATTTCTGTACGAGCCTTTTCAGATTCCCTCATCTTCAATGGTGCCGACCCTCGAGGTGGGCGATTACATCTTGGTGAACAAGTTTTCATATGGCCTGCGGCTGCCGGTAACGCGTACAAAAGTTTTTGACATCGGCGAGCCGGAGCGAGGGGACGTGATGGTTTTTTTTCCTCCTCATCAAAATGACACCTACTACATCAAGCGGGTGATCGGTAAGCCCGGAGATCGTATCGCGTATCGCAACAAGCAGTTAGTGGTGAATGGCGAGCCCGTGCCCCAGGAGTGGCTGGCGGAATTCCCCAGCGGTCGATACAGCGTCAAAATGGGCCGCGAGTCCCTGCCGGAGACAGACGGACACTTGATGCAACTCGATAACCGTCGTGGGCCCCGGAATTTTTCCGTCGTCGTCAAACCTGGCCACTATTTCATGATGGGTGATAATCGCAATAACAGCAGTGACAGCCGCGTCTGGGGGCAGGTCCCCGAGCGGGATATTGTTGGCAAGGCCGTCGCCATATGGATGCACTGGGAAGCGTTTCTTAGCGTGCCATCCTTTGGGCGAGCGGGTGCCATTGATTGACCAGCCAGGAGGGTAGGTCATGAATAGCAGCAAACGGCTCAGGTCTACGGTGTCCGAGAGGAAAAGGTTTCAGGGCTTTAATCTCTGGGCGGTATCGCTCAATTTATTGCTCCTCGGTACGCTGCTGGTCATCGCCCTGCGGGTAGTACCGGGTTATGTCGAATATCTGACGGTCAAGGATGTCATTACTCGAGCGGCGCAAGAGCATGATCCGCGTGATCAGACGGTGACCGACTTAAAAATGCGGCTAGCAAAATTACTCAATACGAATCAGGTCTATGACATCAGCGTCGATAACATCAAGGTGTATCGAGAGCGAGGTGTGATCGTAATCGATGCGCGCTATGAAAAGCGTTTCCCGCTCTTCTGGATCCTTGACGGCGTGATGAATTTCGACGATCTGGTTGTCGAGACTACGCAAGCGGATCGGACTTGAGTCAGCCTAGTCAGCTGCTGCTCGATGCATTGCAGCATCGGTTGGGCTACCAATTTTCGCAGCCCGATTTGCTCGTGAAGGCGTTAACGCATCGCAGCGCGCATAGAGACCACAACGAACGACTTGAGTTCCTCGGCGATGCGCTTATCGGGTTGGTGACTGCGGAGGCTTTTTACGACCGCTTCCCCAAAGAGGATGAGGGGGTACTGAGCCGGCTCCGGGCTTCGGTGGTCAGCGGGAAGTCCTTGGCGAGCCTGGCCAGGGGGCTAGACTTGTCGAGTTGCCTGATTCTTGGCGAGAGTGAGCGCAAAAGTGGTGGCCGACTGCGAGATTCCATTCTTGCCGATACCCTTGAGGCGTTGGCGGGCGCTGCAATGCTCGATAGCTCTCTGCCGCAGGCGCGAGACGTAGTGGGCGCGTGGCTTGAGCCTGCGATCGCTGCAGCGACCCCTGACGCGACAATCGATGCTAAGACACGCCTGCAGGAGTGGTGTCAGGCGCGTGGACAAGGGCTGCCGGAGTATAGTGTCGCAGAAGTAACCGGCAGCGATCACGCGCAGTCTTTCCGCGTGCAGTGTCTGCTGGCGGATCAACAGCGTTCCACCGAGGCGACAGGTTCAAGCCGGCGTCGGGCTGAGCAGTCATCGGCCGCACTGATGCTTGATCAGATATTAGGAGGCTGAATGTCTGAGCAGCGCTGTGGGATGATCGCCATTGTGGGTCGCCCCAATGTCGGGAAGTCGACCTTACTCAACCACTTGCTGGGGCAAAAGCTCAGCATTACGTCGCGCAAGCCGCAAACGACGCGGCATCAGGTGCTGGCTGTTAGCACGGTGGATGCGACGCAACTGATTTATGTCGATACACCGGGGATTCATCTTGGTCAGTCGAAGGCCATTAATCGGGCAATGAACAAAACGGCGGCATCGGCGTTGAATGATGTCGACCTGGTCATGTTTTTATGCGATCGCACCAAATGGACAGAAGAGGATGAATTTGTCCTCGACTTAGTTGCCCGTCAGGACAATCCCGTTGTGTTGGTCATGAATAAGGTTGACCTGCTGGAAAGTCAGGAAATGCTGCTGCCCTTCGCAGAGGATTTGGCGCGGCGCTGCGCCTTCAGCGCAGTGTTTCCCGTGTCGGCTTTGCGGGCGCGGGGTCTGGAAGAATTGACTCAGCACATTTCCTCGCTAGTCCCTGCGGGGCCGCACTTGTTTCCAGCCGATCAGATCACCGACCGTAGCCAGCGATTTCTCGCGGCCGAGCTCGTTCGTGAGAAGATTGTCCGGCAACTCGGTGACGAACTTCCCTATGCGACTGCGGTTGAAATTGAATCCTTTAGCGAGGATGAGCGGGGGGTGCTCCACATCCACGCGTTGATTTTGGTTGAGCGAGACGGACAGAAAAAAATACTGGTGGGCGAGGCCGGTAGTCGATTGAAGTCGATTGGTACGGCGGCACGAAAGGACATGGAGCGAGCATTTGATAGTAAGGTGATGCTCAAGTTGTGGGTGAAGGTCAAATCAGGTTGGTCAGATGACGCTCGAGCCCTGAAAACGCTGGGTCTTGACCCCCTAGGTGACGCGTGAGCGAGGCCCAGCCAGCGTGGGTGCTGTCTCGCAAAAACTATGGCGATAACGGTTTGCTGGTGGAGTTTTTCAGTGCAGAGCTGGGCCGTTGTGGTGCGATTGTAAGGGGGGCTCATCGGCGAAAGCAGGGGGGGAGTCTGGCGTCCTTGTTGCAACCGTTTCATCCGCTGTTGATTACGCTGGTCGGACGGGGTGAACTCAAGACGCTACGAATGGCAGAGGCGCCTGCGCCCGGCTATTTGTTGCGGGGTGATGCAATGATGAGTGGTCTTTACCTCAATGAACTGCTAGCCCGCATTCTGCCGAGATTTGACGCGCTGCCAAACCTGTTTGTCGCGTATGGGCGGGCAGTGGAAAGTTTGTTTGACGCCCCGGGGGAAGAGAGCTTACGCCGCTTTGAGCTAGTGCTCTTGTCTGAACTGGGGTACCGGATTGACTGGAACAGTGATGAACGGCGGGAATCGATTCGATCGGACGCTTACTATCGGTTTGAGGTAGATCGCGGCTTTTGTCGTATCGAAGCGCATGCACCGATCGCGCATAATGAGATCGTGTTATCTGGCGAGCAGATACTCGCTTTTCGACGATGGTGGGAAGCGGAGCGCACGCTACCAGTTGAGGATCTTATGGCGCTGAAGAGAGTCACTCGAGCTGCAGTAGGCCAGCTAACGGGTGGTCGTGTTATTCACACCCGCGAGTTTTTCCGAGATCTCAAGGTACCTGCGAGAAGAGGGTCATAGGCGTGGAGGCCCTGAAATAGGATGCTCGCTCATGACTAGTGCCGCGTTGTCACCTTCCTGCGGGAGGGATTCTCATGGCTGAAGGTGGTGAATATCCCACTATAGAAGACATCGTGGGTCGCACTCCGTTGGTCCGTTTGCAACGGATTCCGGGTGATACTTCCAATGTGATTCTGGGCAAGCTTGAGGGCAACAACCCCGCCGGCTCGGTGAAGGATCGTCCCGCCATGAGTATGATCCGCGAGGCCGAGTCGCGCGGTGCAATCCAACCTGGCGATACGCTGATTGAAGCCACAAGCGGGAACACGGGCATTGCGTTGGCCATGGCCGCGGCCGTAAAGGGATATCGTCTAAAGCTGATCATGCCCAGCAATCAAAGTGAAGAGCGTAAGGGGTCTATGCGCGCCTATGGCGCGGAACTGATTAACGTGACGCCCAGTGAAGGAATGGAGGGTGCACGTGATCTTGCGCTGGCAATGGCGAGCCGACATGAGGGGGTCGTGCTCAACCAGTTTGCGAACCCTGATAATCCAGGCGGACATTATGCGTCCACTGGGCCGGAAATCTGGGAGCAAACCGGGGGAAAGATAACCCACTTCATCTCCTCTATGGGGACCACTGGTACGATCATGGGTGTGTCTCGGTATCTCAAATCGCAAAACCCGGACGTTCAGGTTATCGGCTTGCAGCCGACCGATGGTTCCCAGATCCCTGGGATAAGACGCTGGCCCGCAGCCTACTTGCCCGATATTTATCAATCCGAGCGTGTGGATCGCGTGATGGATATTAGCCAATCAGAATCAGAGCAGATGATGCGGCGTCTGGCGAAAGATGAAGGGATCTTTGCGGGCGTGTCGTCTGGGGGTGCCATAGCAGCGGCGATGCGACTCAGTGCAGAAGTTGAGGGCGCTACTATCGTCGCTATCATTTGTGATCGCGGAGATCGGTATCTTTCAACCGGTGTTTTTTCCTGATTCAGGGTTGGATAGAGAGCCACGCAGTTCAGTTTGCTAAACAATAAGCCCTAGTAAACGGGTCGGAGAGGAGAAGGCGCTATGACGGAATTGCCAATAGCGGAGGGGACTGACCCCATGATCCTATTGCTCGATATTATGCGGCAGCTGCGTGATCCCGATTCAGGCTGCCCGTGGGATCTGCGTCAGGATTTCCATACGATCGTTCCCTTCACCATAGAAGAAACCTATGAGTTAGCCGATGCAATTGCTTCGGGTGACTTTTCTCAAGTTTGCGATGAGCTCGGCGACGTGTTGTTTCAGGTGGTTTTCTATGCGCAGATGGCAAGTGAAAGGAGGCTGTTCGATTTTGCAGACGTGGCGGAAGGCATAGCGCAGAAATTACTGCGCAGGCACCCCCATGTATTCGCCCGGAGCTGTGATGAGCCGGTAAGCGAGGCAGAGGTCAAGGAGCGTTGGGAGACTATCAAAGGAGAAGAGCGTCAGCAGAAAGACCAGCGCGGTGTGTTGGACGATGTGCCCCGAGCGCTACCGGCGCTTAGCCGTGCCCAGAAGTTGCAGAAGCGGGCTGCGAGAGTCGGTTTCGATTGGCCTGACAGAGCTGGCGTGCACGACAAAATTCAAGAGGAGCTTGCAGAGCTGGCCGAGGCAATCTCAGAAGATGATGGGGGCGCTATAGAGGCAGAGCTTGGCGATGTTTTTCTTGCAATGGTGAACCTCGCCCGCCATCTGGGCGTGGACGCAGAGTCTGCTGTCCGGCAGGCAAACAATCGGTTTGAAAGTCGATTTCGTGTGATGGAGCAGGCAGCGGCAGAAGATAACAGCGATCTTCAGCATGAGGCATTGGATCGATTAGAAGATCGTTGGCAAGCCGCGAAGCGGCATTTGGCTTCAAAGTGATTGCAACGTGACTTGCGAGCAGGTCACTGGCTGTGTAGCGTACGATTGCCGGCAGTAACGATAAGCACTGAATAAGAGACTTACCCATTATGCGCATTATTCTCCTTGGCCCCCCGGGTGCAGGTAAGGGCACACAAGCACAGTTCATCTGTGAGCAGTTTCGGATTCCTCAGATTTCTACCGGTGACATGCTGAGAGCGGCGGTCGCAGCAGGGTCTCCGCTGGGAGAGCAGGCGAAAGCCATCATGGAATCGGGCGGGCTGGTATCTGATGACATTATTGTGGGCCTGGTGAAAGAGCGAATTGAGGAGGTCGACTGTATCGACGGATGTTTGTTCGACGGGTTCCCGCGCACGATTCCGCAGGCGCAGGCAATGGTGGATGAGCAGATTGACATTGATCATGTGCTCGAGATTGCCGTCTCGGATGAGGAGATCATTAATCGTTTGAGTGGCCGTAGGGTCCATCCCGGCTCGGGGCGTATTTATCACGTTGAATACAATCCGCCAAAACAAGCGGGCGTAGACGACCAAACAGGCGAAGCGCTCATTCAGCGAGATGATGATTCGGAGCAAACGGTTCGTAACAGGCTTGGCGTGTATCACGACCAAACGCGACCCTTAGTTAATTTTTATCGTGAGCTTGAAGGGGTCGAGTATCACCAGCTTGATGGTGTAGGAGCGGTAAACGACATTACTCGCCACATAATGAGCGTTTTGGGTTAGGTAGTAATTCGCACGACTTAGCTTGTCATCAAATATAAAGCTTGATAGTTTTTCACATGAGGCTGGGCACATTAGGAGGGACTTATGGCCGCTGCGAAGAAAGCAACAAAAAAGAAACCCGCTGCTAAGAAAAAAGTAGCAGCAAAGAAGAAGGCTCCTGCCAAGAAGAAGGCAGCAGCAAAGAAGAAGGCTCCTGCCAAGAAGAAGGCAGTAGCGAAGAAGAAGGCTCCTGCCAAGAAGAAGGCAGCAGCGAAGAAGAAGGCTCCTGCCAAGAAGAAGGCAGCGGCGAAGAAGAAGGCTCCTGCCAAGAAGAAGGCAGCAGCAAAGAAGAAGGCTCCTGCCAAGAAGAAGGCAGCAGCAAAGAAGAAG
>NYTG01000003.1 GCA_002683395.1 Halieaceae bacterium | reverse complement strand
TATTCCAGGCTACGGCATGGCAGTGGCTCAGGCGCAGCACGTGGTGAAGGAGCTCACCGAGTTGCTCGAGAAAAATGGCTGCGAGGTCAGTTTTGGTATTCACCCCGTCGCGGGGCGTATGCCGGGCCACATGAACGTGCTACTCGCCGAGGCAGATGTACCCTATGACCAGCTGCTCGAGATGGACGAGATCAATCCGCGTATGGAGACTGTTGACGTCGCTATCGTGATTGGCGCCAACGACGTAGTGAACCCTGCCGCACGTGAGGTTGAGTCCTCGCCCATTTACGGTATGCCGGTGATTAACGTTGCCGACGCGCGCACGGTGTTCGTGCTCAAGCGCTCCATGGCGTCGGGTTTTGCCGGTATCGAGAACCCGCTGTTCTACAAGGACAACACGCGCATGCTGTTTGGCGATGCCAAAGAGAGCATTGGCGGGCTGGTCCGAGAGTTTAGCTGATCAGCGAAAAGCTTTATCGAAACCCCGCGCAGTGCGGGGTTTTTGCTTTTTAGTGTTGTCGGTCGGCTCATGCAGTCTGACTTTAGGGTCGCATTGAAGGCGGGATTGATGAGTCGAATTGTTACTTCGGATTTTACAGTCAAGTCGGTAAGGTGGCGTGTCAGCACTGCCGTAGATGATCTAAGAGGCACCGTATGAAAGTGACCGGCCTACTATTTCTGCTTTTTATGTCTGTGGCCCATGCGGACACCTTGCCCGACCCGCTGCAAGCGGGGTGGCAGGGTAGGCCCGTCTGCGAAAAGATTCATGAAACGCAGCAATTGAGGATTCTCCGCTGCACCTTCCCGCCCGGTGTCGGGCACGAGCGGCACGCTCATCCTAAGCACTTTGGTTATGCGCTATCCGGTGGCACCATGCGCGTTACCGATGCCCGCGGCACGCGAGAGGCGAAGCTGGCGACGGGTAGCTATTTTTCCAGTGACGGCATCGCCTGGCATGAGGCGCTCAATATTGGTGACACCACTGTGGCCTACCTGATGATCGAGCCCAAGTGAGCTAAACGTTTCCCGCTGACTGATCGTCACCATGATGTATCCGCGCGCCACGTTCACGGAGCGCCGCCAATCGATCGCCTAAGCGCAGTGTTTATCGACTGGTGGTGGGTGCGTCAACCTCAAACTGCAGCCTCGCCAGACGCTGATACAGGTCACATCGGGCCATGAGCTCGTCATGCCGTCCGCTGTCGACTACGCTGCCTTCCTCCATCACGATGATGCGGTCGGCATTGATCACTGTTGAGAGTCGGTGCGCAATCACCACCGTGGTGCGTCCTTGCATAATTTCTTTGAGCGCCTGTTGAACGTGCCATTCGCTCTCGGTGTCCAGCGCGCTGGTGGCCTCGTCAAGCAGCAACAGTTCCGGGTCAGCGAGAATGGCGCGGGCCAGCGCGATCCGTTGGCGCTGACCCCCCGACAGCCGAACCCCTTGTGCGCCCAAATGACTCTGGTAGCCGTCGGGAAGGGTATTGATAAACTCATGGGCATGAGCCATCTGCGCTGCGGCTTCGACTGCCTGTTGGCTCGAGTCGCTGGCACCATAGGCAATGTTGTAAAAAATGTCTCCGGAAAACAGCGCCGGTTGCTGAGGAACCAGAGCGATCTTCTGGCGCCAGTTGTCGAGTGGTATGTCGCGCAGGTCGATGCCGCCAAAGCGAATCGCCCCGGCGATCGGATCATAAAACCTGAGCATCAGTTCAAAGACCGTCGATTTTCCCGCGCCCGACGGCCCCACCAGCGCCACCGATTCGCCGTGCTGTATGTCCAGTGTGAAGGCACTCAACGCGGGATGTGTGGGTCGACTCGGATAGGCAAAATGCACTCCNTCGAACGCTATGGCTTTTTGACTTGCCGGCAAAGTGGTACCCGTATCGGGAATCTCGCTGGTCTCCCGGAGGAGCTCTATCAGGCGTTCGGCTGCGCCTGCGGCGCGCTGGAGGTCTCCCCACACTTCAGAAAGTGTGGCAAAAGCCGTGCCGACCATGATTGCGTAAAAGACGAAGGCACCGAGCTCACCGCCCGTCATGCGGCCCTCGATCACATCCACACCTCCCGACCACATCATGCCGACCATGCCGCCCATCAGCAGAAAAATGGCAAAGCCTGTCAGTAANGCCCGCTGCAGTACTCTGGAGCGGGCGACGGTAAAGGCCTGCTCTACGTCCCGTCCGAACGCGGTTTTCTCGGCGGNCTCGCGGTTAAAGCTCTGTACCACTTTAATTGATTGGAATATTTCTCCGGCATGGCTGCCCACCTCGGCGATGGTCTGCTGGCTTTTATTCGAGAGCTTTCTCACCCGGCGGCCAAATATGAGGATGGGCAGGATTGTGACGGGCACGGCGACAAGAATGACCAGGCTCAATTTAAAGTTGGTGAAAACCATCAACGTCAGCGCCCCGGTNAGGGTCAGGGCATTGCGCACTGCTAGACTCACGGAGGAGCCGATCAGCGTCTGCAGCAGCGTGGTATCGGTCGTCAGTCGAGACATAATCTCGCCTGAGTGATTGCTTTCGAAATAGCTGGGCTGCATGTGCACGAGGTTATTGAACACGGCACCGCGAAGGTCTGCGCTCACGCGNTCTCCCAGCCAGGACACCAGATAAAAGCGTGTCATAGAGCCGATGGCCATGGCGACACCGATGACCAGCATAAATGTGACGGCCTTGTAGAGCCCCGAGGCGTCTCCGCCGGCAAAGCCCTCATCGATCAGAATCTTGACGCCATAGCCCAATGTCAGTTGAGCGCCCGCGGTAAAAATCAGTGCGGCACTCGCCGCCATTAGTCGATTTTTATGGGGCCAAAGAAACGCCAGTAATTCTCGTAAGGGCGCAAGCGATTTAGCGCGAGGCGGCGTGTTTTCGCTCTCTCTGGCGACATCGGCTGGCGGCGTCTCGATGGTGGTATCAGTCACGGCATGAGGCTCATTAGTGGTCGATCAAAAGGGATAATCGTCTTACAACAGTTTACGCTGACCACCGTCAAAAAGATTGCGCCACGCGGGGGGAGGCGCTGCTTTAGCTTTTATCCGGATACTCCAACGAACTCTTAAGCCGCTGCTTTTCTTCGCCGGATAGATCGGGGAAGGGTAGTCCCTCCCCCTGACGCCACGCTTCAAGCTTNGCCTCGACCTCTCCGAGCTTTTCCNCATCTGCCTGTTGAAAATCACGAAGCTGAAGAACCTGACCCGGTCCCGAGAAGATGGCGCCGTTTTGGTGCACGATCTCAATCACCCGCAGATTGAGGTCTTCGGCCACGGCCAGATATTCCTCGTAGTCNGTGGTCATGATGCCTGCATCGAGCTTGATTACCGCAACTGCAGCCTGAATGTCAGTAAGGCGGATACTGATGGTGTCTTGGCGCACCATTGGGTGTGCCGAAAAGAGCTCCCGGAATTCTCCCAGAATGGCGCGCAGCTGATCTGGCGAGGGCATCTGCAATTCCAGAAGCTTANAAAAGCGGATGCGATCGCGCACCGANTAGTTCTCGATATCTGCCGAAGAAAACATCGAGTTAGGGACGGTGACCAGNGTACGGTTCTTGGTGCGTAACGTGACCGANCGCAATCCGATTTCNTCAACNGAGCCTTTTATGTCNCCAAACCGGCACCAGTCGCCCGGNCGAATCGGGCGTGCGGTGTAGAGCGTGATCGCACCAATAACATTCTCGAGCGTCTTTTGGGCTGCGAGCGCAACAGCAATCGAGCCCACNCCGAGACCCGCGATCAGGGTAGAAACATTGAAGCCCGCATGATCAGCCCACATCAACACACCGGTGGTCGCCACAATGATCCGCACGATCACCACTACCGGCTTGATGAGTGCGACGTACTCGATGTCGCCCTGCAACTCTAGCTGCCGAATTTTATAGTCCCGGTAGAGGTTTAGGAGCCCAAATGCGAAGATCACCGCCGCCAGATATTCTAGCGGTGACGACGCCAGATAGGCTTTGGCAATGACCGATAGACCCAGGTTGGCGATGACGATTCTGATCAGCACGACGTAGAGAATCAGCCTCAGAGGAACGCGAAGGAAACGGCTCAATGCATGATTCCAGGGGTTAGTAAATCGACCCCCCAGGCGGCCCACCAAGAGACTAATCCAGCCCGTTAAAAACCATCCTGCGATCAGCGTGAACAGGAGCGTGACGACCTGAAAGTTGCCCATCCCCAGAAAGTAGAATTCGGGCAGGGCGTTAGAGAGCCACACCGCGAGGTCGCTGTAGCCCAGTTCATCCCACATATCGGGCACGCGCACTAACGTTTCATTGGCGACTCGCCATGCGAGGGTGCCGTCGGGGTCTTCGATGCGCTGCAGATAGACCGGAATCACTTCCTGTGACAGGGTGACCGCACCTGCCTTTTCCAGATCCTCCGGCAGGCCGTCTTCCAGTGTGCCTTCGGGTTCACTACTGATTTGATTGAGATCCAATACATTCTGCTGGGCAAAGATAAACAGCAGACCTCTCGCCAATGCGGTCGGTGAGATGTCTTCTATTGATTCGGGTACGTAGCGTAAGTCCAGATAAAGGGCGGCCGACTCCGGGTCGCCCAGACGAAACGCGCTGTAAAGAGCGATCAGCGCCTGCTGCGGTGTCTGTGCCTTACCGGCCTCAAGGCCTGACAGAATTGATGCGTGAAAGGCCCGATTCGTTTGCTGTGTGAGCGCAATGAGCTCTGCGGCTGTCAGGTTCTTATCGTCTGCAATTTGTGCGCTGGCCGCCACAATGGTCTTATCGGTATCGACTTGCGCCATCGCGTGGGAGTGGAAAATGGCCGATAGCGCAAGTAAGCAGGAAAACAAGAGCCGCATGTTCATTTCTCCAACGGGCCGGTGATTATCTGCCCGTATCCTGGGGTTTGGGTTCCAATAGTCTGCCGAAAAAGACGCCCAGCTCAAAGAGGAGCCACATTGGGATGGCTAGCAGCGACTGTGAGATCACATCCGGCGGGGTCAGCAGCATGCCAAAAATGAAGCAGCCGACGATGATATACGGGCGCTTTTTCGCCAGTGCGTCAGGGCTGGTAACCCCTGTCCAGATCAGAATGACGGCTGCGATCGGCATCTCGAAGGCAATACCAAAGGCGAGAAACAGCTTCAGCACAAAGTCGAGATAGCTGTTGATGTCGGTCATCACCTGAACGCTCTCGGGGCCGACGCTAGTGAAAAAAGCGAAGATGAGTGGAAATACAATGAAATAGGCGAAGGCGGCCCCGGCATAGAACAACAGCACGCTAGACGCGAGGAGCGGTATGGCGATGCGCTTCTCTTTTTTATAGAGCCCGGGCGCTACAAACCCCCAAATTTGATACAGGATCACGGGGATTGCCATAAAGATGGCCAGCACCAAGCTGAGTTTGAAAGGCGTCAAAAACGGCGATGCCACGCCGGTGGCGATCATGGTGGACCCTTCTGGCATCAACTCCCTGAGTGGCGCCGATACAAACCCGTAGATCTCGTTGGCGAACGGGAACAGCACAATAAATCCGATCAACACAGCGAGCACTGCCCGCAGCAGCCGGTCGCGAAGCTCGGTCAGATGAGCGACCAGCGACATNGGCGGATCGTTTTGCTCAGTGGTGTCATTCATGCGGATTGAGTGGGTGCATCGGTGGAGTTGGTATCGGGCTCGGGCTCGGGGTTCGCTTGCTCCCCAATCTGCGTCGCCNCGTTTGCTGGCGGGGCCGAAGCGATCGCTATGGCATCAGGGTTGGCTGCCAGCGCTTCTTCGGTCTCCAGCGCCTGAAGTTCGCGCTCCANCGACTGGGTGGTGTCCCGGACCTGCTGTTCTATTTCCTGCGACTCCGCCTTCAGTTTTTGCATGATTTCGTCGTTATGCAACTCGCGCCGGACTTCGGTCCGGATTTGATCAAAGCTGCGGCGAAAGCGGTTAACCCATGCGAGGACGGTCCGCACAGTACCCGGTAGCTGCTCGGGCCCCACGACTAACAGACCCACCACTCCGATCAGCAAGAGCTCGGCGAAGCCGATATCAAACACCTTGGCTTGCTCCGGTTACGTCGCCGGTTTATCGGGGTCAGTCTCCTCCCGCGCAGCGATGTTTTCGTCCGCGCTGTCGCCGTCAGTGTTGTCTTTGCTCATGCTGTCGCGAAAGCCTTTGATGGCACTTCCCAGATCGCCGCCAATGTTACGAAGCCGCGATGTGCCAAACAGCATGACGACAATTGCGAGAATGATCAGGAGTTGCCAAATGCTAATTCCGCCCAGTCCCATAGTCGATCTCCTTGTACTTAAGCACTTTCTGACGGCGCATTATGGCCTTTTCGTGCCGCTTTTTCTGCCAGACCCGAAAGTCCCATACGGTCATCGAGTACCTCAAGGACCGCAGAGTGGTCGAGGTCGAGGTGACCCAGCATGACCATGGTGTGAAACCAGAGGTCGGCGACCTCATTGACCAGTGCGTCGGCGTCACCGCTCTCAGCCGCATCCTTGGCGGCAAGAATGACTTCGGTGGCTTCTTCACCCACCTTCTCCAGAATCTTGTTGAGCCCTTCTGCATGGAGCGAGGCGACGTAGGAACTGTCCGGAGACGCGGTTCTTCTCTCGGCCAAGACTTTGTCCAATGCCGTCAGTAAGCCATCCATTCAGCCGTCCTCGGTTAACTGCCAGCCGGTTTCTCCAGGCGCATAGAAAAAGCAGGTCCGGCGTCCTGTGTGGCAGGCACCCGCGCCGTGTTGCTTCACCTGCAGTAGCAGCGTGTCACCATCGCAATCGAGGCGTACGTCAACTAGATCCTGAGTATTACCCGAGGTCTCACCCTTGAGCCAGAGCGCCTGTCGGGAGCGCGACCAATACACCACTTGCTTACCGGCCAGAGTCTTCTCCAGCGCCTCGGCATTCATCCACGCCAACATCAGCACTTCTCCGGTGTCGGCATCCTGGGTGACGGTGGGTATCAGCCCCTGTTCGTTCCATTGCGGAGCCAGAGTCTTGGGTGTGTGTGAGTATGAATTCGTCATAACAATAGTATGCCAGAGGCATGCGGTGACTGTTACCGGTTACGGATGAAGAGGGCTGACAGCAGACATCCACACCCCAGCACCAGCCATCCCGTGCCGCTCGAGCTGGCAATACCGAGACCCATTGCGAACGTTCCCAGTGTCGCCAGAGGCAATAACCAACTGGATGGCCGAGGCTGAGTTGGGCTGCTTTGAGGCGTTTGGCGCAGGCGGTGCAGGATCAGATCAGGCAGTAAAGGGAGTGTTTCAAGCAGCGCAGGGGCTTCCTGCTGTAGGCGCTGACCGACGTTTTGCAATGAATAGCGTTCGGCGATCCATTGCTCAAGGAAGGGTTTGGCCGTGTCCCACAGATTCAGTTCCGGATAAAGCTGGCGGCCCAGCCCCTCAATGTTCAGCAGGGTTTTCTGTAAAAGCACCAGCTGTGGCTGTANCTGCATATCGAACTGCCCCGCGGTGCGGAACAGCGTCACGAGCATGTGGCCGAAGGAAATGTCTGACAGTGGCCGCTCAAAAATCGGCTCGCACAAGGTGCGCAGCGCAGACTCAAACTCCGCTATGGGCGTATCAGCGGGCACCCAGCCGCACTCGATATGAAGCTTTGCGCACAGTCGATAATCCTGNTGAAAAATGGCGAGCAGATTACGCGCCAGGTAATACAGGTCCTGTTCATCGATCTGGCCAACGATGGCGCAGTCGACGGCGATGTAGCGGGGATCCTCGGGTCGCGAGCAATTAACGAAAATATTGCCCGGGTGCATGTCGGCGTGAAAGAAACTGTCGCGGAATACCTGCGTGAAGAAAATTTCGACGCCGCGTTCTGCCAGCAGCTTGATATCAACCTGCTTGCCCTCGAGCGTTTCGATGTCACTGACGGGCACGCCGTAAATTCGCTCGCTGACCATGACCTGCTCGCAAGTCAGTGGCCAGTGCACTTGGGGAACGTAGACGAGATCACCGTCCTGAAAGTGGCGCCGTAGCTGAGACGCGTTGGCCGCCTCTCGCTGCAGGTCGAGCTCTCCGTGAATAATGCGGTCATACTCATCGACAACTTCTACGGGCTTCAGGCGCCGGCCGTTGCGCGACCAACGAGCCAGCAGCTGCGCAACATGCCTGAGAAGTCTGAGATCCTGATCGATGGTTTTCTCAATACCCGGCCGCAACACTTTAACTACCACATCGCTGCCATCGGGTAACCGGGCACCATGTACTTGCGCTACGGAGGCTGCGGCGAGCGGGTTGGCATCAAACTCTGCAAAGCACTCGCTCAGTGGTTTACCCAGCGCACTTTCAATACGCTGAATGGCTTCTTTGGCCGGAAAGGGCGCGACTTGGTCCTGCAACAAAGCGAGTTCGTCAGCGATGTCATGAGGCAGCAGATCTCTGCGTGTTGACAGCAACTGCCCGAATTTGACAAAAACCGGGCCGAGTTCCTCGAGTGCCCGGCGGAGCCGTTCGCCCCGAGGTGTGGTGATGGGGACCGAGAGGACTGGAAATACTCTCAGTAGCAAAGAAAAAAATCGTGGGCGCTGATGTGCCGGCAGCAACTGGTCGAGTCGATAGCGGGCGACAGCGCGGTATAGCGCGATGACGCGACTCATTGTGATGTCCTGCCTGAGGCNGCTTTGGCCAATAGCTTTTCGACTTGATTCTGGGCGCGCTCTACGCGCATAGCAACTGATTGAACCGCATCATAAAAATGTTCAAGCTCGGGTTTGGGGGGCGTGAGACGCCCTTCTTCGAGCAGGTACTCAGACACTTGCCGTTTGAGGCTCGCTTGCGCACCCTCACTCCAGCGGAAAAACCGGCGCAGAACCTCGGCAAGTTGATGACCCACGACGTCGCCGAGCACTTCCACCAGGGGTGCCTCCCAGTCGATATCCATGCGGGAGATCACCTGCTGCAGCGCAATAAGGCTCGCACTGCTGCCTTCGAGCTCGATACCACTATTGATCAGGGCCGCGGCGGGGTCATCAGAAGTGGCGAGGGCTGCAAAATCTTCCAGCGTGCCGCGCACAAAGGCGTCCGTCTCGTTTTCGCAGTGCGACATTAAGCGCACTTCCGTGCCAGTGACCATCTCTATATACAAGGTCAGTTCAAGCGTTGTGATCTCAATACCCAGCAGGGTGCCCGCAAGCGCGTTGAGTTCGCTGTGAGAGCTAGGCGCCGCTGCAATCGCTTGATTCAGCGCCCGTTCGGCACCTGCGAGCGCGGCGCTGAGCAGTGCGGGGTCGTGTTGCGTCACGGCTTGAATCCCTGATGAACGGCGACAATACCGCCGGTCATGTTGTGGTAACGACACTCGACAAATCCGGCGTCCTCCATCATTTCAAGCAGGGTGTCCTGATCCGGATGCTTGCGGATGGACTCCGCCAGATAACGATAACTGTCAGCATCCTGAGCAATGAGACGACCGATCGCCGGCAGGATCTGAAACGAGTATTGATCGTAGACTTTGCCAAGCAGGGGTGAGGTGGGCTTCGAGAACTCAAGGACCAGTAGTCGACCTCCAGGGCGCAGCACCCGCAACATGGAGCGCAGTGCCATGTCCTTATCGGTGACATTACGCAGCCCGAAGGCGATGGTAATGCAATCGACGCTGTTCTCTTCAAAGGGCAGTGCTTGGGCGTCGGCTTGCACCACCTCGATGTTCCCAGTGGCCCCCTTGTCGATAAGTCGGTCGCGACCCACCTCGAGCATGGCGGCGTTAATGTCGGCGAGTATGACTTGACCGTCGGCTCCCACGAGCTGCGAGAATCGCGCAGCGAGGTCGCCGGTTCCACCAGCAATATCCAGAATGGTCTGCCCCGGACGCGCGGCACTGAGCTCGATCGTAAAGCGCTTCCAGAGGCGGTGAACGCCTCCAGACATCAGGTCATTCATCAGGTCATAGCGGCTGGCGACAGAGTCAAATACGCCGCGGACCATGCCGGCTTTTGCCGCGGGGTCTACCCGGGTAAAGCCGAAGTCGGTGGTGTTGTCATCGCGATCGGCGTTATGTGCCGCGTCGTTACTCATCTGCCCGTTCTCATCGTCGCGCCGGTCTTATGCCAGCGGGCCGGCAAGTGTACCTGAGCGGCGGAGTTGTGTTCAGAGGCGGGAGGNGTCCGTGTCAGGGGTCAAAATGCAGGACCTGAACCTCAGCGTCCCGTGATTTCCCTGCAGCTGCCAGTTGCTGGAGGTAGCTTTGCCAATACCGGTCCTGTTGCTCGGCAAGGTCACGCAGATACTGCCAGCTATACAGGCCTGAATCGTGTCCGTCATCAAAGCTAATCTGCACCGCGTAGTGCCCCACTGGTTCGATCCCCGCGATGCCGACCGAGGACTTGCCGGTTTGAAGCGTCTCTTGCCCGGGCCCGTGGCCCCGCACCTCAGCAGAGGGCGAGAAGACCCTGAGAAATTCGGCGGTGAGTTGGTACTCAGCTTCGTCAGCGAAGGCGATTTCAAGCCTGCGCTTGCTGCGGGAATAGTGCAGGCGGGTGACCTGATGCTGACTCACCGTGTTCATGGTGCTGCTCGTCTGAGTAATAAGGTATCCATGTCCGCCTGTGCGGTTAATGATCGTGCTCGCGCCATGTCCGAGCGGCTCTCGAAAGGCCCAAGATAGACCCGATACCATCTCCCGTTATCGCCATCACTGGGCTCGACGTTTGCCTCGAGCCCGAGCAGGGCCAGCTCACCACGCCGCCGATCCGCATCACCTTCTTGGCGAAACGAGCCCACTTGCAATAGATACTGTCCCTGACCACTGGGTTCGGACCCCAACGCCGCAGGCTCAATATCGGGGTTGAGGTCGAGTTCCTGATTAGGCAATACCGTATAGAAGTCGAAACGGGGACCGGCTTCAACCGCTTCAGTAGGCGGGGGTGCGGGCGCGGTATCGGTGGTCTGTTCGTCGCTCTCAAGGGCTTTCAATATGCCCACACAGNAGAGAATGCCGGTGACACATCCCACCACAAAACCCTGTAAGTGCGACGTATTAAGGGTCGGAGGCGTATTTTGCCTGGATGATGGTGTCTGGCGGCGTGTTGCAGAGGGTTTACGCCCGGNATTGCCTGAGGTGTTAGCCATTACATGGCGTCCGGAGCTGACACGCCCAGCAGATCAAGACCGCTGGCGATGACTTGCCGGGTGGCGGCGACCAGTGCGAGCCTCGCCTGCATGGTTTCGGGCGCCCCTTCGAGGACTTTGTGTGCGTTATAAAAGCTGTGGAAGTGCGCAGCGAGCTCTCGCAAATAATTGGCCACATCATGCGGCTCAAGGCGCTCTGCTGCATTGGCGACTACTTCGGGGAAGCGACCCAAACTGACGGCCAGTGATAGGGTCTCGGGCTCATCGAGACGCGCCAGATACGCCAGCCCGGCGCTGACGTGAGCGTCGCCCTCGATTTCGGCTGCTTTACGCAACACGCTGACGCACCGCGCGTGCGCGTATTGAATGTAGTAAACGGGGTTCTCATTACTGCGTGCCAGCGCCAGATCCACGTCGAAGGTCAGTTGAGAAGTGGGCGCTCGTGCGACCAGAAAATAGCGGGTGGCATCGCAACCCACCCAGTCAATCAGGTCGCGGAGTGTCACGTAACCGCCTGTCCGTTTAGAGAGTTTGACCTCGGCGCCCTCGCGCATCACGGTCACCATCTGGTGCAACACGTATTCTGGCCAACCCTCGGGAATCGCCACATTGAGGCCCTGGAGTCCAGCCCGTACCCGGGTGATGGTGCTGTGGTGATCCGCACCCTGCTCGTTAATGACGCGCTGGTAACCCCGCTGCCACTTGTTGTGATGATAGGCGACGTCGGGCACAAAGTAGGTATAGCCGCCCTCGCTTTTGCGCATTACGCGGTCTTTGTCATCACCAAAGTCGGTCGTACGCAGCCAGAGTGCATCCTGATCTTCAAAAGTGTGGCCCGCGGCTTGAAGCGTCGCCACGGTCTCTTCGACCGCGCCGCTATCGTAGAGAGATGACTCCAAAAAGTACTCGTCGAAAACGACTTGAAAGGCCTGCAGATCCTGGTCTTGCTCGCGCCTCAGGCAGGCCACTGCGAATTCCCTGATGGCGTCGAGGTCATCCAAATCAGCGGCGCCGGTGATCTCCCGGTCGGCAGCTTGCACCGAATCGCCCGCTATATAGGCGGCTGCAACATCCTCGATGTAGCCTCCCTGGTAGCCATCGGCAGGCCAGTCGGGGTGATCAGGACCTTTGCCTTGACCGCGAGCTTGTACCGACAGGGCAAGGTTATTGATCTGCTGCCCCGCATCGTTGTAGTAGAACTCGCGTTGCACCGACCAGCCTGTTGCCTCAAGCAACCGACTCAGTGAGTCACCGATCGCTGCGCCGCGCCCGTGGCCAACATGCAGTGGTCCCGTAGGATTAGCCGAAACAAATTCCACCTGCACCTGCCGACCCGCGCCGCTATTTGATTTTCCGTAGGCTGAGCCACTTTCCAAAATGGTGCGCACAACCCCGGTATGGTGGCTCGCGTTAACAAAAAAATTGATGAAGCCTGGACCCGCGATATCACAGCGTTCGATCAACGTATTGTCGGGCAGCGTATCGATAATCTGTGTGGCGAGATCGCGAGGCGCGATACCGGCGCGTTTAGCCAGCACCATGGCAATGTTGCAGGAGAGGTCGCCGAGGCTCGGATCCTTCGGGCGATCAATTTGCAGTGCTGCGTCAGGCAGTCCAGCCAAGACACCTTGCGATACGAGTTGTTCCAGCGCTGTATTAATCAGCGCAGCCAGTTCGGGTTTCATCGTCATCCTGTCACGGTCTACCCGCGTCGCCGATGCGCGCGGACTCAAGCGGTATTATCACCAACCCATAGCGCTGGCTCCAGCGAAGGAAGTCACAAGCTTTCGTAGGGGTCGATATCGACTGACCAGCTGAGGTGGCGCGAGCGTCGCGTGGATTCCGCCGCCGAGACCAGTGTCTCCATGCTGGCAGCCAGCACAGCGCGGTTTTTCGCCGAGATCACCAGCTGAGACCGATAGCGATTTTTACGCCGAGCCATCGCCGCAGGCACGGGTCCAATTATCTGAGTCCCGGCCGCCGCCACTGCGCTGTTTTTCACCTGATGGAGGAAATCCAGCCCCTCGCGTCGACTTTGACTGTCACACCGAATAACACCCAGCGCGCCGAGAGGCGGTAAACCTGCTTGCACACGGTGACTCAGCAGCGCGGGCAAGGCGGTGTGGTAGGGCCGGTCGAGTTGTTGCATCAGGGGGTGCTCTGGATGCCGGGTCTGTATGAGCACCTCACCTGGCGTTTTGTCACGTCCAGCCCGGCCGCCAACTTGGGTGAGAAGCTGGAGCAACCGCTCTTCACCGCGAAAATCGGGGCTGAAAAGCAGCGCATCGGCGTCCACCACGGCGACCAGCGTGACGTGAGGGAAATGATGTCCTTTGCTGAGCATCTGGGTGCCAATCATCAATACCGGGTCTCCTGAGTCCAGGCGGCTGATTAGGCCGGACATGGATGCCCGGCCGGTCATAGTGTCACTATCGACTCGAATAACCGGGAAATCGGCAAACTGCTCCGTGAGAAAGGCTTCGGTCTGTTGGGTTCCGACGCCGGTACCGACAAGGCGTTGGCTCTGGCAATTTGGGCATTGGCGGGGCAGCGCACTGCGTCGGTCGCAGTGATGGCAGTGCAGGCCCGGCGGTGTTTTATGCAGCGTCATACGGGCGTCACAATCCGTGCAGTCGCTGCTCCAGCCACAATCGTGGCAAAGCAGGGCATTGGCAAAGCCGCGCCGGTTTAGGAATACCAGGACCTGATGGCCATCGCGGAGCGTGTCTCCAATTCGGTTGAGGAGCTCCTGCGAGAGGCCCGCAGACAAATCAAGCCCGCTGATATCGATGCGGTGGTGTCGGGGTAATGTTCCCGTGCCCGCTCGTTGCGTCAAAGCGTGGCGTTGGTAGCGTCCCAGTTCAGCGTTATGCCAACTCTCAAGACTGGGTGTGGCGCTGCCCAGTACCACCGGACATTGCTCGAGTTGACCGCGTTTAATGGCGACATCCCGCGCGGAGTAGCGAAAGCCATCCTGTTGAACAAACGCAGCATCATGTTCCTCATCGACTACGATCAGCCCGGGTCGACATAAGGGGACAAAAACCGCGGACCGGGTGCCCAGCACGACGGCAACAGAGCCGCGTCGCGCTGCAGCCCAGACTCGATCTCGTTCGGCATCCCCCATACCTGAATGGAGTGCGACCACCGGTGCGTCAAACCGCGCCTCAAAGCGAGCCATGGTTTGAGGCGTGAGCGCAATCTCAGGGAGTAATACCAGCGCCTGCTGACCTCGCTCTAGGCAGTCGGCAATGCTCTGCAAATAAACTTCGGTTTTGCCGCTTCCCGTCACTCCATAGAGGAGATGCACCGCGAAAGTCGCGGTTTGGGCCAAGATCGCATCAATCGCGGCGTACTGCTCTGCATTGGCAGGCAACGGGGGTGTTTGGGTTCGCCAGTTCTGATCAGCCTTCAGTTCGCAGGATGTGGCGAGGTCGTGATCGATAAGCGCTTTGATGACGTTTCGGCTGAAGCCCTCTGTAGCCAGTGCTTGAAGACTGGCGGGCCCCTGTTTGAGTTTGAATACCAATGCTGCCTGTTTGGGTGCCCGATGAGGCGCACCTTCAGGTAGCCCCTGTCCTCGGGTAGTGAGCGAGAGCCCTGGCTCTCCCACCGTGCGCTCGGTTTTACCGCGCCGCTCTCCCGGCGATAACCCCAGCGGTAAAACTTCCCCCGCGGGGTGCTGATAATAGTCGGCCGCCCATCTCAGCAGTGCCAGCTGTGCCTCGGTATAGAGGGGCGCTGTATCCAGTAGTGCCGTGACGTGCCGCAGCTTCGTCTCGTCTATTTCGGACTCGGTTGCCGCCGACACCACGACCGCGGTGACCGCGCGTTTACCAAAAGGAACGCTTACCCGGACCCCGGGTTTTACCGTACCCTGCCAATCCGCAGGGGGTCGGTAATCAAAGTGTCGTCTCAAGGGGGAGGGCACCGCACAGCGCCAGATCATGGGATCGGAGGTGTTGTCCGCTATTTTTTGGGTCAAGGTCTACTCGGCGCACTGGCTCTCCGGGCCCAGTGTACTAGAGCCCGAGGGCGGGTGTATTGCTAGTTGCTATCGGTGCGGGCTCTGGTATCATCCGCGCTCTTTTTCGCACGACAGATGCTGACGGAGGTTGGCGTGAAAGCAGATATTCATCCTGAGTACCGGGACGTTTTGTTCCACGACACCTCGTCCGACACTTTCTTTGTAGTAGGTTCTACGGTCAGTACCAGTGACACAAAAGACTACGAAGGACAGACATATCCCTACATTACGCTGGATATTTCAAGCGCGTCGCATCCTTTTTACACGGGCAAACAGAAAGTTGCTCAGAGCGATGGCCGCGTGGCGAAATTTAACAAGCGTTTTGGCGGTCGCAACCTGAAAGGCTGAGTTGTAATCTGATCGAAGGCGCCGGCTCATGCCGGCGTTTTTTTTGCCTCAGAAAATCTGTTCCAGATTTTCGCTGTCGATGCCTCTGTCCGACTTGTCATCCCAATCCGGTAGAAATTCCTCCAGAAAGTACTCCATCGTGCTGCCCTCGGGCTGCCCCCGAACGCGCAGTCCCGATTCCTTATCTACCCGGAGCCGCACAATGCCGGGTGGCATCGGCACTGCAAGCTGAGCAGGGGGGAGGGCCTCTCGCATATAGTCGATCCAGATTGGAAGCGCCGCAGTGCCTCCGAATTCCCGACGACCCAGTGGACTGTAATCGTCGAAGCCCACCCAGGCGGTGGTGATCAGATCGCGATTGAAACCCGAGAACCAAGCGTCTCGGGGCCCGTTAGTTGTGCCGGTTTTGCCGGCAATGTCATTGCGTTCCAATACCCTTGCGCGTCGCCCCGTGCCACGCTGAATGGCGTCATTGAGGAAAGATGAGGTGATGTAGGCGACCCGAGGGTCCATCACCTGCTCGGCGGCGCGGACCTCGGGTACCGCGGCACCCAGAATATCTTCCATCCGCATTTCTTCGGACTCCTTGTCATCTGATCTAACGCACTCAGCACAAGCGACCAGGGGGTCGGCGGCGTAGACGATTTCTCCAGCCGCATTTTCAATGCGCTCAATCAACCAGGGCTCCACTTTGAATCCCTCGTTAGCGAGAAGGGCATAACCGGTCGCAATGTCGAGGGGCGTATACGTGTGAGTACCCAGTGCGAGTGTTAGGTTGGCTTGCATATCCTCGGTGTCGAAGCCGAGTGCTTCTATGAAGCGGATAAATGATCTGACTCCGACCCGCTGCAGCACCCGGATCGATACGAGGTTTCGCGAGAAGGTCAGTGCTTCCCTGAGGCGCGTGGGGCCATAAAACTTGCCGCTATCATTTTCGGGGCGCCAGATTTCTGCTGCCGCAAGATTATCGAGCACTACCGGTGCGTCGTTGATCACCGTGGATGGCGTGATACCGGCGGAGAGCGCACTGGCATAGAGGAAAGGTTTGAAGTTGGAACCGGGCTGGCGTTTTGCCTGCGTGGCGCGATTGAATTTTGAGAGCTCGAAGCCCATGCCGCCCACCAGAGCCCGTATTGCGCCGTGCTTGGGGTCCAGCGATACCAATGCAGATTGCGCTTTCGGCACCTGGGTGAGCCGCCACCCCTGTGCTACCTCGCGAATGCGGATCAGATCACCCCGAGCGAGGAGATCAGAAGCGGTTTTTTCCGCGGCCGATGTTTGATTAACGGATCGATACCGGCGCACCTTTGCAAGATCACCTTCCCACAGGAGTGAGATGGATTCGCCGGACTTGGTGAGCACGGTGACCTCCTCCTCGCCCACTTCGGTGACAATCCCCGGCGGTAGCTTGGCGATAGTGGGCATGGCCCGCAGTGCTTCCTGCCAGCGCTCAAGGGTTTGTTCCGGTAGCTCCCCCTCCCGGGGCGCCAATCGCCGTTCCGGGCCCCGCCAGCCGTGTCGCCAGTCGTAGGTTCGCAGCCCGCTTAATACCGCATCGTGCGCAGCCTGCTGCCGCTTAGCCTCTACCGTGGTGTAAACGACATAACCATCGTTGTAGGCGGCGTTTCCGAAGCGCTCCACCATTTCCCGGCGCACCATTTCGGCCACGTAATCGGCGTCGACTTCGACGACTTGCCCATAAAAATCGGCCGTCACCGGGGTGTTCTGGGCGATGAGCTGCTCCGTTTCATCAATCATGCCAAGGCTGGCCATACGTCCCAGAATCCAGTCCCGCCGGCCCTTTCCTTCGTCAGGATTGCTCAGGGGGTTATTACGAGAAGGGGCTTTTGGCACCCCCGCCAGCATGGCGTGCTGCGCGAGACTGAGATCGGCGAGGGGCTTGCCGTAATAGGTTTCGGCGGCGGCCTCAAAGCCATAGGCTCGGTGGCCAAGGAATACGCGGTTAACATACAGCTCGAAAATCTCTTCCTTGCTAAGCCGGGCTTCGATCTGAAATGCCAGCAAAATCTCGGTGAATTTTCTGAGGAACGTTCGATCCAGGGTGAGGAAATAATTTCTTGCTACTTGCATGGTGAGGGTAGATCCCCCACTACCTTTCTTACCGGTGAGTAGTAACTCCGTAACCGCTCTCATCAAACTCAGGGGTTCGATGCCGCTGTGTTCAAAGAAACCGTCATCTTCAGCGGCGAGCAGGGCATTGATAAAGCTTTGCGGGATCTCGTCAAAGCGCAGTGGTTTTCTCTTTTGTTCCCCAAATTGTCCGATGAGGGCGCCGTCGAGGCTAAGTACCCGCATAGGGGTGCGCAGTGTGATATTGCGTAGCGCACTCTCTTCGGGCAGATCCGGGCTGAGGTAGAGGTAGAGGCCCGCTAGCCACCAAAGACCCGCACAGGTGATCAGCCCGGCATATTGCGTCAGTTTTCTGGCTCTTGGCACTGTGGACACTCCGGTATAAATCGTTTCAGGCGGGGTTCAACGTGAGACCCCGGACGGACGGTGAACGCATCGCAACGCCTGAAAACGTAAACATATCAGGGCTTTTGCGGAGATTTCACACTATTGAGTGCGTTAAGTGACCTTTTACCGACTTTGGCGGGCCATAAACCTGAGGGCGCGTCGTAGTATGTAACCTTCACAGACCGAGGCCCCTCTCGGGAAACATCGACACACGCAAAGGAATGTAACGTGTTGAAAGAATTTGGCGTCGCCAAAAGAAGTCAGGTGCTCGGCATCGACATCAGTTCGACGACCGTCAAGCTATTGGAGCTGAGCCAGGACGGTGATCGCTACCGGGTCGAGAGCTATGCGGTATCGCCGCTGCCTCCGGAGGCAGTGGTCGAAAAAAATGTCAACCAAGTCGGCGTTGTCGGTAATCTGATCCGCGAGCTAATCAATCGTTCGAGCACCCGCGCCGTGCGTGCGGCGGCTGCTGTGTCAGGTTCAGCCGTCATCATCAAGATGATTGCCATGCCTGCGGGTCTCTCCGAGGAAGAACTCGAAGCGCAACTCACCCTGGAGGCAGATCAGTACATTCCCTATCCACTGGATGAAGTCGCCCTGGATTTTGAAGAGCTGGGCCCCGTGCCCGGGCTGGACGGTCAGGTCAACGTCCTGCTGGCCGTTTGTCGTCAACAAACCATTGAATCGCGAGTAGAGGCCCTGGAAGAGGCAGGTTTGATACCGGCAGTGATGGATGTTGAAGTCTTCGCCATAGAACGCGCGCTTTCACTGTTGCGGTCCCAGATGCCCGTTGCGATGTCAGGCACCATTGCGATGGTGGATATTGGCGCCAGCATGACGACACTGTCGATCTTTGCTGCCGGTGAATCGGTCTATACGAGGGAACAGCTGTTTGGTGGCAAACAGCTTACCGAAGAAATTATGAACCGGTACGAGCTCTCTTTCGAGGAGGCCGGTCTTGCCAAAAAACAGGGCGGCCTGCCCGAGGACTACGAGCGCGAGGTCCTGGAGCCATTCCGGGAAGCGGTGGTCCAGCAGGTGAGCCGCTCACTGCAGTTTTTCTTTTCCTCGAGCGATTACAACAAACTCGACTGCATTGTCCTGTGTGGTGGTGTTGCCTCGATTGGGGGGCTCGCCGATATGATTGAGCAACGCCTTAATACAACCACTATTGTTGCGAATCCGTTTGCTGATATGTCGGTGGGGGCGAAAGTGAACGCCCAGGCCCTGGCTAAAGACGCGCCCGCAATGATGGTGGCGTGTGGACTGGCGATGCGGGGCACACCCTGATGGCCAGCATTAATCTCTTGCCGTGGCGCGAGGCCCGCAGAGAAGAGCGTAAAAAACAATTTTTGGTCAGCCTGGGCGCAACGTTGGCGGGGGCGGCGGTATCACTGCTGTTCTGGGATCTGACGGTCAACAGTCAGATCGACCAGCAATTGTCCCGCAACCAATACCTTAGCAACCGCATTGCCCTGCTGGATGAGGAGGTAGCGGAGATCCGAGATTTGCAGCGTAAACGCACTCAACTGATCGAGCGCATGCAAGTGATTCAAGCTCTTCAGGGCAACCGCCCACTGATCGTCAGGCTCATGGATCAGCTTGTTAGAACGGTTCCCGACGGTGTTTTTTATACCTCGCTGGAGACCAGGGCCAGCGTGGTATCGATTGAAGGCGTTGCTGAATCTAACAATCGGGTGTCCAGTCTGATGCGCAAACTGGACGCTTCAGACTGGCTCGAAAATCCGAACCTCGATGCGGTGCAGGCGGCGCCAGATTACGGCGAGCAGGCGACTATCTTTAAGCTGTCGGTGAGTTTGCAATTAGAGAAGGCCGACGAGGTGCTCGCATTGTGACAGTTTCCGAGCAACTCCAAGCACTGAACGACTTTGACCTCGCCGATCTGGATATGGACAACATCGGTCGCTGGCCGCTGATGTTAAAAGTGATCGTGCTGACATTGCTGTACCTGCTGATCTTGTTTGGGGGCTTCCATCTGCACGTTGACGACCTTAACAAACAGTTGGTTAGGGTGGAGCAGGAAGAACAGACGCTAAGGCAGGACTTTGAAAAAAAAGCCTTCGAGGCCGCTAATCTGGCAGCCTACAAGGCGCAGCTGGTAGAGATGGAACAGCGCTTTGGGGCGCTAATGGCGCAGCTCCCGTCGGAGACAGAAGTGCCTGGTTTGCTAGAGGATATTACCGACAAAGGCGAACTTAACGGTCTGAGTATCAAGCGCATTGATCTTCTGGATGAGCAGGCGCAGACTTTTTATATTGAACTGCCTATCGCGATCGAGGCGGTGGGTTCTTATCACGACCTCGGTGCCTTTATTTCGGGCATGGCAGGGCTGCCGCGCATTGTGACCCTGCATGACTTCGAGATCACAATTGATACCGAGGTTGCGCCCATGCTGGAGATGAGCATTCTCGCGAAAACCTATCGCTATCGGGAGGAAGACGATGGTGTGTAGGGCGACAACGACTTTAGTAAGGCTTGCCGGCGTCGTGGCGTTGCTGCCTTGGCTGGCATCCTGTGCCGACAGTGGTTTAAGTGATTTGGATGCTTTCATGGAAGAGAAGCGAGTCCGGCCGGGCGGCGTCATTGAGCCAATCCCGACGTTTAGAGCTTACGAGGCCTTTGCTTATGCCGCGACCACGTCGCGCAGTCCTTTCGATCGTCCTGTAGATATCCGACAGTTGGCGGCATTGTCCTCTCGCGCAGCGCTTAGCCCCGACAGTAATCGCACTAAGGAGTATCTCGAGCGTTTTACGTTGGATTCTCTGATGATGGTGGGGTCATTGGAGCGAAGTGGCCAGGACTGGACGCTGATTCAGGATCCCGACGGCGGCATTCATCGCGTACAGGTAAACCACTTTCTCGGACGGGATCACGGTAGGGTTGTTGAGATGGGTGCCACGTTTGTCGCGGTGATCGAAATTGTCCCGGACGGAACTGAAGGCGGCTGGGTGGAGCGACCCAGAACAATAGAGCTCTCAGGGATGTGAGCGAGGGAGACAAGGAATGTTAAACACGTACCCAAATGTGCACAGCGGATTTTCTCCGGCGGGGGCACTGAGCGGGCTTATCGGATGGTTATTGGCCGCTGTGGCGGTCGCAGAGCCGGTGATGATTGAGGATATTGCTTTCACTGCGCAGCCTGGGTCAGCGCTCGAAGTGCGCCTGACGTTTAGTGAGTCGCCGGCTACTGATATCGACAGCTACACGATTGAGGACCCCGCCAGAATTGTGCTCGACTTCCCGGAGACCCAGAGCGCTCTTGACCAAAAGCGTTACGGACTCTCTCAAGCCAACGCCACCAGTGTGATGGTACTTGAGTCAGGCAGCCGTACCCGAATGGTGGTGAATCTGGTCGAGCTTGTACCTTTTAAGCGTTCGGTGTCCGGGCGCCAGTTAACCTTGCTGATCGGTCACGGTGATGGCCAGTCGGTGGTTGCGTCGCCGACCACCGACATCCTGCGCAGCGACGCCAACCGAGTCGAGCGCGTTGTGTCGGAGATCACTGATCTTGCCTTTCAGCGCTCCCCCGACGGCGAGGGGCTCTTGATTCTCAGTCTCACTAATCCCGAGGTCGATGCGAGCATCTATAGTGAGGGCGGCGATATGATGCTGGAGTTTCTCGCGACTAACGTGCGCGAGTCATTGATTCGCCGCTTCGATGTCACTGACTTCGCGACACCCGTACAGGCCATTGATGTCAGTACCACCGAGCGCGGCACCCGGCTTAAACTCAGTGCCGACGGGCTCTATGATTATTTAGCGTACCAAACGGGTAGCCAATACATTCTTGCTGTGGCCGCGCTCAGCGAGGAAGAAAAGCGCGATCGGCTGAACGAATTTGATTATGTGGGCGATCGTATTTCGCTGAATTTTCAGGACATTGAGGTGCGTGCGGTACTACAGTTGATCGCTGATTTCACTGAGCTCAATCTTGTCGCCTCGGATTCCGTCACCGGTAACATCACCTTACGGCTGCAAAATGTTCCTTGGGATCAGGCGCTGGATCTGGTGCTCAAAACCCGTGGTCTTGACAGCCGGCAGGTCGGGAATGTGCTGATGGTGGCGCCCGCGCAGGAGATCGCTGAGCGGGAGCGTCAGGAGATAGAAGCGAATAAGCAACTGGCGGAGCTGGCACCCCTGCAATCGGAATTTATCCGCATTCGCTATGCTAAGGCGATCGATGTGATCGGATTGTTCGAGGCGGGCTCCGAGGAGGGAGGCTCGCTCATCTCCGAGCGGGGTTCGGTGGTGGTCGATGAGCGCACCAATTCGATCGTAGTGACGGACACCGCCGCGAAGCTGTCAGAAATTCGCGACCTCATCGAGAAGGTCGATATTCCGATTCGACAGGTCATGATCGAGGCGCGTATTGTGATCGCCTCATCCAATATCGATGAGCAGTTGGGCATCCGCTGGGGTGGCGGCTACCTGAATGTGAATGGCGACAAGTTCACATCCGTAGCGGGAGACACGGCGAGTGTGACCAGTCTAAATAACCAACTTATTGGCGGTGGGCAGGTTACTGCGCCGTCAGCTCCCTTTGTTGATCTTGGTGTTGCAGAGGGTACGTCGGGCTTCGCGGTGGGTTTTACCTCTACCGATTTATTTTTAACCGCCGAATTGTCGGCGTTGGAAGCCTCCGGCGAGGGTGAGGTGGTGTCGCAGCCGAAGGTCATCACCGGTGATAAGCAGAAAGCGAGTATCAAGTCGGGTACCGAGATCCCTTACCAGGAAGGCGCGGCATCGGGTGCGACGACTACGGCGTTTAAGGAGGCGGTGTTGAAGCTGGATGTTACGCCTAATATCACCCCGGACGATCGGGTGCTGCTTGATCTGGTGGTGAATCAGGACTCGGTGGGTGCTCTGGTGCCTAGTGGCAACGGCGGGTTGATTCCAACAATCGATACCACTGAGCTGACGACGCAGGTGCTGGTCGGCAACGGCGAGACCGTCGTCCTGGGCGGTGTGTTCAAAAACGAGGAGCTGGTCAAGGTCGAAAAGGTGCCGGTGTTAGGGGACATCCCCTATTTGGGTAGGCTGTTTAAAAGCACTGCCAATACCCAACAAAAAACCGAGACACTGATTTTCATCACGCCTAGAATCCTTTCTGAAGCGTTGGTGAACTGACGGAGTGAATCATGTCTGAGACCGAGGGCCCGCGGCTGTTTCTAATCGGGCCAATGGGTTCCGGCAAGTCGACGGTGGGAAGGCACCTGGCTGATCTTTTGGGGTGCTGTTTTATCGACTCCGATACTGAGATCGAGCAGCGGGCAGGTGCGGATATCCCCTGGATTTTCGACGTTGAGGGTGAGTCTGGCTTTCGTCGCCGCGAGACGGTGGTGTTGCAAGATCTCGCCGAGCGCTCCGGTGTGATCGCTACCGGCGGTGGGGCGATATTGGCCGAGGAGAACCGTGAATTGATGGCCGGCACCGGTGCGGTGGTGTTTCTGAATATCTCGGTAGCGCAGCAGCTCAAACGAACCGGCTCTGGTGAAGGGCGACCGCTCCTTCAGCAGGGTGACCGCGAGGCAATGCTGAAAAAACTCATGTCGGAGCGCGAGCCGCTTTACAGGGCTCTCGCAGATGTCATCATCTCGGGGGGCGGCGCTAATGCCCGCAAGGTCGCCCGACAAATTGAGATTGAGCTGCGTGAGCGCGGGCTCATTCCGCGCGGTGATCATTGACAGCTAACCCGGAGCCCTCCGTTCATGCCAGACCTTTTGCATACGCTGCACGTTGATCTCGCCTCTTCGGCGGAAGATCGGAGTTATCCGATTGATATCGGTCGCGGCCTGATAGGGGACGCCGCGACTTGCCAGCGTTTAATCGCCGGTCGTGGCGTGGTGCTGGTTACAGATGATCAAGTCGGGCCGCTATATAGCGGCGCGCTGAAAACCGCTTTGGGTGATTGTGCGCAGCTGACTGAAGTGGTGCTTCCTGCGGGTGAGCACCACAAAGATATGGGCGCTATCCAGCACATTCTTGACGCCGCGCTCGCGGATCGCCATGAGCGGCGCAGCGTATTTATTGCTCTGGGCGGCGGTGTTGTGGGCGATATGACGGGCTTTGCCGCCGCCTGCTTTCTCCGCGGCGCAGATTTTATTCAGGTACCGACAACCCTGCTGGCACAGGTGGATTCCTCAGTCGGAGGCAAGACCGGAGTCAATCACCCGATGGGTAAAAATCTGATCGGGGCGTTTCATCAACCGTTGCAGGTGCTCATTGACCTCGATACGCTGTCGAGCCTGCCCGAGCGAGAGTTCACTGCTGGTCTGGCCGAGGTCATCAAATATGGTTTGATTCGCGATGCTGAGTTTTTTGGCTGGCTCATCAATAACGTTGAGGCGTTGAAGGCCCGAGAGCCCGATGCACTTGCCTTGGCGATCGCGCGAAGCTGCGCCATCAAAGCGGCGGTTGTCGCAGCAGATGAGCGAGAAAGTGGCGTTCGCGCGCACCTGAATTTTGGACATACTTTTGGTCACGCTATCGAACGCATTCAAGGTTACGGCGACTGGTTGCACGGCGAAGCCGTAGCGGCCGGGATGGTGATGGCCACCCGGTTGTCCGCCTTGCAGGGTGCACTGAACCCCGAGGTGGTGGAGCAATTGATCGGCTTCAATAAAGCGGTGGGTTTACCCGTGTCGCCACCCGCAAACGTCACGCCCGAGGCACTGCTGGCGGCCATGGCGAGTGACAAGAAAGTGGCGGCGGGAAAAGTTCGCTATATTTTACTCACGCAGTTGGGTGAAGCAGTGGTGACCGAAAGTGTCACGGAAGGCGATATTGCCGGCGTGATCGACGCCTGATCGGCGACGTTTAAGCTAATTGAGCGCCCGTTTTCGGGCGTGTACACTACGCCCCCTTTTTGTTCTTGCCCCGTGAGGGGTGGTTTCGCCGGTGTTGTGCGCCGGTTCAGCAGCGAAACGATTTATGAAGCATGTTTTAGAAGCGGGCGGCGTCGATCGCCGTTCGATATCTTCCCGCGGTCTCTACCGACCCGAGGAGTTTCGGGACAATTGTGGTTTCGGTTTAATCGCCCATATTGAGGGCGAGGCCAGTCATCGCCTGCTGCAAACGGCAATTGAGTCTCTGACCTGCATGACACACCGTGGCGGGATTGCCGCAGACGGCCGCACCGGCGACGGCTGCGGTTTGTTGTTACAAATGCCCGATGCTTTCATGCGTGCTGAGGCAAAAGCGGTATTGGGCGTCGACCTGGGTGAACACTACGCCGTGGGCATGCTGTTCCTGAGCCAGGACGGGACTCTGCAGCAGGCAGCCCGGGAGGCGATGGAGTCCGCCTTGATGGCCGAAGGCTTGCCGGTTTTCGGCTGGCGAGAGGTGCCGGTAGACGAGAGCGTCTGTGGCGAGATCGCCCTTGACCAACTTCCTAGGATCGAGCAGGTGTTTGTGAATGCCGGCGGCATTGATCATGAGCACTGTCTGGGCAAACTGTTTACTGCTCGTCGAAAGGCTGAAATGGCGCTGGTCAACGACCCCGACTTTTATATTTGCAGCCTGTCGGACCGGGTGGTGTCATATAAAGGCCTGGTCATGCCCGCCGACCTCGAGCGGTTTTATCCTGACCTCAATAGTCCCGTTCTGGAGACCGCGATTTGCGTTTTCCATCAGCGTTTTTCGACCAACACGCTTCCGCGCTGGCCCCTTGCCCAGCCATTCCGGATGCTGGCTCATAACGGCGAGATTAATACGATTGAGGGCAACCGCAGCTGGTCTCGCGCACGCAGCGCCAAGCTCGAAACGCCGTTATTGCCAGACTTGCAGGAACTGTTGCCGCTGGTCAATACCGAGGGGTCGGATTCGTCAAGCCTCGATAATATGCTTGAGCTGCTTACGACGGGCGGCGTCGAATTGCCGCGTGCGCTGCGCATGCTGATTCCGCCTGCCTGGCAAAATATCGAGGGGATCGACCCCGACCTGAAAGCGTTTTATCAATATAACGCTATGCACATGGAGCCCTGGGACGGCCCCGCCGGAATCGTCCTGACAGACGGCCGCTACGCGTGCTGTTTACTGGATCGTAATGGTCTGCGACCGGCGCGTTGGGTCACCACTGACGACGGCTTTATTACCCTCGCTTCGGAAGTGGGCACCCATGGCTACAAGCCTGAGCAGGTTATCGCCAAAGGCAGGGTTGGCCCCGGTCAGATGCTGGTGGTCGACACGCAGGAAGGCAAAATTCTTCATACCAATGATATTGATGAATTACTGAAGACCCGCCAACCCTACAAGCAGTGGTTACGTCAGAATGCGCGCCTCATTGAGGGTCGCTTCGCCGGCGAGCCGATTGCTGCTATCGCGGGCGCAGAGCTCGATATTTATCAGAAAATGTTTCAAGTTAGCTTTGAAGAGCGTGATCAGGTCTTGCGGCCCCTCGCCGAGTCGGGCAACGAAGCCGTCGGATCGATGGGAGACGATACACCCATGGCGGTCCTGTCGAGGCAGGAGCGGTCGCTATATGACTACTTCCGTCAAAAATTTGCGCAGGTCACCAACCCGCCGATTGACCCGCTGCGCGAGTCAATCGTGATGTCTCTTGAGGTTGACCTTGGACCGGAACGCAATATTTTTGAACAGTCTGTCGAGCATGCCCGTCGTATCAGTCTGACCTCGCCAGTGCTGTCTCAGGCCAAATTCCAGACGATTACTGCGCTGGACGAAGAAGGCTTTCACACGGTTGTCATCGACACCACCTATGACCCGGCCGATGCGAGCCTTCGCGAGGTGCTTGAGGCCGTGTGTTCGAGTGCTGAAGCGGCTGTCTGCGAGGGCAAAAGTATTCTGATTTTGTCTGATCGCAATATCGCTGAGACCCGCGTGCCGTTGCACAGCCTTTTGGCCACAGGAGCGGTCCACCACCATCTGATTCGGGTGGGGCTGCGCGCCGACTGCAACTTGGTGGTGGAATCGGGCAGCGCCAGAGATTCGCACCACGTAGCGTGTTTGCTGGGCTTTGGGGCCACAGCGGTGCATCCTTACCTCGCTTATAGCGTCATCGAGGACCTACTGACGCGGGGAGAGTTACTCGGTGATCCCCATCTTTCCCAGAAGAATTTCAGGAAAGGCATCAATAAGGGCCTTCTGAAGATCATGTCGAAGATGGGTATCTCGGCGGTCAACTCATACCGCGGTGCCCAGTTGTTTGAGGCGGTAGGCCTCGATGGTGAGCTGGTCGACATGGCTTTCACCGGTGTGACCTCACGAATAGGGGGTGTCACGCTGGAGCAAATTGAAAAAGATCAGTGGCAGGTGGCAAACCGGGCACGGTCACGGCGAAAGTCGCTCGACCAGGGCGGCTTACTCAAATATGTTCATGGTGGGGAGTATCACGCCTACAACCCCGACGTGGTCATGAGCCTGCAGTCAGCGGTGATGAGCGGGGAGTACGCGGATTACCAGCGTTACGCCACACACTGTAATGACCGCCCGGTCGCCGCCCTTCGCGACCTGCTGACGCTTAAGCTGCCCGAATCGCCTGTGCCCCTGGATGAAGTTGAACCGATCGACAGTATTTTCCGGCGGTTCGATTCTGCGGGCATGTCGCTTGGCGCACTGTCACCTGAGGCCCACGAAGCATTGGCGATGGGAATGAACCAGATTGGCGCTCGTTCCAATAGCGGCGAGGGTGGTGAAGACCCCAACCGTTTTGGCACGGATCGAGTGTCGAAGATCAAGCAGATCGCATCGGGGCGGTTTGGTGTGACGCCGCATTATCTTGTGAACGCAGAGGTCCTCCAGATTAAGGTTGCGCAGGGCGCCAAGCCAGGCGAGGGCGGACAATTACCGGGTGGTAAGGTCAACGATTTGATCGCGCGACTGCGCTACTCGGTGCCCGGAGTGACGCTAATCTCGCCGCCCCCGCACCATGATATTTATTCGATCGAAGATCTTGCCCAGCTGATTTTCGATCTCAAGCAAGTGAACCCCGATGCGCTGGTATCGGTGAAATTAGTGTCTGAACCGGGAGTCGGCACGATCGCGGCCGGTGTGACCAAGGCCTACGCTGACCTCATTACGATTTCAGGTTACGACGGCGGCACAGCGGCCAGTCCGCTCACCTCGATTCGTTATGCCGGTTCGCCCTGGGAGTTGGGAATCGCTGAGGTGCATCAAACGCTGCGCGGTAATCGACTGCGCGGCAAAGTGCGTGTGCAGGCTGACGGCGGAATGAAGACGGGGCTTGATGTGGTGAAGGCGGCCATTCTGGGAGCCGAAAGTTTTGGTTTCGGCACCGCGCCAATGGTCGCCATGGGGTGTAAGTACCTGCGCATTTGTCACTTGAACAACTGCGCGACCGGTGTCGCGACGCAGAACGCGCAACTTCGCCAGACCCATTTTGTGGGTGATGTAGAGCGCGTGGTGAACTTCTTTACGTTTGTTGCCACCGAGACCCGAGAGTGGCTATCGAAGCTGGGCGTGCGCAAGCTGGAGGATCTGATTGGGCGCGTAGACTTGCTGGAGTGCCTACCGGGAGAGACTGCCAAACAACAGAGTCTCGATCTCAGCCCGATCTTGTGGGTGGATGAAGAGGCGGCCGATCAGCCACAGTTCTGCCAGGTGACGAGTAATGACCCCTTCGATACCGCCGAGAAGGCCAATCAAATGACAGCAGACATGCTGCCCGTCATCGAAGCGGCCAGTGGCGGCATATTCTCCTACAGCGTGACCAACTGTGACCGTTCGATTGGTGCGCGTCTCTCTGGAGAGATTGCCAAGCGCCACGGCAATACCGGCATGGAATCCAACCCCATTACCGTACAGCTAACGGGTACCGCGGGGCAGAGCTTTGGCGTGTGGAACGCCGGGGGTCTGCACATGTATCTCGAGGGTGACTGTAACGACTACGTTGGCAAAGGCATGGCCGGCGGGAAGCTGGTTATTTCGCCGCCGAAGGGCAGTCGTTTTGAGAGTCGAAAAACCAGCATTATTGGCAACACTTGTCTCTACGGTGCGACCGGGGGGCGGCTTTTTGCAGCGGGCGTTGCCGGAGAGCGTTTCGCGGTCCGTAACTCAGGCGCCCACGCCGTTATTGAGGGCGCGGGCGATCACTGTTGTGAATACATGACGGGTGGTTTGGTTACTGTGCTGGGTGCGACTGGCGTGAACTTTGGTGCGGGGATGACCGGGGGATTGGCCTTTGTGCTCGA
>NYTG01000027.1 GCA_002683395.1 Halieaceae bacterium | reverse complement strand
GTGCTGATTGCTCCCCTGAGGGCTTTGCTGGTCAGGCTGTTAATCACCAACGCGGTGCCCTCCGCACGCTATCGTGATGATCAGGCTCGTCAGCGCGACTTCCAACAGGGGCCGCACCGCGCACCGGGCAGTAATGGGGGGGTTACGCTCGAGGGCGAGTATCAGCCAGTGTCGCCCGATGCAGAACCGCTGGCGCCTTTGGAACACGATCAGACTGACCGACGCTGACAAAATGCGGCGCAAACTCGGTTTTTTCCTCTAAAACCGCTTTTTTTGGCTCTCAA
This sequence comes from Halieaceae bacterium, assembly GCA_002683395.1. Taxonomy (GTDB): domain Bacteria; phylum Pseudomonadota; class Gammaproteobacteria; order Pseudomonadales; family Halieaceae; genus Luminiphilus. The sequence goes on along the minus strand of NYTG01000027.1, from coordinate 16,883 downwards.
AGGCTTTTTTTTAGCACTCTCCCTTGCAGAGTGCTAAAAAATGCCTTGAAATGCGCGTCCCTGCCCCCATAGAGGGGGTAAGCCTGAAAGGGTGAATGAGCGAAATCGATAATGTTGGAGAGTTAAACACATGAATATTCGTCCACTGTACGACCGCGTGGTCGTTCGTCGAAAGGAAGAAGAGGAGACCTCTGCTGGAGGTATCGTGCTGCCAGGTTCTGCTAAAGAGAAGCCCAATGAGGGTGAGATCGTTGCAGTTGGCGATGGCAAGGTGCTCGATAACGGCGAGCAACGCGCGTTGTCGGTGAAGGTCGGTGACACGGTTGTGTTTGGCCAGTATGCCGGCAGTAACACCATAGAGGTGGATGGCGAAGAGCTGATCCTGATGAGCGAAAGCGAAATTTTTGCGGTCGTTGAGTAAGCGCACCGCACTGACTTGATAGAAAGGAATACTAAACATGGCAGCTAAAGACGTATTTTTTGGCGATAAGGCCCGCGCCGGCATGCTTGAGGGTGTGAACATCCTCGCGGATGCGGTAAAGGCTACTTTGGGCCCCAAAGGCCGTAACGTGATTCTCGAGAAGTCCTTCGGTGCTCCCACCGTGACCAAGGATGGTGTCTCTGTCGCGAAAGAGATCGAGCTGAAGGACCGGTTTGAGAATATGGGCGCGCAGATGGTGAAGGAGGTGGCATCTCAGGCCTCTGACGCGGCGGGCGATGGCACGACCACCGCAACGGTACTGGCGCAGACGATTGTGAGCGAAGGTTTAAAAGCCGTTGCCGCCGGCATGAACCCGATGGATCTGAAGCGCGGTATCGATAAGGCGGTCACGGCCGCAGTCGAAGCTGTGTCCGGAATGAGTACCGCCTGTGAAGACAGCAAAGCGATCGCTCAGGTGGGAACCATCTCTGCCAACAGCGACGCCCACGTCGGCGAAATCATTGCCGAGGCGATGGACAAGGTAGGTAAAGAAGGTGTTATCACGGTAGAGGAAGGCTCGGGTCTGGAGAACGAGCTGGACGTGGTCGAGGGCATGCAGTTTGACCGTGGCTACCTATCGCCTTACTTCATCAATAATCAGGACAATATGTCCGTAGAGGTCGAAGAGCCCTACATCCTGCTCGTTGATAAGAAGATCTCTAATATCCGTGAACTGCTGCCCGTANTGGAGCAGGTGGCCAAGGCCTCTCGCCCCCTCGTGATTGTGGCCGAGGATGTTGAAGGCGAAGCCCTCGCCACACTGGTCGTGAACAACATGCGCGGCATTGTAAAGGTTGCGGCTTGTAAGGCGCCTGGATTTGGCGATCGCCGCAAGGCGATGCTGCAGGACATTGCGATCCTGACCGGCGGTACCGTGATCTCTGAAGAGGTGGGTCTTGATCTTGAGAGCGCAACGCTTGAGCACCTNGGTAATGCCAAGCGCATTACCATGGACAAGGACAACACCACCATCGTCGATGGATCGGGCGATGCAGAGGCCATCAAAGGCCGAGTGAGCGAGATTCGCGTCCAGATCGAGAACACGTCCTCTGATTACGACCGCGAGAAGCTCCAAGAGCGCGTCGCCAAGCTGGCTGGCGGTGTTGCCGTGATCAAAGTAGGTGCGGCGACCGAGATCGAAATGAAGGAAAAGAAAGCACGCGTCGAAGACGCCTTGCACGCGACGCGTGCGGCGGTTGAAGAAGGTGTTGTTGCGGGTGGTGGTGTTGCACTCGTGCGNGCTATCAGTCAGATCACAGGCCTGACAGGCGACAATGAAGACCAGAATATCGGTATCGCGGCTGCGCTGCGGGCGATGGANGGTCCGCTTCGACAGATCGTTGACAACGCGGGTGACGAAGCGTCTGTCGTACTCGACAAAGTGCGTCAGGGTGAAGGCAACTTTGGTTATAACGCGGCGACCGGAGAGTACGGCGATATGATCGAAATGGGCATNCTTGATCCAGCTAAAGTCACTCGTACTGCGCTGCAGGCNGCGGGATCGGTAGCGGGTCTCATGATCACGACCGAAGTGATGATCGCGGACTCCCCTAAGGATGATGCGCCTGCTCCCGCAATGCCTGACATGGGCGGCATGGGCGGCATGATGTAATTGCCCCTGCGTGGTTCAATAACCCGGCCACTGGCCGGGTTTTTTATATCTTGGATTTGNCCCTTACGATATACTGCTCANNGAGCGGGGCCTNTGAGCCGTTATTAAAAAACCNGGAGACGCACGCATGTCTTATATTGAGTTTTTCTTTCGCTACTTCCATGTGCTGGCCGGCATCGTCTGGATCGGCATGCTGTACTACTTTAACTTTGTGCAGACTGAGTACTTTAAAGAAGCCGAGGCAAGCGCCAAGTCTGATGCCATGGCCAAGCTGGCGCCGCGCGCACTGTGGTGGTTCCGCTGGGGTGCGATGCTGACCTTCCTGACAGGGGCTTACCTGTTCCACAAGATCGGTGCTCTGGGTATGTCCATGCCGGCGATCTGGGTGGGCGCACTGGCGGGCACCTTCATGTTTTTGAATGTGTGGCTGGTCATTTGGCCGAATCAGCAAATTGTATTGGGCATGAAAGAGGGTGACGGCCCTTCGGCGGCGGCAAAAGCCGGGCTTGCGAGCCGCACCAACACCTTGTTTTCAGGTCCCATGTTGCTGGGCATGCTGGGTTCCAAGCACATCGCAGCAATCTCCACTCAGGTAGGGGGCTCTGTCACCGACACGGGCCTCTACGCTGCGCTGGGCCTCATTNTGGTGCTGGAGGTCAACGCGCTGTTTGGCGGCATGGGTCCGATGAAGTCAGTGATGGGTGTCNTCCATTGCTCCCTCGCGCTGATGTTGGCGGTGTTGGGTATTTTGCTCTATCTCTGATCGCGTTAAATCGAGAGAAAAGCGGCCTACGGGCCGCTTTTTTTTGAGTGGGCCTCGTGGCCGCGCCTAATTCGCTATTATCGNTACCGCCAGTCTCTGAATGGACAGCATCATGAGTCAGCCGATCTGTCGATGGGCCNTTTTTGTCATCTTGTGGTGGAGCAGCGCGAGCGCTGCTAATACCTTGGTGTTGGTGTCCATAGATGGGTTTCGCTGGGATTACCTCGACTGGCCGGAAGCCCGGCAAATGAAGGGCATTGCAGGGCAAGGCACGCGTGTCANGAAGCTGCGTACCGTTTTCCCCTCCAAAACGTTTCCTGGGCATCTGTCTCTCGCGACGGGACTGCGGCCAACCGGGCATGGTGTGGTCGATAACTACTTTTGCCGCAGCGATCGCCCGGACTGCTACCACATGGGTAGNGGCCGCGAGGATCCCACTTGGCTCAACGGTATTCCGCTCTGGACGCTGGTTGAGCAGCAGGGTGGGCGCGCGTCGACCTTTTTTTGGCCCGAGTCAGACGCGCGCTTTGCCGATATCCTTCCCACCGACTATCGCGCTTTCGACGGCAGAATATCCCACAGNGCGCGGGTAGATCAGGCGATCGAGTGGCTGGAACTCCCCGACGGGGAGCGCCCCGATCTGATCACATTGTATTTCGACTCTGTGGATTCTGCGGGCCACCGGTATGGGCCCATGGCGCNGGAGACCTTGTCAGCGATCGCCGAGGTCGATCAACAAATAGGCTCGCTCTGGCGGGCCATTGAGTCCATCAATGCGCGCAGCAACGCCGGTATCAATCTGATGCTGGTGTCTGACCACGGGATGGCCGAAGTGGATCCCGATGTCTTTATTGATACCAATACACTGCCGCGACCTAAAGGATTCAAGCGCGTGAATGGCAGCACTCGGGTCACGTATTATCAGCGGGACCCGTCGGCCAATATTGAAGCGCTGGCAGAGGCGCTTGAGGCCGATAGCGGCGGACGTTACTGGCTGGTATCCGAAGAGGTGCTCTCCAATCGGCACTTCAAGAACCATCCGGCGGTGGGCGATCTCATTATCGAGACCGCCCCCCCCAGAGTGTTTCGCTGGCGGGGAGGGAAGGGCGCCGATCTTTTCGGTATGCATGGTTATCCCGCTACCCTCGAGGATATGGCCGCTTTTCTGGTGGCGGTGGGTCCGGGCTTTGAAAGCGCCAAGATCATACCGGAGGCGCATCAGCTNGACGTTTACCCCGTTGCGGCGGCACTGCTTGGNCTGACGCCACCCGATAACATTGTCAGCGACGGCGGCAACNTGCGAGCCGCGCTGCGCGATAAAAATCGCTCTAACCCTGCAGGTGATTGAGGGATCAGGGGCTGTCAGGGGTTGACCAGCCTAGAGCGGGAATAATCCGCCCTCGCGCCGCGGACGCGGCATGCCGCGATATAATCCACACAACCGGTAATGAGTGACGTGTATGTCGCGCGACGATCTCAACGATATCCCTTCTTTTGCCGCCAATCGCGATGAAGCGGTCAGCTCGGCGCCTCGCGGCGCTATTCCTGCGCGAGCGGCGCGCGCCGAAGCGGCGATGGGCTTGACCGCAAGGCTGGTGCTGACGATCGCGCTAGCGGTAGCGGGCATCGCCTGCGGCTGGGCATGGCAATTACAGACACTGCTCGATACGTCACAGACCGAGCAGAAGGAGACGCAGGCTAGGGTAGCTGACCTGGAGGCGCTACTGTCGGACACTGACGAGACGGTTAACAAATCGGCGGCGGCGATGGGTGCTCAGCTCCGGTTACTCGATACTGAGGTGCGCAAGTTGTGGGATGCCCGCAAGATCAGTAACGGCAAATTCACTCGACTTGAAAAAAATAGTGTCACGCAAGAAAAGCAGATCGCAGGGCTCAATACCCGGTCCAGCACACAGGGCGAACAGTTAGAGTCCATGCGAGCTGACTTGGCGGCGCTGACGCAAGTAGCGGGAGATCTCGAGCGCCTTGCCGCCAGCGCGCAGCGGGCACAGACTGACGTGGAGCGGCTGGCTGANGGGCTGAATAAATCAAACCTTGAGCGGGCNGCCCTNCGCAAGCAGGTCGAGAGNAATGCCGAGTGGATCGAATCCATNAACGCGTTCCGGCGACAGGTCAATGTCAGTATTGCCGAGCTCGAGGCCGATGTGGCGGCGATGAACGCGCCGGGTATGCNATAGTCAGAGACGTGGAGGGCAGAGAGTCGCGATGACGGTGATCAAACAACAGGATCTTATTGACAGTGTCGCCGACGCACTGCAGTTCATCTCCTATTATCACCCTCTCGATTTTGTGCAGGCGGTTCACCGCGCCTGGGAGAGGGAGCTCAATCCCGCTGCCAAAGATGCGATGGCGCAGATTCTCATCAATTCGAGAATGTGCGCGATGGGGCATCGGCCCATCTGTCAGGATACTGGCATCGTGACGGTGTTTATCGAGATCGGTATGGCGGTGCAGTGGGAAGCCGAGTGCTCGCTGGATGACATGATCAATGAGGGAGTGCGCCGCGCCTACACCCACCCCGATAATAAGCTTCGAGCGTCAATCCTCGAGGATCCGGCGGGGCGACGTCACAATACCGGCGATAACNCNCCTGCTGTTATTCATACGCGATTGGTNCCCGGCAACACGGTGAGCGTGCAGATTGCGGCCAAGGGTGGCGGCTCTGAGAATAAATCAAAGCTGGCGATGCTGAATCCTTCCGACAGCATTGTCGACTGGGTGGCCAAAACCCTGCCCACTATGGGAGCGGGGTGGTGCCCGCCTGGGATATTGGGGATTGGCATAGGCGGAACCTCGGAAAAGGCAATGGTGCTGGCGAAGCAGTCGCTCATGGCACCGGTCGATATCCACGAGCTCCGCGCGCGCGGCCCCCAGAGTCGGATCGAGGAACTCCGTCTCGAGATCATGGATGCCGCCAACCGCACCGGTATCGGCGCTCAGGGGCTGGGTGGACTCACCACCGTGCTCGACGTGAAGATCATGGACTACCCCACGCATGCGGCATCGCTGCCGGTTGCCATGATTCCCAACTGTGCCGCAACGCGTCATGCCCACTTCACCCTCACTGGCGAGGGGCCCGTTCTGCAAACACCGCCCGATGTTGATCAATGGCCGGATATCAGCTGGGATCCGGGTGAGTCGGTGCGCAGGGTTAACCTCGACACCGTGACCCGGGACGAGATCCACACCTGGAAGCCCGGCGAGACGGTGCTGCTGTCGGGAACCATGCTGACCGGGCGCGATGCGGCCCACAAGCGCATGACGCAAATGCTGGAAAAGGGTGAGCCGCTGCCGGTGGATTTAGCCGGTAAGTTCATTTATTACGTTGGTCCTGTTGACCCGGTGCGAGACGAGGCAGTGGGCCCCGCAGGCCCCACGACCGCGACCCGCATGGACAAGTTTACTGACTACATCCTCGAAGAAACCGGANTGGCCGGCATGATNGGCAAGGCAGAGCGCGGGCCGGTCGCGGTGGAGGCCATCAAAAAGCACGGTGCGGTCTATCTGATGGCAGTGGGTGGTGCAGCCTATTTGGTGTCTCAGGCCGTCACCAAAGCCGAAGTCGTGGCCTTTGACGATCTCGGTATGGAAGCCATCTACGCCTTCACCGTTAAAGATATGCCGGTGAGTGTCGCGGTGGACAGCCAAGGGGAGTCGGTGCATATCACCGGGCCCCGTATCTGGCAGGCCCAAATCGAAGAGCAGGCGCTTGAGCTCATCTGAGTCGTTCTACTGGCACGATTATGAAACCTCCGGCGCGGATGCCACTCAGGACCGGCCCTGGCAGTTCGCGGGCGTGCGAACGAATGCGGCACTCGAGATTATTGGCGAGCCCCTAACACTCTATGCCAAACCGACTCCGGATCGGTTACCCCACCCGGCAGCGATCCGCGTGACCGGCATTACCCCGCAAGTCGCTGNAGAAAAGGGNGTGACGGAGGCTGAATTTATCGCGCGGATTCATGCCGAACTCGCGTNCCCTCATACCTGCGGNATNGGCTACAACTCNATCCGCTTCGACGACGAAATCACCCGCTTCACCCTCTGGCGGTGNTTNCGCGATCCCTANGCGCGGGAGTGGCAAAACGGCAACAGTCGTTGGGATCTNCTTGACGTGACCCGTGCNTATCGGGCGCTCCGGCCAAGCGGTATCGAGTGGCCGCTGCGTGAGGATGGCTTCAGCAGTTTTCGGCTCGAGGAACTCACCGCGGCCAACGGTATCGAGCATGGCGCGGCGCATGATGCGATGGCGGATGTGATCGCCACCATTGAGATGGCTAAATTGTTGAAGCGCAGTGACGGTGAGCTTTTCGCTACGCTCTATCAGCAGCGCTCGAAGCGTGCGGTCAGCGGACTGCTGGANCTCGAGCAGTTGACGCCGCTGGTGCACGTGTCGGGCATGTTTGGTGCGGCACGGCAGAATCTTGCGNTGATTGTGCCGGTCGCCTGGCACCCCCAGAACAATAGNGAGGTGATCTGCGTTGACCTGGGTCAGTCCCCCGATTTTCTTGAGCAGGATCCGGCGGTTATCCGCGAGCACCTATTTACGCCGCAAGCCGACCTGCCCGACGGCGNAGAGCGCCCGCCGATTAAAACGATTCGCCTTAATCGTGCGCCCGTTTTGCTACCGGTGCAGTGGGTCGCCGGTGAGGTGGCAGAGTCGCTGGAGCTCGACGGTGATCTGCATCGCCGGCATCTCGCGCTGNTNCGGGAGTGCCGCGCCGCTGATCCGGCGAGTTTTGTGGCGCGTTTCCAGAGTNTGTGGCGAGAGCGGACATTTCCACCGCGCTCGGATCCCGANCATATGCTTTACGAGGGCTTTGTCAGCGCGGCTGACCGCAGTCTCTGNGAGCAGGTGGTGTCTGAGGCCCCGGCGTCCTTGGCGTCACAGACCTTTCCCTTCGCCGATCAACGCCTGCCAGAATTGTTATTTCGGTATCGAGCACGCAATTTCCCTGATTCCCTGACCGCACCGGAAGTCGCACAGTGGCGGGAGCATTGTCAGTTCCAGCGGCGCGACGGATCGTTTCCACTGGCGCAATTTAAGGCGGAGCTCGCTGAAGAGCGGGCGCGGCCGGAGCTCACCGAGACGACCGCCATCGCTCTCGATCAGTTGGAACGCTGGGTAGAGACGCTGTCGGTGGAGGGATGATCGGGGCTACAATAGACGTCAGCAAGTGGTAATGCAGTGGAGTGCGTATCGTGCAATTTGCCGGTAGCCATATCCTGAGTGTCAGCCAGTTCGAGCGAGCTGATGTCGAGCAGTTGTTCACCGTCGCCGATACCATGCGCCCCTATGCGCACCGGGAGCGAATGACGCGTGTACTCGACGGTGCCATTCTTGGGTCAATGTTTTTTGAGCCCTCGACGCGAACCCGAATCAGCTTTGGCAGCGCCTTTAATTTGCTGGGCGGTGAGGTCCGCGAGACCACCGGCTTTGAACACTCTGCGATTGCCAAGGGTGAATCACTCTATGACACCGCCCGGGTGCTGAGCGGTTACTCCGACATTATCGTTATGCGTCACCCCGAGGATGGCTCGGTGTCCGAGTTTGCGGCGGCGAGCCGGGTACCGGTGATTAACGGGGGTGATGGCGCGAATGAGCATCCTAGTCAGGCGTTGCTCGATCTCTACACGATTCGATCAGAACTGGTAGGCCGGGAGCGGGGTCTGGATGGGCTGCGTATTGCGATGGTGGGNGACCTCCGATTTGGCCGCACCGTACACTCCTTGTCCAAGCTGCTATCCCTGTTCGAGGGTCTGAGGGTCAGTCTGGTGTCTCCGGAGGCGCTCAGTATGCCGGAAGAGGTGGTGGAGGCTTTGCGCGAGGCAGGCCACGAAGTACTGGAGACGGATGCACTGGAGACCGGTATCGCCGATGTCGATATTGTCTANAGCACACGTATTCAGGAAGAGCGTTTTGCCAGTCGTGANGANGCGGATCTNTACAGAGGCCGCTTCAGGCTAACCCAGAGCGTTTACACCGCAAACTGCGAGCCNAATACGGTCATCATGCATCCGTTACCNAGAGATTCCCGGGAGGGCGCCAGAGAGCTGGATATAGACCTCAATGACAATCCAAACCTTGCGATTTTCCGACAAAGTGATAACGGCGTCGTGGTGCGTATGGCTTTGTTTGCATTGATTTTAGACGTCGTCGATCAGGTCGATCAGCATTCGGCCCCCGTGAATTGGTATACGGAGCGGCGGTTTTGACGGCTGTTGCGCTGCGCTACGGCGCCGGGCTCAGTGGCAGGGCCATAATGAAGGTTGAACTCAGCCCACCCCGGTTCTCTTAAGTGACTGCTGTGCAAGCCCCTGAAGATCCGAAGCTCGTTCAATCGAGTGCGGTGGTGGGATCGGCAACCATGCTGTCGCGCCTATTGGGTCTGCTTCGCGACGTCGTGCTGGCCAACCTCATTGGTGCCAACGGCAACGCCGATGCCTTTTTTGTGGCGTTCAAGATCCCCAATTTTTTGCGGCGACTGTTTGCCGAGGGGGCTTTTGCTCAGGCCTTTGTACCGGTGCTCGCTGATACCCGTGAAAAAGGGGGGCAGGCAGCGGTTCGGGAGCTCGTCGATCGGGTCGCGGGGGTGCTGGGCGGCGTGCTGCTCTTGTTAACACTGATTACAGTGATGGCCTCGCCTATCGTGGCGACTATTTTTGCCCCCGGTTTCCTGCGAGATCCTGCCAAGTTGGCGCTTACGGGCGACTTGATCAAGCTCACCTTCCCTTATCTGCTACTGATTTCACTCACCGGATTCGCGGGGGCTATTCTCAATAGCTACCGCCGGTTTGCGGTGCCGGCGCTGACACCGGTGCTGTTGAATCTCTGTTTGATTGGCGCAGCGCTGTGGGGCGCGCCCAACTTTGAGGAACCCGTCGTCGCACTGGCCCTCGGTGTGTTGGTGGCGGGGTTCGCGCAGCTACTTTTTCAGGTGCCGGCATTGGCCGGTGTGGGTCTGGTTCCCCGGCCGCGATGGGCGCCCCGGCACGAGGGCGTGCGGCGGATTATGCTGCTCATGGTGCCCGCCCTGTTCGGTGTTTCAGTGAGCCAGATTAATTTGCTGCTGGATACGGTGCTGGCGTCGCTCCTTCCGACAGGCAGTGTGTCGTGGCTGTATTACTCCGACCGGCTGACTGAATTGCCGCTCGGCGTATTTGCGATCGCCATTGCGACCGTGATCTTACCGACTCTCTCGGGTCAGCGAGCCCGAGCCGATGATCCGGCTTTTGCGAGCACGCTGGCCTGGGCGATACGGTGTGTCTTACTGATTGCTATTCCTGCGACCGTCGCGCTGGCGATATTAGCCGAACCGCTGTTGGCAACACTGTTTCAGTACGGGGCCTTCAGCGAGGGTGATCGGACCATGGCGGCGGCAAGCCTGCGTGCTTATACCCTTGGTTTGGGGGCATTCATGCTAGTGAAAGTCCTGGCTCCGGGCTTCTATGCTCGCGAGGACATGCGCACGCCCGTTCGGATTGGCATTATTGCGATGGTGGCGAACATGCTGCTCAACGCCGCTTTCGTATTTCCGTTGATGTGGTGGTTAAACCTCGGTCACGTGGGTCTGGCGCTCGCGACCAGCGTGTCGGCTTGGTTGAACGCCATGCTGCTCTACCGAGGTTTGCGGCGCGGGGCAGTATTGCCCGCAGATAGTCTGCCTCTGAAATGGCTGCTGCAGATTCTGTTGGCCACAGCTGCCATGATCGGGGCGCTCGCGTGGATGCTGCCTGAGAACGCGGTCTGGGCAGACTGGTTGTGGTGGCAGCGTGCCTACCAGCTGGGCATATTGTGCGTAAGCGGTCTGGGCGTCTTTTTAGTGACGCTGTGGCTTCTGGGATTCCGACCCGCAGATCTGCGGCGCTAAACACGGTTAAGCTACTTCATTGATTGACGGCAAACGCTGGCTGATCTGTTCGGGTCTCGGCGGTATACTGCGCCTTTGATTAGAAGGGAAGACGAGCGGGGATGGAGCTCATCCGCGGCCGGCATAATTTGCGTTCTCGTCACCGCGGCTGTGCGGTGACGATCGGCGCTTTTGACGGTATTCATCTCGGACATCAGGCGGTGCTGGCGCATCTCAATGCGGAGGCTGCGTCGCTGGGTGTGCCGACCACGGTCGTGACGTTTGAGCCTCTGCCGCGGGAGTACCTCAGCCCGGTCGAGGCGCCGCCACGCATCACGACGCTGCGCGACAAGTGGCCCTTACTGGAGGCCTGCGAAGTGGACCGCGTCTTATGCCTGCCCTTTAACGAATCACTCCGACAATTAAGCGCCCGAGAATTTGTCGAGCAGGTTTTCGTCGAGGGCCTGGGAGTGCGATACCTGGCTTTTGGCGATGATTTCCGGTTCGGCAATCGGCGCGAGGGAGATCTGGATTATGTGCGCGCGCTAGCGGGTGAATTTGGCTATGCTGTCGCCCCCACACCCACTCTGGAAGTGGATCACGAGCGTGTGAGCAGCACGCGGATTCGCGCGGCACTCGCCGAGTCGGACTTTGAGGCGGCGTCAGGGCTGTTGGGGAGGCCTTTCGAGATGGCGGGGCGGGTGCAGCACGGGCAGAAGCTCGGTCGGCAGCTAGATGCTCCCACCGCGAATATTGCGTTGCGTCGGATTCGGTCGCCCCTGCAAGGGGTCTATGCCGTCAACGTATCGGGAGGGGGTCTGCACAAGGCCCCCGGTGTGGCCAACGTAGGGGTGAAGCCCACCATTGGGGAGAGCCTTGAGGCAACCCTTGAGGTGCATGTTTTGGATGGCTCACCGGATTTGTACGGTGAGAGACTGACGGTGCAGTTTTGGCACAAGCTGCGCGATGAACAGAAGTTTCCGTCACTCGATGCCCTGAAAGCGGGGATCGCGGCGGATAAGGCCAATGCGAGAGCATGGCTGGCAAACCACGGATAACGTATGAGTGATTATAAAGCCACGCTGAATTTGCCCCAAACGGACTTCCCCATGAAGGCCAACTTGGCGCAGCGTGAGCCCGAGCGACTCAAGGCCTGGGCAGACATGGACCTGTATGCCCAAATGCGCGAGGCGGGCGAGGGCAAACCACGCTTTATCCTTCACGATGGCCCTCCCTGCGCCAACGGTCAGCTGCACGTTGGCCACGCGATCAATAAGATCCTCAAGGACATCATTATCAAATCCAAAACGCTGTCCGGATTTGACGCGCCGTATGTGCCCGGCTGGGATTGCCATGGGCTCCCGATTGAACTGAACGTCGAAAAGAAAGTAGGTAAACCAGGCCACAAAGTTACCGCCGCCGAGTTTCGGCAGCACTGCCGCGATTATGCGACCAAGCAGGTCGACGCCCAGAAGGCAGATTTTATGCGCATGGGTGTGTTCGGCGACTGGGATCATCCGTACCTGACGATGGATTTTGGGTTCGAGGCGAGCATTGTTCGTACGCTGGCTAAAATTATTGATCGAGGGCATCTGCTCCGGGGTTTCAAGCCAGTGCACTGGTGTCTGGATTGCGGCTCGGCGCTGGCTGAGGCAGAGGTGGAGTATCACGACAAGCAGTCGTCTGCGGTGGATGTCGCATTCCCCTTTGTTGATAGTGCCGCGGCATCAAAAAAATTCGGTTGCGACGACAGTCGCCCCATTGAGCTCGCGATCTGGACCACGACGCCCTGGACGCTGCCCGCCAATCGCGGTGTGGCGCTCGCCGCCGCACTCGATTACGTGCTGCTGGCGCTGCCTGACCGTCGAGTGCTGGTGGCCGAGGCGCTGGTCGAGGCCTGCGCACAGCGCTTTGGTGCCGACTCCATTGAGGTCGTGGGTCGCGCCAAAGGTGCGGATCTTGAAGGTTTGATGCTGCGACCGCCTTTCAGTGAGGTGCCGGTGCCCATTATCCTCGGTGACCATGTGACCACCGAGGCGGGTACGGGTTGCGTCCATACGGCCCCGGCCCACGGCCTTGAAGATTTTGATATGGGTCGCCGCTACGGCCTCGAGGTCTATAACCCGGTGGGCGGAAATGGCGTTTATCATCCCGATACGCCCGTCTTTGCCGGGCAACACATTTTCAAGGCCAACGATGACATTGTCGCGGCACTGGCGGAGCGTAACGTGCTTTTGTGTCACGAGGCGTTCCAGCACAGCTACCCCCATTGCTGGCGCCATAAAACCCCCATTATTTTCCGCGCAACCCCCCAGTGGTTTATCAGTATGACGGGGAATGGTTTGCTCGCTGCCGCCAAGACTGCGGTGGAGCAGGTGCAGTGGATTCCCGACTGGGGGCGGGCCCGCATCGACGCCATGCTCGAGGAGCGGCCGGATTGGTGTATTTCGAGGCAGCGAACCTGGGGGGTACCGATAGCGCTCTTCGTGCACAAAACCACCGGCGATCTGCATCCCGATACCCAGTCACTGATGGAGCAAGTGGCGGTAAGAATGGAAAGCCGGGGTATTGAGGCCTGGTTCGATCTGGATCCTGCCGAGTTGCTGGGCGATGACGCCGAGCACTACGAAAAAGTCGTGGATACGCTGGATGTCTGGTTCGATTCGGGTGTCACCCACGAATGTGTGTTGCGCGAGCGCGAGGATCTCGACTGGCCCGCCGATTTGTATCTTGAGGGCTCTGATCAGCACCGAGGTTGGTTCCAGTCTTCACTACTCACCGGTATTGGCACACACAATGAGGCCCCTTATCGCGGCGTGCTGACTCATGGATTTACGGTCGATGGCGACGGGCGCAAGATGTCGAAATCGCTCGGTAATATTATTCCGGCCGGCAAGGCCATGCAGGATCTCGGTGCCGACGTTTTAAGGTTGTACGTTTCGGCCGCTGATTACCGCAATGAGATCTCTGCTTCGGACGAGATTTTTAAACGCACTGCTGACGCCTATCGGCGTATCCGCAACACGGCGCGGTTTTTGCTCGCTAACCTGGCAGGCTTTGATCCGGTCACTGACTGCCTGCCCTTTGAGCAATGTCTGCCACTGGATCGCTGGATCCTCGGTCAGGCCCATACACTGCAGGCGGACCTGCAAACCGCCTATGGCGAGTATCAGTTCCATCACGTCTACCATCGGATTCACAACTTTTGTAGCGGTGAGTTGGGGGGGTTCTACCTCGATATCATCAAAGATCGGCAATACACGACGGGCGTTGACTCCTACGCGCGCCGGTCGGCGCAAACCAGCTTGTTTCATCTCGCGGAAGCATTGTGTCGCTGGATTGCGCCCATTCTCAGTTTTACCGCTGAGGAGATCTGGGAAAATTTGCCTGGGCCACGTGCGGCCTCGGTTTTCCTGACGCAGTGGTATGAAACCTTGCCCGCTCCCGATAAAGAGGGTGCACTCGACGATGCGTTTTGGTCCGAGATGATGGCCGTGCGTCAGCAGGTGAATAAAGCGTTGGAGTTGGCCCGAGAACAGGGTGTGTTGAGGGGATCGCTCGATGCGTCGGTGACGCTGTATGCAGAAGCTGAATTGGCGGCACGCCTTCGTCACCTCCAGGAAGAGCTTCGGTTTGTGCTGATCACGTCGGAGGCCAATGTCGAGGATTGGGATCAGGCACCAGAGGATGCGATGCAGGCGGAGGGTATCGCGCTGCGCATTGTGGCGCGACCTGCCAGCAGTGAAAAATGTGAGCGGTGCTGGCATCGTCGGCCCGATGTGGGGCAACACGCAGCGCACCCCACCTTGTGCGGGCGCTGCATCACCAATATTGACGGCCCGGGTGAGGTCCGTCACTTTGCCTAAAAGCAGATGGCTTGCGGCGATTGGCCAGCGCCCCTGGGTGGCTTTGGTGATCGCCGTTATGGTTATCGCACTTGATCAGTGGAGCAAACAAATCGCGATGGCGGAACTCGATTTCCGCAGCCCTCAGCAGGTCACGAGCTGGTTTAACTGGATGCTGACCTACAACACGGGCGCGGCCTTCAGTTTTTTAGCTGATGCAGGGGGGTGGCAGCGTTGGTTCCTGGCAGGTGTTGCCTTGGCCGTCAGTGTCTTCATTGTGGTGTGGTTGTTTCGGCTGAGCCCGGGGGATCGTGGGTTGGTGATGCCGCTGGGCCTGATCCTTGGCGGCGGTGTTGGCAATCTGATAGATCGGTTGTTGCTGGGTCATGTGGTGGACTTTATTTCCCTGCATTATCAGAGTTGGTATTGGCCGGCGTTCAATCTCGCCGATTCCGCTATTACCCTTGGCGCTGGGTGGTGGTTGCTGAGCGCATTTTTCAGTAGCGCTTCCCCCCCGGAAAAAGCCCCCGTATCCTGAGCCTATGAATTTAGAGATTGAATCCAGCACCCGCGTCACCTTGAACTTCTCACTCACACTGGAGACGGGGGAGGAGGTCGATTCGAACTTTGGAGGGGATCCCGTCAGCTTCGTGATGGGCGATGGTTCGTTATTACCCGGATTTGAGCGGCGGTTGATCGGCATGCGGGCGGGTGACGAGGCGGAATTCCGGATCCCGCCTGAGGAGGGGTTTGGTGAACCGCAGGATGACAACTTGCAGTCGATTCCCAGAGCCGACTTTGACAGCGATACGCCGCTGGAGCCCGGCATGCTTTTTACCTTTGCCGACGCGGCGGGAGGGGAGGTTCCGGGGATGATTGCCGATGTGGGCGACACTACGGTGACCGTCGATTTCAATCATCCGCTGTCAGGGCGTACTATTCACTTTAAGGTGCGCATAGCGCGCGTGGAACCGGCGGAACTGCACTGATGGATATCGTACTCGCCAACCCTAGAGGTTTCTGTGCCGGGGTAGATCGTGCCATCGACATCGTCAATCGCGCCCTCGAGGTGTTTGGCGGGCCGGTGTATGTGCGCCACGAGGTGGTTCACAACCGTCACGTAGTCGATGACCTGCGCACTCGCGGTGCGATATTTGTCGATGAATTGGCCGAAGTGCCCGACGAGGCGATCGTTATTTTTAGCGCCCATGGCGTATCCCGCGCGGTTCAGGAAGAGGCAGAGGGTCGAGGCCTGCAGGTGTTTGATGCCACTTGCCCACTGGTAACCAAAGTCCACGTTGAGGTGGCAGCCTTTAGTGCGGGGGGCCGTGAGTGCGTTCTGATTGGTCATGCGGGGCATCCCGAGGTCGAGGGGACCATGGGTCGCTATGACACCTCCCACGGCGGAGCGATTTATCTGGTCGAAGATGAACAACAGGTGGGCGCGCTGGAAGTCGACAATCCTGCCTCGCTGGCATTTGTGACTCAAACCACCTTGTCGGTGGACGATACGGCCAAGGTGATAGACGCGCTGCGAGCCAAGTTTCCCGACATTCAGGGGCCGCGCAAGGACGATATTTGTTACGCCACCCAAAACCGGCAGGATGCGGTGAAAACGTTAGCCGACGAGGTGGATATTGTGCTGGTGGTGGGTTCGACCAACAGCTCCAACTCGAATCGCCTGCGTGAGCTGGCCGAGCGTTGTGGTGCAAGCGCTTACCTTATCGATGACGCCAGTATGATCGATTCCCAGTGGCTCGCCGGAAAACAGCGCGTAGGCGTGACCGCCGGTGCCTCGGCTCCGGAGTTGTTGGTAAAGGAAGTGATTGCAACGCTGCGTCAGCATGGCGGTGTGGCCGTGCGAGATCTTGATGGGCGGGAGGAAAACATCACTTTTTCACTGCCCAAGGGGCTGCGCATTCCCACCGTAGCGGTAGACGACTAGCGTCACCCGGTTGGCATTCGTCACCGCCGTCGGTCTCTTAACGAGTGGCCGGTTCTTTCAATCGCATCCTTATCCGCCGCGGATCTGCCCGCATCAATGCTGCGTCAGTAATGTCGGTGAATGGCGAGGAAACGACCAAAAAATCGAAAGCGTCAACGGGGTCTGACGCTCCTGGAGAGTCTGGTCACTCTTGCTATTGTCAGCGTTTTGACGGCAATGGCCGCACCGTCGTTCAAGAGCCAGATAGCAACAGCCCGCGCCAGAGCAGGCGCTCAGCAGCTGTATGCGGCTGTTCAGTTTGCCCGCACGACTGCACAGTTAACGGGCCGAACCGTGATGCTTTGCCCGATCACTGACTTCACTGCC
>NYTG01000026.1 GCA_002683395.1 Halieaceae bacterium | reverse complement strand
AGTTGCTTTGCTCAGCGCGTCAACTGCCGCTGCTCCCGTAGCATGGGCCGCGCATGATTCCCCGACAAAATCGCTTTACCTAGGGTCCTGCGGCGTTACCATGACGCAGAGCTCGCAGGTCCGCATTGGTCCGGCGAAAATCTGAGTAGAGTCGAGGTAACCCATGAGTGCATTAGCGGGCGTCAAAGTGTTGGATTTGACGAGTATGGTATCGGGGCCTGTTGCGGCCATGATGCTGGCCGACCAGGGCGCCGACGTTATCAAAGTAGAGCCCACCACCGGCGAGCAAATGCGTCATATCGGGCCGACGGTCAATAAGGTCACGGCTGCATTTTTCTCCTGTAATCGCGGCAAGCGATCTATTGGTGTTGACCTCAAGTCTGAAGACGGCAAGAAAATCTTGTTTGACTTGGTTGCCGATGCAGATGTGCTGATTCAAAACTTCCGGCCTGGCGCTATGGAGCGCATGGGTTTTGGCGAGCCGGTCCTCAGAGAGCTCAACCCCCGCTTGATTTATGTCTCGATAAGTGGGTTTGGAGAGGAGGGTCCTTACGCACACAAGCGTGTCTATGACCCCGTTATTCAGGCACTTTCTTGTGCGACAGATATTCAGGCTGATCGAGCGACCGGCAGGCCTCAGATGTTTCGTATCATCATCGCTGACAAAGTCACTGCAATCACCGCTGCACAGGCCATTAGCACGGCGCTTTACGCTCGAGAAAAATCGGGAGAAGGCCAGCATGTGCGGCTCTCTATGCTCGATGCCATGCTGAGCCTGTTTTGGCCCGAGGGAATGGCGGGATTGACCTATGCCGATCAGGAGTTTGATGTCCGGCGGTATCAGGGCGCGATGGATCTGATTTACGAGACCCAGGATCGGTTTATTACCGCGGGGGCGATTTCCGATAGTGAGTGGGAGGGGATGTGCCGCGCGCTCAATCGTGAAGATTTGATCGACCATCCCAACTTCAAAACCGCTCAGGGGCGATTCACGCACAACAGTGAGCGCAAGGAAATTACCGCAGAAGAGATCAAAAAATGGTCCAGCGACGAGATCCTCGCGCGCTTCGATCAGGCGGGCGTTCCCTGTGCGCCTATTATTGACCGTTCCGAGCTGCTAGATCACGAGCAGGTGTTAGCCAATGGTTCAGTGGACCGCTTACATTTTGAGGAATTTGGTGAGGTGCGTCAGGCCCGGCATCCGGCGCGCTTCGACAAAACGCCGGCAAGTGTGTCGCGGCCTGCGCCGCGGTTGGGTGAGCACGGCCGCGAGGTTTTGGCAGCTATCGGTTACGACGCGGCCGCTATCGATGCGTTGGTGCGGGCGGGCACAGTACTAGAGTGAGCAAGCAACGGAGGGCGAGGTGAAGAAAACCTGTTTGGTAATTGGTGCGGGAGCCGGTATTGGGGGGTCAGTCGGTAAAAAATTTGCGGCCGAGGGTTACCATGCCGCGCTTTGCCGGCGCAGCAATATCGATGGTCTCAACGCGATGGTCGATGACCTTCGCGAGGCGGGCTGGTCTGCAAGTGGGCATCTGCTGAATGCGGTGGAGGAGGATGCCCTCGAAGAACTGGTTGCAGCCGTCGAGGCCATTGGGCCTATCGATACGGTGCTCTATAACTTGGGCGCACAAATTGGCAACCGGTCCCTCGACGAGACCCCCTTGAAAACGTTTGAGCTGGGCTGGAGGATGGCCTGCTTCGGTCTTTTCCGCATCGCTAAGGTGCTCGTGCCACTCATGGTAGAGCGGGGCCATGGCACAATTTTAGTGACCTCCGCGACGGCGGCAATGCGCGGTAACAGTGGCCAGCACTCTCACGCCGCCGCGATGGCGGGCCGGCGACTACTGTGTCAGACGATGAACGCCGAATACGCGGCGCAGGGTGTTCAC
Source organism: Halieaceae bacterium (assembly GCA_002683395.1). Classification (GTDB taxonomy): domain Bacteria; phylum Pseudomonadota; class Gammaproteobacteria; order Pseudomonadales; family Halieaceae; genus Luminiphilus. Next base: position 8,755 of record NYTG01000026.1, on the reverse strand, counting down.
GTTGTTCATATCATGGTTGATGGCGCAGTCGATGCGCCAGACACGTTGGGAAAAATGCTGGGCGCCGAAAAGTTTGAGGCTTTGCGAGAAGCCAAAGGCAAAGACAAGGATGGCCTCTTGCTGCCGGAGAAGATGGCTGAAACGTATTTTCATCTCGCCACGCAGCATCGCTCGGCCTGGAGCCATGAGGTCGATTTGCGAGCTTATTCCGATCTGGCCTGGTGGAACCACGCCGTCGATATCTAAATGCCTGGGATCGCGTGTTCTATTGCTTCGCGCTCAGTACTGGACTGAGTACTGGACTGAGTGCTGAACCGAGCGCCATATGAGGGGGGAGTAGAGTGACATTAACTGTTCAGGCATCGGGTGACAGCTGCGGGGCGACCATTACTGGTGTTCGATTGAATGAGCCCTTGTCTAGAGATCTGGTGGCAGCAATCCGAGGGCACTGGTTGGAGCATAAGGTGGTGGCGTTTCCGGATCAGCAGCTCACGCCTGAGCAGCTGGTTCGCTTTAGTGAGCAGTTCGGTGCCATCGGCGAGGACCCTTTTTTTGGGCACATTGATGAGCATCCCAAAGTTGCGGCTATCCAGCGCGAGGCTGACGAAACCACCAGTATTTTCGCCGAGATATTTCATAGTGACTGGAGCTTTATGCCAGTGCCGCCGGCTGCCACAGCGCTTTACGGGCTGACAATTCCACCTGTGGGCGGAGAGACGCTTTTTGCCGATCAAGTGGCGGCGTATGAGCAGATGCCCGAGGCGCTGCGGGCTAAGGTAGACGGGCTGACCGCGATTCATTCGGCTGCGCTGGGTTACGCTCCCGACGGGGCCTATGGTGAGGCTGATCAGGAGCAGGGGCGGAGTATGAAGATACTCCCCAGTGAGAAGGCGCTTGAAACGCAGGAACATCCACTCGTTCGCGTACATCACGAAACCGGAAAGCGGGCGCTGTACTCGTCAGCCGCTTATATCAAAGGGTTTGTCGGCTTGGAAAAGGACGAAAGTGATTCGCTGCTGCTCGAGCTCTATGCGCACCAGAGCCGGCCCGAATTCATTTATACCCATCGGTGGCAGGTGGGTATGTTGGTCATGTGGGACAACCGTTCGTTGCTGCACGCCGCCACCGGTGGCTATGACGGACACAGCCGCCTGCTGCACCGCACTACTATTTCAGATACCCGTTTTTAAAGGAGTTCTTCATGTCGTCATCTATTGAGTTTTTATTCGACTTCGCCAGTCCTAACGCCTACCTCTCTTATCACGTGCTGAGTGAGGTGGCAGAGCGTAACGGATCGGCGCTCACATTGACCCCGGTGCTGTTGGGGGGGCTTTTTAAACTCACCAACAATCAGGCGCCGATGGTGGCCTTCGGGGAGGTGAAGGGAAAACTGGATTACGAAATGCTGGAGACGCAGCGTTTTATCGCGGCGCATCGATTAGAGCGATTCCGTTTTAACCCCCACTTTCCGATCAACACGATCATGTTGATGAGAGGTTTTATTGCGGCACAGCAAATGGGTGTTCAGCAGCAATATGTTGATGCCAATTTGGCGGGCATGTGGGAGCAAGAGCAGAACATGGGTGACCCAGAAGTGGCCGCCGGTGTTTGGCAGGCAGCGGGTCTCGACGCGCAGGCCCTCATAGAAGCGATTCAGACGCAGCCAGTGAAGGATGCGCTGCTGCACAATACGCAGCAGGCTGCCGAGCGTGGTGCATTTGGTGTGCCGACGTTCTTCGTGGGGCAGGAAATGTTCTTTGGTAAAGAGCGTATTTCTCAGATCGAGGCCATGCTTTAGGGGGGAGCGAGCGACCTTGCCTCTTACAGAACTCGGTGAAGGGCATCCAGCATGGCGTTAGGAGCTTCGACCATGATGGTATGCCCCGTCTCGGGTAATACCTCCACGATAGGAGCGGGGATGGCTTCCTGTAGCGCGCGGGTGCTCCTCACCGGCGTCAAGCGATCTTCGGCGCCCAGAATCATCAGGGTGGGGCAGTTGATCTTGGCTGCCTGCTCCGTGCCCGTGGTGTAGTCGTTACAGGCCCGCATATCGTGGAACAAAACGCCCGGGCCCGACTGCTCGTANAGCCTGAGCGTGTTGCCAATCATCCAGATGCCGGAGTTGCGATTGCCGCCAAACTGGTGGCGTTTGCTGAAGCCCCACTGCGTGAGCATATCGAATGCGGCATGATCATTGGACTCTGCTGCGTTCAGGATGGCGTCTGAAACCGGCATGGGAGCGGTGGTGCCAACCAGCGCGATGGCCCTGACCCGCGCGGCATGACTCGCGGCACACTCGAGAGAAATGAGACTCCCCAAGCTGTGACCCACCAANGCGGCCTGATCAATCTGTAGCGTGTCGAGCACNCCGATTATCCAGGTGGCCATTTCCTCCACNGTGGACAAGGGCATGCCCTCTGATCGGCCATGTCCGGGTAAATCAACCGAAATCACATTGTTGCCATGNCGGGCGAAATGCCGCGCCGCGAGCGTCCANACGATGTGATCCATTCCCGANCCGTGGATAAAGACNATGCTGGGTTTGCTGGCATCGATGTTGCGCGAATTGGTGTAGCAATAGACTGTCTGACTGTTTACCTCGATGCGCATTAGCGGCCGCCTCCAGCGGCCTTTCCCGCTGCTCTCAGGCCCTGCTTCAAATCGGCCATTAGGTCCTTGGGATCTTCGAGTCCAATTGATAGACGAATAGTGCCTTCACCAATGCCGCCCGCCGCGAGTGCGGCGGCATCCATGCGATGGTGTGTGGTGCTGGCGGGATGTATGACCAGCGATTTCGCATCTCCAATATTGGCGAGATGCGAAAACACGCTCAGTGCGTCGACAAAGGCAATGCCCGCCTCACGACCGCCCGCGAGATCGAAGCTAAATACGGCGCCGCAGCCATTGGGAAGCAACTCTGCCGCCAATGCCTGGTCAGGGTGGCCGTCAAGCTCGGGATAGCCCACTCGGATAACCTGCTCTTGCTCAAGTAGAAACGCCGTCACGGCGCGGGTGTTTTCAACGTGGCGCGCCATCCGCAGGCTAAGGGTTTCGATGCCCTGTAAAATATGAAACGCAGAGGTCGGCGCCATGCAGGCGCCAAAGTCACGAAGACCCTCTTTTCGGGCGCGCTGTATCATGGCGGCGGGGCCAAATTCTTCAGTGAAAATGAGGTTATGAAATCCCTCATAAGGCTCTGAAAGTGTGGGGAATTTACCTGACGCATCCCAGTCAAACTGGCCGCTGTCTACCAGTAAACCCCCGATCACAATGCCGTGTCCGCTCAAGAACTTGGTGGCGGAGTGCTGAATAATGTCCGCGCCGAGTTCAAAGGGCTTGATCAAGTAGGGGGTGGTGGTGGTCGAGTCCACCATCAATGGCAGGCCGGCAGCGTGCGCGACCTCCGCAATAGCCGGAATGTTGAGGACATCAAGGCTGGGATTGCCCAGCGTTTCCCCGAATACAAGGCGCGTATTGTCCTGAATCGCGTTGGCGAAGGCCTGAGGATCGCGAGGGTCGACAAAAGTGGTTTCGATGCCAAAACGGGGCAGGGTATAAGCCAGCAGATTGTGGCTGCCCCCATACAACGCCGCGGAAGCGACAATGTGCGAGCCGGCTCCCATGAGCGTGATGATGGCAAGATGCAGCGCGGCCTGGCCACTCGCCGTTGCGATCGCGCCGACACCGCCTTCTAGCGCCGCAATGCGCTCCTCAAGCACCGCATTGGTCGGGTTGCTCAGGCGCGAATACACGTGACCCGCGCGTTCGATATTAAACAGAGACGCCGCGTAGTCGGAGTCCGGAAAGCAAAACGACGCCGTCTGGTAGATGGGTGTCGCGCGCGCGCCTGTGGCGGGGTCCGGCTGGGCGCCTGCGTGCAGGGCCAGGGTATCGAGGCCGGGATAATCCGGTGCTGCCATAATGTGCTCCTTGCCGTCCTATGCCGTCAGATGCTGAGGCCACCCAGCTTGGTCTCGAGGTATTCCTCGATGCCTTCGCGTGCGCCCTCGCGGCCTAATCCGCTCTCTTTCATACCCCCAAAAGGCGCTGCCGCGCTCGTGGGGTTGATGTCGTTAATGCCAATGATGCCGAACTGGAGTTGCTCGAAAGTCCGTAATGCTCTGGCCAGATTTTGAGTGTAAACATAAGCCGCAAGGCCGTAGCGGGTGTCATTGGCCATGGCGATTACATCGTCCTCATCGTCAAAGGGTACCACCCCCGCGACGGGTCCGAATGTTTCTTCCCGATAGATCAGCATGTCGGGGGCGACATCAGTGAGCAGTGTGGCGCTGTAGAAGCAGCCCTTTTCGAGTCCGTTGTCGAGTAGCCGTGTACCGCCGGCGAGCAGTGTCGCGCCCTTATCGATGGCGTCGCGTACCTGACGATCGACTTTTTCGACGGCGGCTTCGTTAATCAGCGGCCCGATGCCATTGGCAGGATCCATTCCATCCCCTGCCCGTAGGGCGTTAACCCGGGATTGAAGCGTGTCAAGAAACGGCTCCAGGATTCGACGTTGAACAAAGATGCGGTTCGGGCTGATACAGGCTTGCCCGGTATTCAAAAACTTCACCAGTGACACGCCCTTTGCGGCGTGACCGGGGTCAGCGTCATCGTAAACAATAAAAGGCGCGTGGCCACCCAGCTCCATTGAGATCCGCTTCAGCTGGGGCGCGGACGCCTGAGCGAGATGTTTGCCTACCGCTGTGGAGCCCGTGAAGGTGAGCTTACGTACAGCCGGATGGGTGCAGAAAACGTCCCCGATCGGCTTGGGATCGCTCGCTGTGACGAGGTTGGCTACGCCTGCTGGAAAACCGGCCTCTTCGAGAATGTTAAAGACTGCGATCGCGCAAAGCGGCGTGCTTTCGGCGGGTTTCAATACTACGGTGCAACCTGCCGCTAAAGCCGGTCCTAGTTTGCGGGTCAGCATAGAGATCGGGTAGTTCCAGGGCGTGACGGCGGCGACCACACCGATGGGTTGTTTTTGCACGAGAAATCGTTGATCCGAGCGCGCCGAGGGGATCGTCTCGCCATAGACGCGCTTGGCTTCTTCCGCAAACCACAGCAGAAAATCAGCGGCGTACTTTACCTCGTTCATCGCGGCCTTAAGTGGCTTGCCTTGTTCTCGGGTCATGAGCTCGGCGAGCTCACGTTGCTGTGACAGCATCAGGTGATGGGCTCGATACAGGAGGCCAGATCGCACATAGGCCGTCTCCGCCATCCAGGCTGGCAGAGCGGCCTCAGCGGCCTCGATAGCCCGAGCGGCATCGCGATCGGTGCCATCAGCAACCTGACCAATTTCCTGTCCCGTGGCGGGATTAAAAACGGGAAACGTAGGCCCGTCGGTGCGCCACTCGCCGTTGATATACATTACGCTTGCTCCTCACCTAGGTACCCGGGTTTGGCCGAGATTCACTCGCCGCGGCGAAAAATTTCGCGCGAAGGGTAGCATGAATGCCCGTTTCGCTAGACGACACCTTTCAAGAAAAAAGTGGGAGCTGTCAGTGGGCCGGCGCTGAGCTAGTGACCCGGCTCGGTCGTGGTGTTCGAGTGGGCTTGTGCCTCGATCAGCAGGGAACGGACGTCGTTGGCCACGGTATCGGCGTGCAGGAAAGAGGTGCTATAGATGTTCCGTATTCGGCGCGATTCGTCGATGAGAAATACCCGCAAGATATGCGACATGGTGCCCATGTATTCGCCATTGGTATCGTAGTCGCGAATAACCCACTGATCATAGGCGCTGAGAATGGGATCCAGCGTTGTGGCGCCCTCGGTGGTCAAAAACTGCCAGTCAAATCCGTCTGCTCGAAATTGAGCGCCGTAGGCGTCGATCACACCGGGCGTGTCAAAGAGCGGGTCGAAGCTAAAGCTCACCAGGCGGGCTTTGTTGGCGGTCAAAGGGTCTGCCTGCAGTGCGTCCTGCACGCTGCGCATCACGTAAGTGGCCAGCGGGCAGCCATTGACGTCATCACAAGTCGTGAAGATAAAGCTCAAGACAGTGGGCTTATCTCCAATAAAGTCATGCAAACGCACCTTATTGCCGTCGCTGTCCAGCACCTCGCCGTCAGCGGCTACGCCCATGGTGGGGAGGCCGTAGCTGCCGGGCTCGGGTGCAATGAACTCNAGTGGCGCATAGCCAGGTGCCAGCACAACCGGCGGTTTGTGCTGGTGTGGAGCGCAGAGTGCCGCAGCACTCCACGCCCAAATCAGCAGGAATAAGGTACCGCGCACAGGGTGGTCAGTGCGCGGGAGGCATGCCAAGGCCGGACGGCGATTGCGCCGACGTGCCGCCGTACAGGGCGTGCGCGCCAAAACGCATCTGGTGAGGTGCGCCGAGGCCCAGCTCNATAAAGTCGAGGTTGAACTCGGGAGTCAGCGACTCGCCATCCCAGTTGTACAGCTTGAAATATTGCAGGTCGTTGCCCTCCGAGGCAGTGGTCTTGTCCCAGCTGGCCAGCAGAGACGACGTGAAGTAGACGCGCTCCCCATCCCAGCTCTGCGACACCATGTTGACCTGTTCGCCAATCTGCTTCTCCATGACCTGAGTCGGTGCAAAGGGGTCGGAGATGTCGTACAGACGGACCAGGCCGTCGTTCCAGGTGTTGATCCAGAGGTGGTTATCATCGGCCGAGATGGAAATATCCACCGGCAGTGGAATTTTGCTGGCATCACCGATGTCGGCGACCGCCTTCGCCTGCCACTCTCCAGCGTCATCCTCGTAGATCAGCCAGACCTTCGAGGTCAGTGCGGTGGTGGTGAAGCAGTAATTCGAACGGGAGCCCCACGCACAGCGAATTTCGAGGGGTGCCCCGGGGACGTCAAGAATCTTTTTAGGCGTGCGGGTGTGCAGGTCCCAAATGACGACCGTATTACCAAATCGCTTCATCGCTTCGGCATCACCCATCATCTTGCCGAGGTTCATCATGTAGTTGTTCCAGCCGGTAAATGAGGACGTCACCAGCNCGTTGCGGCGAGGNAGCGCTCGCGCGTCGTAGCCATAACCGTCTGCAAAGCTACCGGATTTTTCGGCACCCTGAAGATTGTCGTCTGTGGGCATCCAGACGCTTGTGATGAAGTCGCCACTGTTGGTGTACTCAGCCATGCCGGTTCGACCGCCGTGGTCGCGGTTATTCGATAAGCCGGTCACTAGCATGCGTCCGGGTAACGCATAATTGGTGTGTGGCCCAACGACGCCACCGGTTTTCTCAACAAAATCGTCGATAGTGCGGTGGAGCGTNGGGGCCGCAGGATCGGAGTGAACATCGAAGATAAAGATTTTGCTGGTATCCAAGCCCGATGCCCACAGGTAGCGTCGATCGTCAGTCAGGCCCGAATGATGCGCCTCGTGCCTGCCTCCCATTGAAATGGAGTGAATAACGGTGCCGTAGGTCTCCGAGTCAGGATTCACGTCTACGGTAACGAGCTTGTCCTCGCCGTCACCTACGCCTTCGAGACCTAGCGTCCAGATGTAGACATAGTCTTCCTGGCCCACAATTTTGGCCATATATGGCGACATGCAGGTTTCGTCCGCTGCAGTCGGTTGCACGATTAATGCCAGCGCAATTGCCGCTGAGAAAAATGCTCGCAAAATCATTATTTTCCCCTAAGTTTTCTGCCACAATTTGGCGATGCTACCACTGAATTTCATTTCTGCGAATTGTTTTAAACAGGTCCGCTATCCGCTTGTGATGCCCTGTTTATTTGCCGCGTTATGGGTGTGCTTGGTCGCAGCAGAGGTGTCTGGGGCAGAAACCGCGCAAGCGCTGCCATCAGACCATCGCGTTGGCCTGGCCGATTCCCGAGTTGGCTACGAGTCGCAAGCGTACGTCACTGACTCTAAGGGGGTCATTGTATCCCTCGGGCAACGGCAGTCGCTTCATCGCCTCAGCGAGACGCCGCCGCTGGGGCTGCCCCAGTTGGCCTCACCGTTACAGGCGGGTGAGATCAATCTGGGTCGGCAACTCTTCTTTGACCGCCGGCTTTCTGTGAACGAGACGCTCTCTTGTGCAATGTGTCACATTCCTGAGCAGGGCTTTACTCAAAATGAGTTGGCAACGCCCGTGGGACATCTCGGGAAAGGCGTTAGACGCAATGTGCCCTCGCTCTACAACGTGGCTTACACAGGCGTGCTGTTTCTAGACGGGCGAGAGACCTCTTTGGAGGATCAAATTTGGTCGCCTCTACTAGCGGTGAATGAAATGGCCAATCCGAGCCGCGAGGCAGTGCTCAAAAAGCTCGCGTCCAACGCCGATTACCGCGCACAGTTCAACGCGTTATACCCGGCTGGGCTGACCGAAGAGTCCGTTGGGCGCGCGTTGGCGGCTTATCAACGCGCACTGCTGTCGGGTGATTCACCCTTTGATCGCTGGTACTTCGTCGATCAGATGACCACTGGGACTGGAGATCCGAGGGAGAGCGGCAAGCCCTATCCTCCACTGGCTGAGGAGGGCTTCGCGGTGTTTCAGAAGAAAGGCTGTGCGAGTTGTCACCGTCTCAATGAATCGAACGCGCTGTTTACTGACAGCCAGTTTCACAACACGGGTACCGGTTTCAGGCGTTACGGGCGGGCCTTGCGGCCGCCAAAGGTGCAGCTGGCCCCTGGTATCTACGTAGTGCCTACGGTCGATGCGGAAACGGAAACTTTCACCGACGAGGGACGATACGAGGTGACAGGCAACCCGGCAGACCGCTGGCGCTATCGCACCCCAAGCCTTCGCAATGTCGCACTGACGGCGCCGTATATGCACGACGGATCGTT